>JACPPR010000045.1 GCA_016190895.1 Chloroflexota bacterium | reverse complement strand
CTGGGCAGTGATATAGACTCGCCCGTCAGCCAGGCTCTTGACCGGGTGGTTGCCGCCCCGGTGGCCGAACTTGAGCTTGAATGTGCTGGCCCCGAAGGCGCGGGCGATAAGCTGCTCACCGAGGCAAATGCCCATAATCGGCTTCTTGCCGACCAGCTTTTTTACTTCGTCCACAATGTAATCCAGCAGAACCGGGTCACCCGGACCCGGAGATAACACGATGCCATCCGGTTTCAAGGCAAGGATTTCTTTAGCCGAAGTTGTGCAGGGGACGGCGGTCACGGAGCAGCCCAACCGCCGCAGGATACGCAGGATATTGTATTTCAGGCCGCAATCGAGGACGACAACTTTATACTCGCCAGCCGGAGCTTCCGGCTGCCACTGATAAGGAGCTTCGGCGCTTACCTCTTTGACGAAGTCGATAGAGCCGTAATCGGGCGCCTTCTTCAATGCCGCCAGCGCTTCTTCGGGAGTCTTATCGATGGCAAGAATGCCCATCATCACGCCAACCGAGCGCAGCTTGCGGGTAAGGGCGCGGGTATCGATGCCGTAAATGCCGGGGATGCCGCTCTGCACCAGATACTCGTGAATCGTCTGGTTCTTCAGGTAGTGACTAGGCTCAAGGCACTCTTCCCTGACCACGAAGCCCCGCACCCTGATTTTCTTGGATTCAAAGTCCTGGCTATTGGTGCCGTAGTTGCCGATGAGCGGATAGGTGGGCACGACAATCTGACCGGCATAGGAGGGGTCAGTCAGCATTTCCTGATAGCCAGTCATGCTGGTATTGAAGACCACCTCGCCGCAGGTGTCCGCTTCAGCGCCAAACGAATAGCCCGGATAAACCGAGCCGTCCGCCAGAACGAGAATTGCTTTTTTCGTCATTTATTCTTGTTAACCTTATCCCTTGAAAATCCCTCTCAATCTCCCTTTGTTAAAGGGAGATGCCTACTTAGTTTTCTCTTTCCCATTATGATTCCCCTTTGAAAGGGAGGAAAAGAGAACTTCTCCGGTATCCCCCTTAGAAAAAGGGGGATTAAGGGGGATTTTTTCTATAACTTTACCTTCCCCGTCTCTCTAAATTTCAACCGTAATCGATTCATCTTTGTAAACCATTTTGCCTCCTGAAACGGTCGCCATCACCTTGCCCTTCAGTTTGGAGCCAGCTAGAGGAGTATTCTTACCCTTGGAGGCAAATTTGGCTGTATCGACTACCCACTCTTTATTGAGGTCGAAGATAGTAACATCAGCCGCCGCACCAATAGACAGAGTACCCAATCTCCCCCACCGTTCTCCGAGAATCCGGGCCGGCTCGCTGGTGAGCTTCGAGATAAGCAGGCTCAAATTTAGTTGTCCGCCGTGCACCAGACTCATCAGACTGCCGAGGGCAGTTTCCAACCCGCTGATGCCGGAGGGAGCCCGGACGAAGCCAAGCGCTTTCTCGGCGGGGGTGTGGGGGGCGTGGTCGGTCGCTATTATATCAATCACGCCCTCTTCCAGCCCTCGAATCAAAGCCTGGATGTCTTTTGCCGTCCGAAGGGGCGGATTCACCTTGGCATTAGCGCCGTAACCCATCACCATTTCCTCGGTGAGGGTCAGGTGGTGGGGAGTGACCTCGGCCGTGACTCGGACGCCTTGCTGCTTCGCCTGGCGGATGATATTCACAGATTCTTCAGTGCTGACGTGAGCAATGTGCACCCAGCCGCCGGTCAGCTTAGCTAGCTCGACATCGCGCGCCACCATCACTTCTTCAGCTTTCGCCGGCATACCCTTGAGACCAAGAAGAGCCGATATTCTGCCCGCGTTCATCACCCCGCCTTCGGTCAGGCCGGTATGCTCGCAGTGGTCGATTATCGGCATACCCAGTTCTCGACTAGCACGCAAGGCGTCCAGCATCAGGTCTGTATCGAGCACCGGACTGCCGTCATCGCTGAAGCCGACCGCCCCGGCCGCAGCCAGTTCCGAGAGCGGCGCTAATTCCCGCCCTGCCCTACCCTTAGAGACGCACCCGATTGGCATCACCCGGACGGCGCCGGATTTCGCCGCTTCGGCTTTGACATACTCGATGGTCGCCCGGTTGTCCAGAGGCGGGTTGGTATTCGGCATGCAGCAGACTGTGGTAAAACCACCCCGGGCTGCCGCCTGAGTTCCGGTAGCGATGGTCTCCTTCTCCTCAAAACCGGGCTGCCTGAGATGGCAGTGGAGGTCGATAAAACCGTGGCAAACAATTAAACCTTTGGCAGTCAAGACATCGAAATCAACCTGGGGCGGAGTTGCCTCCCCCTTGCCCAACCACAAAATCTTGCCCTCGCCTATGAGCAGGCTGCCGATTTCGTCTATTCCATTTCCCGGGTCGATGATGCGACCGCCCCGGATAAGTAACGGCTTCATTCTCTCCTGTACCCCTCACCCTCAATCCCTCTCCCGCAAGGGGAGAGGGAAGTGGAAGGTAACTCAACAAACTCTATAAACTCAATAAACTCAAGCATAGTGACTCGGTTTGAAACCACGCTCCTCCGCCTGGCTGGCAGAATCGAAGATAATCAGGTTCTCCGGCTTAATCTTCTTCACAAGGTGACTATCTGCGCCATGGTATTTTCGGGTATCCAATCTGCCCTCGTGCCACTCGGCGCTGGCGACGTACCTTGGCTCAAACCCATGCTCACAATAGACGCACCTGAGCGTCAGAGGCTCAAGGTTCACAATCTTGAACTCAGGCTTAAGATACTTGGTCTCTGTCTCCTGTACTGAGACACACACCGGATTTGGGCAGGTTACCGCGTAGCCCCGGTTGTATACCGGGTAGTCCGTCCTCGGCTCGAAGGCGCTCGGCTCTTCCCGCACCTCCGCCTCTTTAGCGCCGAGCAAAAGAGTCAGCAGCGCCATCCTCACTGGCACGCCCCAGGCCGCCTGCTTGAAGTACATACTCCGCGGGTCGGCATCCACCTCGTAAGCCAACTCATCGACCCTGGGCAGAGGATGCATCACCAGCGTCTTTTTGAACTGCTCCCCTTTGAGAAACTTCTTATTCACCACTGGGAAATTTTGCTCTATCTGCCCGGCCTCACCATCAGCGAATCTCTCTTTTTGAGGTCGGGTAACGTAGAGTGCGTCGACTCCTGCCTTAAGCTCGACTTCCAGATTGAGGTCGGGCATCATCGCTAGCTGGTGCGGGCTTTTTGGTGTTATGTAAATAGCATCGAGGGGGAAAGAGCTGGTTTTTTTCCTGCCGTCCGAACCCCGGATGACTTCCAACTCACCACCATATTCAGCTACCAGCTTCTTGATGATATTCTGGGGCACTTCCAGTCCGGGCGTGGGACAAAAGAGGATATTAGCGCCGAACTTGGCCAGGGCGAAGATGAGGGAATGTATCGTCCGCCCGTACTTAAGGTCGCCCCAGAGGGCAATCTTGAGTCCCTTGATGGTCTGCCTTTCACGCTTGATAGTATAGAGGTCCAGGAGGGTCTGGGTGGGATGCTGGTGCCCGCCATCGCCGGCATTTATCACCGGCACACCGGCGTAGTCTGCCACCACCTTAGCCGCCCCCTCCCACGGATGCCTGATGACAATAATATCGGCGTAGCTGCCCACGATGCGGGCCATATCGGAGATGCTTTCCCCCTTAGCCAAAGAGGTAGCTTTGGCATCGACGACGCTGATGACGTTACCGCCCAGCCGGTGCATCGCCGCCTCGAAAGAAAGCCGCGTCCGGGTGCTCGGCTCGAAAAACAGGCTCGCCATAATCTTCCCTTTGCAGATACCGGCCTGCCCGCCATCACCACCGGACTTTGGCAGGCGGGTTTGCTTGTCCGTTGCCGCCGCCATCTCATCAGCCAGAGAGAAAATTGCCTCGATTTCCCCGTTGGAGAGGTCGTCCATGGTTACCAGACTTCGCCCGGCCAGGGTCATAATGCTTCCCTACCGGTGATTCCATTTCCGGCGCGTCCTTGGGAGGATTGAACCGGGTTCATCTTCACGATAATCACTTCATCGATGCCGTCGGTCTCGACCAGCCTGACCTTTATCTCCTCATGCTGTGAGGTGGGCACGTTCTTGCCAACATAGTCAGCCCGGATAGGCAGCTCGCGGTGCCCGCGGTCGATAAGCACGGCAAGCTGGATGGATTGGGGACGGCCCAGGTCGATGAGAGCATCCATAGCCGCCCGGGCGCTGCGCCCGGTATAGAGGACATCATCGACCAGAACGACAGATTTGCCATCGATGCTGACCGGAATATCGGTGTGGTCGACAGTCGGCTGCTTATCCTTATCGACTAACGGCAGGTCGTCCCTGTAGAGGCTGAAATCCAGAGCGCCGACAGGTATCTTAGAAGCCTCGAAGGCTCCCATATTGGCGGCCAGGCGCTTGGCCAGAGGCACGCCCCGCGTGCGCATACCGGCCAGCACCAGATGCTCGGCAGTCTTGTTCCGCTCGATAATCTCGTGGGCGATGCGTGCCAGGCTGCGCTTGATATCCTCCGGGGTCATGATGATTGTTTTGTTCATAAAAAAGAACCTCTTGCCAGCTAGCAAGAGGTTCGGCTTTGCTCACTCCAAGGAGGTTATGGTTTGCCCCTCGGATTATCCCCTTGCTAGCCTCGCTGGACTAACTTAAAAGGTAATGAAATTATTCTTTTTGTCTTAATTACTATAGCACTTTAAACCGGGTATTGCAACAGGTTTTTCCCCTACTTTTCGTTCGTAGGGAAGCGCGAAGGGGCGCTAGCGCCCCTTCGAAAATAATAAATTCCCCCCCCCCTTCCTTTTTCAAAGGAAGGGGGGTTAGGGGGATGGATTCTTGAATTTGACAGAAGACTGGACAACGTATACAATTTCACTCGGTTCGTCCACCCTCTTGGTTTCTCCCACAGGCATGATAATGTCTCAAATTCGAAAGAAGTGAGGATATAAATGGGCAACATTCTAAAAGATAAAGTCGTCATCATTACCGGCTCGGGGCAGGGCATAGGGGGGGCTTTGGCGGTGGCTTTTGCCGCCGAGGGCGCCAGGGTGGTCACCAATAACCGCTCCGAGGGCACCAAGGGCGGGGACGCCGCCACGGTCGCCAAAGAGATAACGGATAAGGGTGGACAGGCCATCCCCTTCTTCGGCGATATCTCGAATTTTGGAGTCGCCGAGAAGCTCGTCAAGGCGGCCGTGGACAAGTTCGGCCGGCTGGATATCCTCATCAACAACGCCGGCGCGGACAGACCGCATATGGTCTGGAATATGACCGAAGAGGAATGGGATACTTGCATCGATTCGTTCCTGAAAGGGTCTTTCAATTGCACCCGGTTTGCCTGCGCCCTGATGAGAGAGCAGAAGTGGGGGCGCATCATTAATACTACCTCCACCGCCTGGCTGGGCACGGTGGGACACTGCAATTACGGAGCGGCCAAGGCGGGCATCGTCGGCCTTACCAGGGCCATCGCCAGGGAGATGGGCAGGTACGGAGTCACCTGCAATGCCTACGCACCGACCGCCGGGACCCGCTTCACTTTGAGCGAGGATATCGTCGCCGGTTTTAAGAAACGCTATGAATCCGGACTGCTGACCAAGGAGAGATACGAAGAGCTGACCAACCCGCCCAGTCCGGAGACAGTGGCTCCCTTCCTGATTTATCTCTGCACAGACAAGGCATCTGATATGAACGGGCAGGTCTTCGATGTGACCGGCGGCAACATCGCCCTATACTCGGAGCCTGTGAAGAAGAAATCCATCGAGAAAAAAGAGGGACTCTGGACAGTGGACGAGCTAATCAAGCAAGCGCCCACGCTGCTAGAAGGCTACAAGAACCCCGCGCCGGCGGAAGCAGCGAAGTAGGCTATTAGGCAGACAACCGGCATCGAAGAATAGGGCAAAATTGTCAATTTCTCTATAATGGGGCATGATTTTTCTCTCTGCTCTCTCCGGGAAATCGGAGGAAATCGCTATAGCCGACCAAATTGGGCGCATTTGTTTTAACCCCAACGGGTAACCAGGAGAGGTGACTATGGATAGCCCATTAACCCACGCTCAAATAATCGAGAAAATCAATGCTTTTTTGGAGAAATATCAATCTGATCTGAGTTACTGTCACGGTGTCGATCATGTTCGACGAGTGACCAAATTGGCTGTGAAAATAGGAACGATTGAGAAAGCTGACTGCCAGATCATCGAAGTCGCAGCCCTGCTGCACGATGTAGGGTTGGTACCGCTTGGATGGAGCAAACACGCATTAGGAAGGGATGAGAACGATTTCCAGGAGTTTCTGGGGTTATATGCGCTTCCCTCTGCCGACCATGGGGAGGTAGGTGCGCTCATCGCAGAGAGGTTTCTAGAACGCCTTGGATATCCCAGCGCACAGAAACAGCATGTGAAGCAAATAATCAGCGAACATAACAAAGGAATGGAACAGACGACTCTCGAATCGCGAATTGTCAACGACGCTGACAAGCTTGAACTACTTGGAGCTACTTGGATTGCCAGGGCTTTTCAACGGACAAGTGCATTTGACATACATCTGGGTATTGAATCCGTGCCAGAGCGACTCTTAAACAGCAAAGAAAAGCTTACGGATGCCTTCTTCCACACTGAAAAAGCTAAGACGATGGCTGCGGAACGAAACAAGTTTCTGGTGTCCTTTAATAAGCAGTTTCAGCGAGAACTGCGCCTTGAAATATAGGGGACGTAGGGTGGGTAGAGTCCTTCCGCACTTCGCAACGGAAGGACGAAACCCACCACCCGCACAGGCGAGACGCCTGTGCCACGGGAATCGAGGGGTTTGTCATTGCGAGGAGTCGAGGTGATAGCCGAGACGACGTGGCAATCTGGGAGGGGAAACAACCCCGCCTCGCAGACTGCTTCGTCCCGATGGAATCGGGATCTCGCAATCACACGAGAAGCACTATCGGTTTCTACGAGGCTCAGCCCCCGCCTTGAAGCGCGCCTGCCGGAACTTGTCCAGACAGCGGAAGACCTCGTCATCAGGAACGTCGTGCCAGTTCTTGTAGAAATCGGCTACGGCGAACCTCGCTTGCGAACCTACGGCTACGGTGACCACCTTATCGGCGACTTTGCTCACCTCTTCAAGCGCTGAGGCCGAGCTGCACGGCACCGCGACAATAATCTCCCTGGGCCGGCGGCTGCGCATAGATGAAACAACCGCCTTCATGGTAAAACCGGATGCCAGCCCGTCATCGGTGATTATCACAGTCCTGCCCGAAACCAGAGCCGGCGGCCTATCCTGCCTGTAGAGCATACGGCGCCGCTTGATCTCAGCTCGCACTTTCTCAACCTGGAAGTCTATCTGTTCCCGGGTAAGGCTGTACATCCCGACAATCTCGTCATTCAGGAGCACGGAGCCATCGTCCGCCACCGCCCCAAACCCCGCCTCCGGGTTGAACGGCAGTGGAATCTTGCGGGCCACCACCAAGTCGAAATCCGCTTCGAGGGCGAGCGCCACCTCCAACCCCACCGGCACCCCGCCATTCGGTATAGCCAGCACCACGACCTGCAACCCTCTCACCTGGTTGGCAAGCCCTTTATATTCAGTTAATTTGGCCGCCAGCTGCCTGCCGGCGTCATAGCGGTTTTCAAAGATAGCTTTTTCTCTGCCAGGATACATGGTTTTCGTTCTCCTCAACGGGCGTCACACCATTCCGGCGCAAGCCGGAATCCAGCGCCCCACCCAGTTCTCTGGATACCGACCCCGTATCGTGTACGGGGCTGGCATTCCGTCGGTATGGCTCCCCCTCTCCGCTCGCGGAGAGGGGGTCAGGGGGTGAGGTCACTATTCAACCAGCCTGAACTCGTTCACATCGACCAGCCCCAAGTCGGTCAGCCTGAGTTCCGGGATGACCGGCAGGGCAAGGAAAGACAGCGTGGAAAATGGCGAGGCCAATCTGCATCCTATTCGCGCTGACGCCTGTTCCAGCTTGCCCAGTTTATCAACCACTGTCTCCAATGGCTCATCGGAGAGCAACCCCGCGATGGGCAGAGCCAGGCTGGCTAAAACCTTTCCTCCAGCCACCGCCACCAACCCCCCATGAAGACGCTCGATTTCCTTGATGGCGGCATAGATGTCCTCATCGTTAGTCCCGACAGCGACGATATTGTGCGAATCGTGCGCCAGGGACGAGGCAAGCGCGCCGTTCTTGAGGCCGAACCCGCTCACCAGCCCCAGGCCGATGTTGCCCGTAGCATGGTGCCTTTCTATCACCGCCAGCTTCAAAATGTCCCGGCTGATATCAGGCAAAATCCCCCCTACCCCCCTTATTAAGGGGGACGAGGGGGAATTTTCAACTTTAACTTTCTCCTGCCTCTTGCGTGTGATTATCTGGCCGGGAACGACCTCGATAACCAGCGCCGTTTCCCCATGAGCCGGCACCTTGAGCGCCTCGATACCGAATGGCTTTACGTTCACAGTGTCTCGTAGCTGCCTCAGACGCCTGCCATCCCCAACAGGGAATAGCGGTTTGCCGCCTTTGGCAACAAGCGTTCCTTTGTAAAAGACACTGTCTGCTACGAATTTGGACAGGTCATCGAGGACGATGAGATTAGCCGTGTAGCCGGGGGCAACAGCGCCCAGGCCATCCAGCCTGAAACGTTCGGCAGGGTTGATTGTGGCTAGTTGAATCGCCCGCACCGGGTCGAGGCCGAGTTTAATCGCCTTGCGCACCACGGCGTCCATATCGCCATCGTTCAGCAGGTCGGCGGCGCTGCGGTCGTCAACGACAAACATACAACGCTTGTAGGTTTTATCAGTCACCAGGGGCAAGAGCGCCTCCAGGTTCTTCTCGGACGAGCCTTCTCGGAGCATCACGTACATCCCCCTGTCCAGCTTCTCCCTCGCCTCAGCCAACGTGACCGATTCGTGGTCGGAAGTGATGCCAGCACCAACGTAAGCATTCAGGTTTTTCCCGGAGATGCTCGGCGCGTGGCCGTCAGCTACTTTGCCTCTGAAAAGCTCAATTTTGCTGAGAACGTCCGGGGCGCCGGAAAGCACGCCGGGGAAATTCATCATCTCCCCCAGCCCGATGCAATTCCGCCATTTCAGCACTTGGCGCAACTCTTCCACGCCGAGGCTCGCCCCGGAGGTCTCCAGGTGAGTCGCCGGCACGCAGGAAGGCGCCATCAGGAAAACATCGAGCGGCAGGCGGCGGGCGGAATCCATCACATACTTCATCCCTGCCAGTCCGCAGACGTTGGCGATTTCGTGCAGGTCGGTGACGACAGCCGTAGTGCCGCGCGGCACGACGGCGCGGGCATACTGTGCCACGCCCAGCATCGAGCTTTCCAGATGGGTATGCCCGTCGATAAGCCCCGGCGCCAGATACTTGCCCGCCAGGTCAATTACTTCCTTCGCCTGCCTGTAATCCCCCACCCCGGCCATCCTGCCCCCATAGATAGCCACGTTCCCGCGTTCAATCTCGCCGTTGAACACATTCACGATACGCGCGTTGGCCAGAATCAAATCCGCGGGCGCGTTGCCCCTGGCCACCTGGTTCAATGTGTTACTTATCTCTTTCACTCAATATTTCACGCTGCTGTCCCTACCGACGAAAGTCGGTATCCAGAGTACCCGCTCTGCTCGTGAACTAGGCCTCTGGATTCCGTGTCAAGCACGGAATGACAGATTATTCAATTATTTCTCCAACTCCACATAACCGATATCCGGCAGATTGCGGTATTTTTCGTCCCAGTCCATGCCGTAGCCGACGAGGAATTTGTCCGGGACGCTAAAGCCCAGGTAGTCGATATTGACCTCGACCTGCCGGCGGGGAGGCTTGTCAGTCAGGACGCAGAGTCTCAAGGAGGCCGGCTTCTTTTTGCCCAGATATTCGGTAAGGAAGGCCATCGACTGGCCGGTATCAACGATATCCTCAACTATCAGCACGTGACGGCCTTTGACGGGGCACTTGAAACGCTGCACCACTTTTAGTTCCCCGGGAGTGCTGCGGCCCCGACCGTAGCTGGATAATTTGATGAAATCAACCTCAAGAGGGAAGTTAAGCAACCGCACCAGGTCGGCCAGAAAAACAAAAGAGCCTTTCAAGATACCAATCAAGAGAGGGTTTTTATCGCAGTATTCCTTAGTAATTTCAGCTGCCAGGCTCGCGACAGTCCGGGCTATCTCCTGACGGCTGAGAAAAAGCTTAGGCTCAGGTTGAGGATTCATCGTCATCTGAGATTATAGTCCTTAGCCGGGTTGGTGACAACCCATCGAGGTAAAATCCCCCTTAGCCCCCCTTTGATAAATGGGGATGAACGAGGTATCTCCCTTTTGCAAAGGGAGATTAAGAGGGATTTGAAGCGTTTCGCAGGAAGCACGTGGAACGAATAAAAGCGGAAATGGAGTAGCCTAAACTAATAGTATAAGCGCGATGTTCCCTTTCTGAAAAGATAACCCGCTGCCAGCCCCAGCACCAGACCGCCCAGGTGAGCCTGCCAGGCAATGCCGGGGGAGGTCATTATGAAGAAACCGCCGATAACCACGACCCAGAGAGGCAGAGGCACCGGCAACGGGAAGATATAGACAGTCATCTTCGGCCTCAACACGGTCAACGCCCCACCCACGGCAAAAACGGCTCCGGAGGCGCCGATAGCTATGGCAAAAGACGGCGCCAGCAGCAAGAAGGCAACATTGCCGAGTAACCCGCCCAGAAAATAAACAGCGAAGAATTTCTTCTCACCCACCAGATTTATCAGGTAGCTGCCATAAAAGTAGAGAGTCAGCATATTGGCAAAAATATGCCCCAGGCCACCGTGAACGAACATATTAGTCACAATCGTCCACGGCTGTGAGAAGAGGTCTTGAGCTGATAAGCCAAGCAGAAAGATTAGCTGCGGCCTGAAAGTGGTGGCAATAAACACTATCAGGTTCGCCACTATCAGGAAGCCCAGAGGACCCAAACTAAAACCCTGACTGCCCCTGTAATTTACTCTAAATGCCATTATTCACAATCCCTATTTCAAGAAGAGGGGGGCACAGCCCCCCTCTTCTCATTTCCAATCAAGATATTAAAGGTTATTTACCAACACTACCATACCGACGAAAGTCGGTATCCAGTTCCCGCGCTGAGAGCGGGATTTTCTTGATTCCGTGTCAAGCACGGAATGGAATTTGGTTAATAAACACCTTTGATATTATCAATTATACCAGAGGACCAGTTCGTTACTATTCTTCAGCCTTGTCCGCCCCGGTGTTCAGTCGGAAAAGCTCGCTCACCACCTCGGGGTAGTGACCGTCATTCTCATTCTTTTTGAGATACTCGATAGGTTCCTGAAGAATCCTGGTCACGATTGACCTGGTCATTGCATCCAGATTGAATTGCTCCTCCTCAGAGAGAGGACGTAATTTCTTCAATGTCCGCTTTAATTGCTGAGTGCGTATCTCGTCTGCCTTTTGCATCAAAGCCCCGATGACCGACTTGGACTCGGCAGCCGACCAGTCGGAAGCGCATCTGGCAACCTCCTCGGCGACAATCTGTTCCGCCTTGAGCACCTCGCCCTCGCGCTGCTGGCGGTTTTTATCCGAAACCCGGGTCAGGTCGTCGATATCGTAGAGAAAAACATTATCGATTTTCCCGGCTTCAGGCTCGACATTCCGGGGAACGGCGATATCGATTATCACCAGCGGGGAATCAGTGCGGCCTTTCATAACCTCCCTGACATGGTCGACATCGAGGATTCGGTTGGGCGCTCCAGCACAGGCGACGACTATATCAGCGGTGCTCAATTCTTCTGAAATATTATTCAAATCGGTTGGCGTGCCGCCGACCATCGCTCCCAGAGCCGAAGCCGATTCTATGGTCCGGCTGGCAATAACAATCCGGGAGACGCCTTCCTCCTTAGCCACCCTGGCGACCAGCCGGCCAGCCTCACCGGCGCCGATAACCAGCATCTTGCAATTTTCAAGACCGCCGATAGCCTTCGACGCCAGGTCGACAGCTACCGAGCTTACTGAAAGAGCACTGCGGCTGATGCCGGTTTCCTCCCGGACCTGCCGGCCCGTCCTGAGAGCGCCGTTGAAAACATTGCGTAATTCCGGGTTAACCATCCCGGCCTTTTCCGCCGCCGCCAATGCCTGTCTAATCTGACCGAGCACCTCGTGTTCACCGATAATCATCGAATCCAGCCCGCTGGCAATGCGAAAGAGGTGTTTAAAAGCGGTCTTATTCTCACGCAGGAAAATATGCGGCATCAGGTCGACAAAGGGCACGCCGCTGATTGCATTGATGAAATTGAGTACGGCTTCTTCAGCGGGATGGCTGCCCGTGGCGTAAATCTCGGTGCGGTTGCAGGTGGAGAGAATGATGCCGTGCGGAATATACTGACGCAGTAATTGATAAGCGTTATCGAGCTGCTCGGCATTGATAGCCACCCTCTCGCGGAGGGTAACCGGAGCCGTGTGGTGGTTTAAGCCAACCAGATAAACATTCGCTTTGTCTTGCCCTGATTTCGAAGCGTCTTTTTTCATACCGGGTATTTAAGCCTCGTCTTTTTGAACTCTCTGGTACTAAATAGCATTATACCATCATTAAGTCCTATGTCAGCCGACACTTTATCGGCGATTCGCTGGCAATCTTCCTTAGCCTGCCCGTGAATCATAGCAAAGAGATTATATTTCCAGAGCGGATTTGTCCTTCTTTCGTAGCAGTGACTTACTTCACGCAGGGATGCCAACCTCTGGCCGGCTTGCTCGATTTTCTCTTGCGGCACCGGCCAGCAAGCCATTCCATTAGCTACAAAACCGACCTGCCGGTGGTTGACTGCCACGCTAAAGCGGCGCATCACCCCTCTCGATAGCAGAGACTGGCATTGCCCCAGAAACTCCTCTTCGCTCATCTCCAGCTTTGCCGCCATTTCACGGAAGGGACGGTACACCAGAGGTAAATCCTGCTGTATTTCGTTAATCACCTTTTTGTCCGCATCAGAAAGCCCGGTTTCCGGCTGACTGTTTGCCACGCCGGAAGTCTCGGCAAGCTCGGTATGTTCATCGGCGCCCGAATCAAAAAAGACACGTAATTTGAATAAGTTCAATGCCGGCAGGCTAAAACAGGCTTCAGCTTTAATCGGCCTGACCATTTTCTTAAGTTCAATATCGACATCGATTGTAGCCGGAACGGCCAGGGTAAACCAGAGGTTAAAATAGTGGTCCCGCTCGTAGGCATGGCTGACCGGATACTCAGCCAACAACTGAACGGCTTTATCAAGCTCAGTTCCGGTCACTCTCATTGCCACCAGGGTGGTTTTGTAATTAAGCTTCTTGGCGTCGAAAAGAGGGCCTATCTGGCGAATAGTGCCCCCCGCTCTCAGCCCCCCAATTCGCCCGATGGCCTCGTCTTCAGTAATACCCAAATCCCAGCCCAGGAGAGCGTAAGGCTGACTGACCAGAGGGAAATTAACCTGCAACCGGTTGAGCAGTTTTTGGTCGATTCTATCCAGGTGCATCTCGTAACCTATCTGCCGGCGGCTCTTCGCTGTGCCACAGGCTCATAAACACAATACGGCTCAGCTTCAAGACAATCTCCGGTAGCTTCGTAGGCTCTGGCTCGGCAGCCGCCGCAGATTCTCGAATACTCGCAGACCCCGCATTTGCCCTTCAGCGCGGAAAGATCTCTCAGGTTGCCGAAAAGACCCGAGTTATTCCAAATCTGACCGAAAGTCTGCTGTTTGACATTGCCGGCTTCAATATCGAGGTAACCGCAGCCCTGCACGCTCCCCGTATGAGAGATAAAACAGAAACCTGTCCCGGAGAGGCAGCCGCGGCTGAAAGCCGGATGGCCGCCAGGGTGCCCTCCTGCTGCCGCAGGTCGCACCGAGGGAGAGGCAGCAGGAGCGGCTTCGCCGCTTATCTTCTGCCTCTGGCGGGTTATCCTCATGAAGTGGGGAGCGCAGATGGGGCGCATCGCCAGCTTTCCTCGCAATTCAGCCGTCTTATCCAGTATGTGATTGAGCGTCTGCTCGTATTCCTCAGGAGACAGCTCACTTGCCTCGATGTCCTTACCCCGACCGGTCGGCACGAGCAGAAAAGGGTGGAAAGACTTCGCCCCGATTTCAAGGGCAAGCGAAATCAGTTCATCGAGGTAAGCCACATTCATTTTAGAAATAGTGCTGTTAATCTGAATATCGATGCCAGCCTGGCGGGCGTTTTTAATACCTGACATCGCCCCTTCAAAGCCGCCGACCATACAGCGGAATTCATCATGCCGGGCAGCGCTGGGGAAATCCAGGCTGACGCCGACACACATTACAGGCACTTCCTTCAGTTTGGCGGCCATTTCTGCGGTAAGCAGCGTTCCGTTGGTACCCATTACTACACGGAATCCCTTATTTGCAGCATAACGGCCGATATCAAGAACGTCCGGGCGTAATAACGGCTCACCTCCGGTCAGAACAAGCATGGGCTTAGCTACTTCGGCTATCTCATCGATAACGCGGAAGCACTCTTCCGTAGTCAGCTCGCCTTCATAACCGCCCCGATGAGCAGACGCCCGGCAGTGAGAGCATAACAGGTTACAACTTCGGGTAATCTCCCAGGCGACATGGTTCAACACTGGCTGGATAATGTGACCCGGACGGTGCGTTTCTGAAGTCATCTTACCCCGCAATCTCCTCTTCGGTTAAATAACAGGCCGGGTCTTCCGCCCAGACATCACCGGTTACCGCTTCGGCCCTAACCCTCAGGCTACCGTTGCAGATATCGAGATAGTGACAACGGGCGCAGCGGCCCTTGAGCAAACCAGCCCTATCCTTCAACCCCTTGAGCAAAGGTTCGCTGGTATCGAGCCAAATATCGCCAAATTTTCTCTCCCGGACATTGCCAAGCGTATAGTGCCACCAGAACTGGTCCGGATGCACGTTCCCCACATCATCGACAGAGCCTATCTTAATGCCGGAATTATTGCCCCCGTTAACTTTCAGTAATGCCAGCACTTTCTCAGCCCGTTCCGGGTCGCTTTCCTTCAATTTCAGATAGAGATAAACGCCATCGGCGTGATTACTGACGGTGAGAATCTCCTTGGTCAAGCCACGCTTGTGAAGGTCGATAGTGCGTTCGCAAACAGTATCCACCACCTGCCGTTTCTGTTCGTGGGTGATATCTTCATCGATGAGGCTGCTGCCCCGGCCCGAATAGGCCAGGTGATAGAAGCAGACCCGGTTGATGCCTTCTTTCTCAACAAGCTCGAATATAGCCGGGACTTCCTGGTAATTAGAGCGAGTGATAGTCTGTCTCAAAGAGACCCGCAACCCCTGAGATTTGCAGTTTCTGATACCCCTCAGCGCATTATCAAAAGCGCCTTCCTGCCCGCGGAAGTAGTCATTCTTAGCTCCGATGCCGTCCAGGCTGATACCCACCTCGGCAAAACCGAGTCGCTTGAGGTCGCGGGCGGCATCTTCGGTAATGCGGGTACCATTGGTCGACAGGGCGACTCTTAGTCCCGACTGTTTTGCCAGATTGGCAAGAGGAAAAAAATCCTTTCGCAGCAGCGGTTCGCCGCCTGAAAAAAGTAGGACGGGAATGTGGAAATCAGCCAGGTCATGGATGAACGCCTCTCCGGCGGCGGTATCCATCTCGTCCGGAGACCTTAAGTTAGCGGCGCTGGCATAGCAGTGGATGCAGTTTAAGTTACACTGGCGGGTGCAGTTCCAGACGACCACTGGCCGAGGCTCTTCCTTGCGCTCATAGCGCAGGTGGTCGCCCGGTCCAACGTTATCGCATAGCAAGCGGCTGACTGAAATCATTAGACGGCGTCTCCTTCAACTGTTTCTAGTGCTAGTATAGCATTGCTGGCAGGCTGGCTTCAACTTACCAGCACGCTTCCAGCCACGCCGAAGAAGACGCCGTCATTGCACGCAAATATCTCTTCAATTCGAGCAACTTCTCGATTCAGCTAGAGTATCATCAAGATAATTACTACGTAAACTACTACCCTATTATTACACTTTAGTCAGTATGTCGCTTCTAGCACTTCGTAAGAATGCTCGACCATATCGACACCACACTAGCTGGTTTGATGGCAGCCACGGCAGGTGTTGCTAGTGCGGCCAGCATGGTCAGCCGGGAACTTAGGAGCGTTGGTAATTCCGTCCTTGTGACAGGTCAGGCAGTCGGTCGAAGCACGAGCAGTATGGGCATCCGAAATCTTAGGTGCACCAGCAACGCCACTCTGATGACAGCCAAGGCACATAGCACTCGTGAATGTCGCATGGTTAGTGGGGCCGGCGGAAACCTTGGGCGCACTGATAATCCCGTTTTGATGGCATACGAGGCAATCGCTACGGCCTTCCAGAGTGTGAGGTATTTTGGGTATTGTTGACGTTGGCGTGGCAGGTAGGGTCGGTGTCGTAGGAGTGGTTGGTGTAGTCGGAATGGTCGGAGGAGTCGGGGTCGAGGGTGCGCCACCGCCGCAACTAACCACCAGCCAGAGCAGCCCGATTACCAGGATGGTGGCCAGGGACCAGGGCAGCTTCTTCATAGTCTTACCTCCTTTATTTTAGCCATACCATTTAGCACACCTGAGTAATAAGAAGGAGAGGAGGCCTCTCTAGCCAAGTCTCCTCTTCCTTTCTCGAATTCCTTGATATTGTATTACTTTCTGACCAGTTTTTCTAGCCCCCTATCTCAAGGCGGCAATCGAGGTATCTATTACGGCGTTGATAAAGGCCGGATTATGAACCCCCTCGCTACCATCGCCATGAATCAGGAAGTAGTTCCAGCCGACTTTCACGAGGTTATCCGTTAGGGCAATGACAGTGCTAGTGCCATCAGTAGTGATGTCACCCAATCGAACCTCAGCCTCACTTAGAATAACGGTATGCGGGCTTTCGCCGGCCGGTTTGTAAGTGAAGGTTACCGGGCTCTTGAATTTGATGATAAAGCCCTGCTGTCCGTGAGGTTCGGTCGGCTCAAGAGCAGCGATGTTATCTTTGCTTACCTGAGCGGCATCGCTCGCCAGGTCATAGGAAACACCCTTGACCTCGTGGGGCGTATAGTCCTTGACCGTTACTGTTGCCGGCATCTTGTCGAGCAGATAGGCGCTCATAGCTTCTCCCAGCTTATGGAGCTTGTCTTCAGTACCCACCTGCAGCGCCTTGGCATTAAAGTTAGCGCTGTGGCAGCTGGAGCAGATAGTCGTGCTGGCTGCGAAGCCATGGTTGGTGCCCGATTGCTGGTAGCTGAACTCAGCCGGTGGCGGCGTCTCCTCCATATGACAGGTAACGCAAGTGTCTTTAATGTTAGCGTGAGGCGAGCGCTGCGGCACCGAGACGAAGTAAGCGTTTTCACCCATCAGGACATCTGCCTGGGCAGCGACATGAGGCGCCGAGTAGCTGGTAGGCGGCGCATCAATATTGTGGACGGCATTCCTGGTATTATGGCAGGTGATGCAGAGGGCACCCTTGCCCACTTCCTTCGCCTGAAACCCGGCAGGCAGCAATAGGGTATCATCAATGATACGGACAGTAGCCGTAGTCGGCTCGCCGGAGGTAGTGCCTTGAGCATGCGGGTCGTGGCAGGTGACACATGTCACCGGCTCAAGTTTATTGGCTGTAAAACCCATCGCAGCCATCTCATCAGCGGTAGCATTACCCTTGGCACCCTGGATTTGCTTGGTCAGGTCGCCCTGTTTTAGCCAAAGCAGGAAGCCCTGGGCGCTGTGACAACGGGCGCAGGAAGAGCTAGTGGCTCTTTCCGGCGTGGTGGTTGATTCAATTCCGGAATTAGCGCTTTCCTGCCACTGCTGGAAGCGGCCATGGCGGGGCGGTTCACCGTGACAGGCGCCGCAAGCCTCAGCAGAGAGAGTGACACGGGCAACATCGACCGTTCCATTAGCGTGGAGAGGACTATTATTGGGACCGTGGCAGTTCTCACACTGGATGTTAGCCAGGCCGGCAGTCTTGGGGAATTGCTTGAACATCCCGGCATAGTAGTCCACTTCACCATGTGGCGGCACTTTCCAACCCTCCCTGGTCATAGCCTCATCAAAACCGCCATTATCCACTCCGGGGGCGTCGCCCACCGTGTGACAGGTAGCGCAACCCTCCGTCCAGTGCCCGGCAGGATTGTTGATGTTCTGGGTAAATATTTCAGCGTGCCCCGAGGCTTTCCAGTCAGTAAACTTATCAGGAGCTGCTTTACCATTATGACAAACAGTACAGGCAGCGGACTCCGGCCGGCCCTTGGCATCCAGACCGCTGATAGCTCCCGCCCAGGTACCGGCATAGATATCGAGGGCGGCCCCGTTGGCTTTATTCGCCAGGGTATATTTGCCGGCCACATCCGGAGTAAACGATGGGTCGCGGTCTTTATCATCATCCACGGCCGCTTTAGAGCCTTCCGGAAGCATCAAGACCCATTTGTAGATAGGTTCTGTTTTAGCATGTACCAGTACGGGTAGGCCGACCGGCACATTGCTTATCCCGGGATTAACAACATAAGGAAGTTTTACGACGACATTCACCGTATCGCTATAAGTGCCGCTGGAAGTAGTCACGGCAGCTTTAAGAGCGACTGTCTCGGCCTCCTCCAGCGCAGCCGGATTGATTCCCTGGACACCGAGACGGTCCGACTGGTTGAGTAAAGCGAGCAGTTCCTCTTTGAAGTCCTTGGCCTCACTAAGAGTCACCGTAATCGTGTCCGAGTCAGCATTCTCGATTCTGGTCTCGACACCGCTCACTTGCGTCCACTTGTAACCGCTAACCGTAGAGCCGTCATAAGGCACCGCCGTCGCTTTCAGTGTTACTATAGCGCCCGGCGAAACATTCCGGTCGGCGCCGGCATTTACTTTCACATTGGCTGCCGGTTTAAGGGCTACATCTTTTGTAACCGTCTGACCGGCCACCAGCGTTACCGTTTCAGTGACCGCAGTGAAATCATCTTTCTTGATGGTAATCTTGTAAGTCCCTATCGGGAGCTCTGCGGAAAAACTTCCGTCACCCCCGGAACTAACACTTACGCCATCAATCACCGGGTCGGTGGTGACAGTCACCCCGGCCAGAGACGTCTTGGTCAGTCCGTTTGTCACCATCCCTTTAATGGTGCCGCTACTTGTGCCCGGCGTCCCGGCAGGCCCGGTCGGACCTGTGCCGCCCTGGCAACCGACAAGTAACAGCATCAAAGCGACTAAAGCAGCGACCCCAACCACCGTCCACACAGCCGCCAGCCACCATATTTTCTTCATCTTAGCTCCTCCTAACCTGCTACATATTAGGCTCTATCTGGCTGCAGTTCTAGCCGTTAATTGCCTGATATTATGGAGTAGGAGATACCCAGTTTTTCGCCATTTTCACACCCTCCCGTAGGCAGTGGACTGGGTAGGCTTTATTGAAAAAGGTAAAGCTAATACATATAATCAATTAGGAGGAGCATGTGGGTAAGTGATGATAAGGGTTAAGAACAGGCTCCAGTACAGAATCATCCTGCTGGTTTTTGCCATCCTGATGGTTATGGGGCTCATCGGGGGTGGGGCGATACTCTACCTCCAGCGGCAAACTACCATAGCCCAGTTCAAAGACTCAGCCGTCCTCTTAGCCGCAGCGCTCCGGGATTCTCTGGAACGCGATATGCTTTTGGTCGACCGGCAGCACGTGCAGCAATCAGTAGAACTGATGGCTTCGAGAAAACCGGTCCAGGATGTCACCGTTTACTCCGTTGAACGCAAGGTCTTTGCCTCAAGCGATGCCTCGGCAGTCGGCCAAATACGCGGTAGTGAAGAAATAGACCGGGTCTTCGCCTCTCTGGAAACGGTCACCGGAGCAGATAATCAACAGGGTGAGAAAAATATGTCTGTTGTCTTTCCGGTACTCAACAAGCCTGACTGCTATGGCTGCCACGGCTCCGGTTCCCAAATCTTGGGGGCAATCGAAATCGGTGTGGACAGCAAAATGCTGGACGAACAGCTACGGCAACAAACCCTGACTATGGTCGTAATAGCCGGGGTTACCTTCTTAATGATAGGGGCAACACTAACCTATATGTTCCGCTCATCGGTGGTCAATCCCATTTCAAAGCTCATCGCCTCCGCCCAGCGAATCGCCGGCGGCGACCTCAGCGCCAGGGTTGCTATTCAAAGAGACGATGAGGTCGGGACGATGGCTAAAAACTTCAATGAAATGGCGGAGCGCGTCGAGGAGAACGCCAAAGCCCTGGAAGCTTCGAAAGTGGAGTTAGAGGAGAAAGTCCAGGAGAGAACGCGGCAGTTGCAGGAAACGGCGGTTGTTCGCGGTAAGCTCCTGGAAAGACTCATTTCAGCCCAGGAAGAAGAGCGGCGGAGGGTGGCACGGGAACTCCATGATGAAGCCGGGCAAGCCCTCTCCGCAATCATGCTGGACTTAGCCAGGGCTATCGACAGCCTGCCTGATGAGGCAGCTGAAGCGAAAAAGAAACTCACCCAATCTCGCGCTCTGGCCGCTCAAACTCTTGGGGAGCTGCGCAAGCTGATTTACGACCTGCGTCCCGAGGTTCTCGACCAGTTAGGTCTGGCTCCGGCGCTGCGCTCTTACGTCAAGAGCCGTCTGGAGGCAAAGAACATCAAGGTATGGCTCAGCTTCTCGGGACTAGATGACAGGTTACCCTCTAAAATCGAGACCACCATATTCAGGATAATTCAAGAGGCGACGACTAATGTTGTCCGGCACTCGGGCGCTTCTGCAGTTACTATTAAGGTTACAGCGACAAAATCAGCGATAAACGCTAACATCGATGACAATGGTAAGGGATTCGATGTCGAGACCGCCCTACGGTCATCAGATTCATTTGGATTACGCGGCATTCAGGAGAGGGTCTCGGCTGTCGGGGGACAATTAAGCATAGAATCAGAGCCCGCTAAAGGAACGTTGATATGGTTCCAAATTCCGCTGGAGGTGCCTAAAGTTGGAGGTGACTGAGATGGCTAAACTGCGCGTTTTGATAGTGGACGACCACGGCATTGTCCGCGCCGGAATCCGGTCATTGCTTGACGGTCAGCCTGATATCGAAGTAGTCGGTGAAGCATCGGGAGGCGAAGAGGCAATAGCGAAAGCACTAGAACTCAGGCCTGAACTGGTACTGATGGACATCGCTATGCCTGGAATGAACGGTATCGAGGCGACCCGCCGCATCAAGGAGGAACAGCCCGATACCAGCGTTCTTGTCCTCAGCATGCACGATGATGAAGAATTTTTCTTCCCGGTACTCAGAGCCGGAGCCTCGGGATATATCCTGAAGGAGTCCGAACCGCAAGAGTTACTATACGCTATCCACACCGTCTACCAGGGCAATATCTTCCTCTCACCAGCCGTCGCCACCGCCTTACTGGAAGGCTTCGTTACCACAGCGCCAGAGCAGCAAGAAGAGAACTATGCAGCCCTGACCCGCCGGGAAAAAGAGGTGCTCAAACTGGCTGCCGCCGGTAAAACCAACCGCGAGATGGCCGAGAGCCTGTTTTTGAGTTCCAGGACCGTGGAGAAATACCGCCAGGCAGTAATGCACAAGCTCGGACTGGCCAGACGTGAAGACCTGACGAAATACGCTATTCGCAGGGGCCTCATCGACTTCGAATAATTAAACTTCGCCCACACCCGACCGCTATTTAGACAGAAGCTCTTTTCAGCTCCTTCCCTTTTCCTTCTCCCCCATTTTCCGTTACCCGATATCAAATTGGGTATACCCTACCCATAACATTTAGGTAGTTAATGACTATATCGGCATGACTACCTAAGGTAGAATCACTAGTGGGAAGCGTAAAAGGTCGCTGCGACCCAAACGGAAAATAGAAGGAGGAAAGAAACATGGATGCCTGGCTAATCGTTCTAATCGCGTTCGTCGTACTGGTTCTGATTGCCTTCGGCAGCAAGATAGTCAAGCAGTACGAACGAGGAGTGGTGCTCCGCTTCGGGCGGCTGGTTGGCACCCGAAACCCCGGTCTTAATTTCATTTTACCCATCATCGACAGGATGACCAAGGTCAGCCTGAGAATCATCACCACTGTGCTTGAGCCTCAGGAAGTCATTACTCGTGACAACGTCACGGTGAAGGTAGATGCCGTGGTCTACTTCATGGTCATCGACCCGGTCAACGCGGTCATCAATGTCGAGAACTACAAAGAAGCCACCATCCAACTGGCCTTAACTACTCTACGGAGCGTTCTGGGGCAATCGGACCTGGATGAGCTGCTAGCCCACCGCGACCAGATTAACTCAAGACTGCGCCAGATTATCGATGAGCAGACCGAGGAGCCCTGGGGAGTACGGGCGACCCTCGTCGAGATAAAGGATGTTCTCCTGCCCGAGGCGATGCAGAGGGCGATGGCGCGTCAGGCCGAGTCAGAGCGTGAGAAGAGGGCGAAGATTATCCATGCCGAAGGTGAGAAGGCGGCTGCCGGTACTCTTGCTGAGGCCGCTCAGATAATCCAGAGCCAGCCGGCGGCTTTACAGCTACGCTATCTCCAGACCCTTGTCGAGATTGCCGGAGAGAAGAACAGCACCATCATTCCTTTGACAGTAGATATTGTGAATGCTTTAGGTAATGGAGCCAAGCTGGCTCAGAAGCCATAGAACTTTGGCGGAAGGGGCGGAAATATCAGAATGAGAAATACATCTATCGGTACCGGGGAAAGAAGACACCGTGAAACTCAAACTGTTGCTCGGCATCGTCTCCGCAATCATCCTGATATGAGTTCTCGCTACAGTGGTCCTGGCTCAGGGAGAGCCTCCGCCCCTACGCCGGATTGCAGAATCCTTTCCCCTGGACTGACAACCGCTTACCTTGAGAATCTTGAACTGCGATTATTAATATATGAACAGGACTTCCTGAGGATAGTATCCCTCTCCCCACTTCTTTCCCAACCACAAAGACACCACCATTACCTGGCAAAGCTGATAAACCCCGGCGTCCGGTCTTCTAATGTCAGGACATCCCTGAGAATTTGTCGTTATTCAGTCTTTACCATCTTTACTGAAAGGAGCATCCAGACGCCCTTTCCCACAATCATTTTACTAAAATATGGGATTGATACCTATTGGGAAAACCCCCATATACTACGTAATCTTATTAGGGAATTCCCTGATTTTAGCCCGGCAATATGACTATCTCTCATCCTGATTGGATATTACCCTTTTTTCTCCTTGAGGGCTTCTTTCAGGGAGACTATCTCCTGCTGTAGCTTCTTCTGCTTATTCAACAATACAAGAACATAGCCGAAGAGCACAGCCCATACAATGCTGAAAGCCGCCAGTAGAAAGCCAGCGTTTTCCATTTTCATGCCTCCTTAGCAAATAAATCTAGTTACCCTTCTTTCAAGTATCTTATGTCAACTTCACTATTCTTCAGCAAGACACGTGCTATTAATAAAATAACGAACAGAACGGTATAGGCAATCAGGCTGACCTGAAGAGTCAGCATCATACGCGGGTCTAAACCGGCCTCCTGGAAGATAAGCGGCGGGGGGTGCATCCCCTGCCAGAGAGTCGTCGAGAGGATGACTATCGGTATGTCAACGAAACCAACGATGCCCACGACCGCCGCAAAGCGGGCGCCCCGGGACGGCTCCGAGGCAAAAGAGCGCACCAGGAAATACGCCAGATAGATAAACCAGAGCACCAGGGTGGAAGTAAGGCGGGGCGTTCCCCAGTCCCACCACACCCCCCAGATAGGCTTCGCCCAGATAGAACCCGTGATAAGGGCCAGTGTCGTAAAGACAAGGCCTATCTCCCCCGAACAGTAGGCTAAAATATCCCACTTCTCTTCTCTCTTGACTAGATAAAGGATGCTGCCGATGAAGACAATCAAGAAGGAAAGCAGAGTCAGCCACCCCGTCGGCACCATCAGGTAGAAAATTCTCTGCACGATCCCCATCATTCTCTCGGTCGGCACCCAGACAAAGACGAAGTACAAGCTCACCACCATCAGGGTAAAGCTCAACGCCAACAACAAATACCTTTTCATATCGTCCGTCCCTCGCTACCAGTCCTATTCTTCAATCACAAAGGCAAATATTAGGTAGGATACCACCAGGAAGATAACATCGAAAGCCCCTGTTATCCCGAGCCAGGAGGAAATGTCGCCCCACGACCCACCGGACAGGGCCGATTCTGAAGCTTTGACAGCGCCGATGATTATTGGAATCACAATCGGGAAAAAGAGAATCGGCAGCACCATTTCCCGTGCCTTAGTATTGACTGCCAGCGCTGAAAAAAGCGTGCCGACCCCGACAAAGCCTACGGTTGTCAAGAATACGATGACAATTAGCTGCCAGGAGAATACCCCAAGGTTGAAAAGAAAGGCAAAGATAGGCAGGGCAATCGCCTCGATAATAAGCAAAAACAATAAAGAGCCTAGCATCTTACCCGTGTAGATAATCTCACGACTCACCGGAGCTACCATTAGCCCTTCGAAACAGCCCTCTTCTTTCTCCATAACAAAGGCGCGGTTGAGGCTTAGCACGCCGGAAAAAGCGAAGGTTACCCACAGCATACCCGAGGCTACCAGTTTGACTACATCCGGACTTGTGCCGAATGCGAAGTTGAATATCACTATCACAAGAAGAGTAAAGACCAGCACCGCCGAGATGATTTCCTTGGTCCTCATCTCAGCCAGAACGTCTTTCCAGGTTATGGCGAAAACCTTGCGCCAGAAACTCAAGGTTCGTTCTCCGTGCTGCTGTGGTAAACTCTTTCGAGAGCAGGAAGGTTCATTGCTTTCGTTGAGCCTTGATATGTGATGATGCCCTTGTCCAGAATAAGTACCCGCTCAGCCACTTTTAGGCCTCGCTCCAGGTTATGCGTCGTCAGAATAATGGTGCGCCTTTTCCCGCCCTCTGCTGCCAATGCCTCCCAGAGCATAGCGGTGGCCTGCTGGTCCAGCCCAGTTTCTGCCTCATCCAGCAGCATAATAGCCGGTTTGTGAAGCAGGGAACGAGCAATCGATATCCTTTGCTGCATACCCCGAGAGAGAGTAGAAACCCGCTGGTGAAGACGCGGTGTCATACCCACCATCTCTATTATTTCTTGAATTCGCTGCTGCCGTCCCGGCACATCATACAAACGGCAGTAGAAATCAAGGTTCTCGTAAGCCGTGAGGTTACCATAGAGAAAAGTGTTGTGGGTAACTATGCCAATCCGGCGGCGGGCTTGCTCGGCCTGATTTTTGACATCTAATCCATCGATGAGAATCCGGCCCGAGGTGGGGTTCATAATGGTAGCCAGAACCTTCAGCAAGGTAGTCTTGCCTGCCCCGTTGGGACCGAAGATAACAACCGACTCCCCCTGCTTTACCTCAAGGTCAATCCCTCTCAAGGTAAGGCGATTGCCGAAGGACTTGGTCAGTCCTTCCACCTTAACTGACAAAGCCTGGGAAGCTGTATTAGCTCCCCCCATTATTGCCTGCGACTCTCCTATTCAGAGCCTGCCACTAGCCTGAGCAACTGAGATTTTTTCTCAGCTCGCTGTCTGGTATAGGCTTCTTTCTCTATTTTGCCGCTTTCAAAATCGTCATCCAGCCTGGCCATCTCGAGAAGCAACTGTTGCCTCAGTTCGTCGGGCGGCTGGCTCTCTACACTAACAGTTTGAAGGCTTCTCCGCTTCATCAGGTACATGAAGCCTCCTGCGGCGCCCAGCGCAATCAGGGTCAAGACAACCCAGATGACAGTCTGCGAGCTACTTGACTTAGGTAGACCAGCTATCTGAATAGCCACTGTTTCGCCCGGAGCCAGATTATCACCGGCAAGTCCGTTGAATGTGGCGCCTTCGATATCCATCTGTCCGGCCGCTGCCAGGCGGGCGCTGGTGGCCTGCGTAGTCGCGCCCTGAACCAGGAAATTGTAAGTGGCTACCGGATAGTCGAACTTTCGAGAAAACTCGTACGCTCCAGCCTTATAAGGCACTTTATAGGAGTAGGCGATGAGTTTTTCTCCGGGCAAAACGGCCATGGTATCGAATAGTCCGTTAGGGTCCTGGAGAACACAGCAACTCATCAGGTCGCCGCCGTATTGCAGTTCGGTTGTCTTAGCCGGTAGAGGCAGTTTCAACGTCCGCCGCGTTCCTGTCGTCGTAATTTCACCGGTGCCGATGTAGGCCCGGTCGGAATTGTTGGTAAAGACGAGATATTCCACCACCTCGAGTTCTCCATCACCAAGGTAGGCGATAGTATGAGCGGCAGAAACTTTAACTACCGCATCACTATCGGTCGCGTCGTAGACAGTGAGAGTCATCGCCCTGGTTGTCTCGCTAGCCGTGAAGCTGACCCGCTCACTGGTATAATCCGCTTCCTGATAAGTAACTTTCAGTTCATAAGCGTAGCCCGAGGCGGTCGATAAGCCATTGAAGACGAACTGACCGTCGGCCCTGCTCTTAGCGGTCTGCGTGCCTGATTCGGTATCATTCAGATAGGTCGTCAGCGTAACCGTCTGGTCGGCGACGCTACTGCCTCCGGCAGTTCCATTCACCAACTTACCATCGATGACACCGTTTCCTGCCTCTGCAGCCAGGACCGGAGTCGGCAGGCTAAGTAGTAATATCATTAAGAACAGAACAACTCGCTTAATCACAGCTTCTCCTCACCTCAGTTTGGCGCCGCAACTGGCGCAGAAACGGTCGTCGGCTTTAGCTGCCGTTCCGCATTGCGGACAGAACTTCCCCCGGGTCTGGCGTAACTTGCTGACGGCTTCTTCTACCTGGTCACCGGCCTGGTTTTTGCCAACCCGGCGTAACTTAGCGACCGCTTGTTCTACCTCGTCACCGGCCTGTTTAGTGCCAGTCCGGCGTAGCCTCCGAATCTCTGCCTCTATCCCTTCCTCCGCCTCGCTGCCTTTTTCCAGGTCATCGGCATCTTTGAGGATAGAAATAGCTTTCCTCTTGTATCTCGCCTCCAGGTCGCGGTAGTCCTCTTCGGTCAGAATACCTGACTGGTAGTCAAACTCCAGTTCCTTGAGCATGGAATAGGTGGTATCACGCCGGGAGAGTAATTCCCTGGATTTCTGGTCTCCTGTTGAAACGGCCGAATACCCCCTTTGTTTGAAGAAAGGATAGGCAATGAAGGCAAAAGCCGCCGCAGTCAAGACTATCACGGCAAAGACCGTCATCTGTAACCCCTTTCGCCGAATTGTTTCAGCTCTTGTTCAAGCCTGAGCCGATACTTTTCATCATCCTCTTCAGCCTCAGTCTTCACCTCGACCTGGGACGTCCTGCCCTGAAAGACCCATTTTTTCAAGGCCAGATAAACGATGATGGCCCCGGCTATAATCACCGCAAAAGGCAAAATCCAGGCGACCAGATTCAACCCCTTCTTAGGTGGTGACGCGAGCACCTGTTCGCCGTACTCGGTGACAAAATACTGAACAACCTGTTCCTCGGATAAACCCTGGTCCAGCTTTTGCTGAATCAGAGTTCGCATTGCCGGCGCCGACATACAGTCCTGATGGGTACAATTAGCTACAGTCATGTTGCAGCCGCACTGACAAATCAATTGTTGAGAAACATTAGTTAACGGGGAGGCAGCGCTAGCCGGGGTTGCTAGCAGAGCCAACAAAACAAAAACAGCGCCCAGCATCTTCCTCACCATATTATCCCCTCCTTGCCTCACTACTGCTTCTTACCTTATTGATACCGTTACCACTTTTCTTATTACTAACGCTACCAACGGTTTCCCGTGCCTCAACACGAATCTCAACGGGTAATTTCCGCCGCTCGGGCCAGAAAGCTATCAATCCCCCGAGCACCAGGACGATTCCGCCTATCCATATCCAGCTGACCAGCGGGTTCACCAGAATCTTGAAAGAAGTGGCGCCGGCATCATCCCAGCCAATCAAAATGGCATACAAATCTTCCGCCGGAGTAGAACGGATAGCCACTTCGGTTACCGACTGCTCATAGCTAACGGAATAGTATTTTGACGGAACTATCTTGCCTAACAGCTTTCCGCCGTTAAAGACAGAAAGAGTCGCCGAGTCAACTTGCCTGGTCTCTGTCTGGAAAGTGTCCTTGTTCTCATAAGTGAGTGTGTAGTTTTTGATGCTCATCGATTCGCCCGGCAGAAGCGTGGCTTCTTTTTCCACATTATAAAAAGACGAGCCGATAACCCCGATGGCGATGAGAACGAGGCCGATATGCACGGTGTATCCCCCGTAGCGAGGCCGGTTAGCTCCCAGCAGACCAAAGAAGGCTTTCAGATAGTTATCTCCTCTCATGCGGCGCCGCGCTCTCGTCCCCCGGAACCATTCGTATAGTATGGTGGTGAGGACAAAGGCGCATACCGTGAAGGCAAACACGGCGTACGGTTGCCTTACTCCAAGAATGATG
Organism: Chloroflexota bacterium; assembly: GCA_016190895.1. GTDB lineage: Bacteria > Chloroflexota > Dehalococcoidia > Dehalococcoidales > UBA2162 > JACPPR01. The sequence goes on along the minus strand of JACPPR010000045.1, from coordinate 33,760 downwards.
AGAGCCGAACCTATTACCAGAGCTATCGCCAGAGGCCAGAGAAAATTGCGCATCAGGTTACTGACCGAGGATCGCCGCCAGCCGATGAGAGCACACACACCGGCCAGAAAAATGATGGCCAGGAAAATAGGCCCGTTCACCTGATTGTAAAAGGGCGCCCCGACCGTAATCTTGACTCCTCGCACTGCCTCTGATATCAGCGGGAAAATCTCCCCCAGGAAGACAGCAAAGGCAGCCCCGACAAGAAACAAATTGTTCATCAGGAAAGTACTCTCTCTGGAGACAAGAGATTCCATCTCCGCCTCAGAATTGAGTAACTCGCTGCGGTAGTAAAGCAGCCCCAGCGAGCTAAAGAGGGTCACTCCGATGAAGACCAGGAAGAAAGGACCCAGTGTGGTATCCGCAAAAGTATGCACCGAGGACAAGATGCCGCTTCGGGTCAGGAAAGTGCCGAAAATAGACAGGCTGAACGTTATTATGACAAGTACCATGTTCCATTTTTTGAGAATTCCTCGCCGCCTCTGCATCATAATGGAATGCAGGAAAGCAGTCCCCGTCAGCCAGGGTAACAAGCTGGCATTCTCTACGGGGTCCCAGGCCCAGTAGCCACCCCACCCCAGCTCGACATACGCCCACCAGGCGCCGATGATATTGCCGATGCTGAGGAGGAGCCAGGAAACCAGAGTCCATCTTCTTATCGATACTATCCACTCATCTCCCAGCCTCCTGGTCAGCAAAGCCGACATAGCAAAGGCAAAGGGAATCGTAAAGCCGACGTAACCTCCCAACAGGTTCGGCGGATGGAAAAGCATTCCGGGATTCTCCAACAGAGGGTTAAGTCCCCGGCCGTCCGCAGGGAGAAATGAGAGCTTATGGAAAGGATTAGCTACAGACAGTAGCAAGAAGAGGAAGAAAACCTCGGTCACCATGACAATCGTCGAGGCATAAGGCACCAACTCCCGGCCGACATCCCGCCGCTGCAGCACCACAATCATACCGAAGAGAGCAAGCAGCCAGGCCCAGAACAGGAGCGAGCCATCGTTACCGGCCCATATTGCGCTGAGAAGGTAGGTCAGCGACATATCCCGCGCGGTGTACGAGGCAACATATTCTATCTGGAAATCGTGAGTAAGTATGGCATAAAGCAGGGCGAGGACCGCGATAGAAACCAACCCGCAGACCGCCACGACACCATTCCTCGCGCTATCCACCAAGGCCGGAATATTTCTTCTTTTCCCGAAAACAAAAGCAGTAGCTGAGTAAAGTGAGGCGACTAGCGCCAGCAGCAGGGCAATATAACCTATATCAGCCATAAATACACTTCTCGCATTTCAGTCTCAGACCTCGGGTTCATACTTGGAAGGGCACTTGGGCATAAGCGTTTTCGCCTGGAAGATACCGTCTGAACCAAGAATGCCTTCGACAACAACCGGGTTACCCTCCTCGAAAGTATCGGGCACGACGCCCCGGTAAATCACCGGCAGACTCTGCTGCCCATCGGCGTCGCTAATGGTAAACTTCCACATACGCCCTGCCGATTCCTGCTGCACAGAGCCAACGAGAACTTGCCCCTCCACCCGCATGGTATCCCCGTATATCGAGCTCCCTTTCCCCAGGACTTCATTGACAGTATAGTAATAGGTAGCCGCGCCGGCAAAGGCGGTATAGCCCAGGTAGCCTAATGCGATGAGAATTATGATTCCGCCGATGAGGAATTTTTTCTGTTTGAACATTATTAGCCTCTCAACACCAATCTTCTGAAATGCCCGAAATAATGTGAACCAGTAGCTCCGGCCGCATCTTCATCATCACCACTGGCACTATTGTAACCCACAATCCAATTTGAACGCAACCCTTTGTCGTCCCTCTCCATAACCTATTTAATTTATACTATACTATACCATAGTATACAGAAGCGAAATAGTCATATCTAGCAGGGGAAACCCTTAACCACTACGGCAAATTGTCAGGGAAACCCCTAGATTTTGCGCATGGCTCCACTAACATAGAGAGAGATTCTTGTCCCATCCCGTGCAGTCTTGAACAATTGAGGATTGCCATTAGCCATTCTGGTCCAGACCGTAAGCTCTATATCGGCAGCATTAATAACTAATATAGAGCCTGCCAGGATAAAACCTCCGATTAGGCAAAGAAGCAACCTTCTCATTTTCGGCCCTGCTCACTCTTACGGTCTATTCCGCGTTTTTCTGGTTCGAACTATTGTTTCCTCTCTTAGCTTGCTCAAGATTGTCCAAAAAAGCAGGCAACTGCCGGGCTAAGCCGTTCTTTAAGAGGTACCCGCAAGCACCGCATTGCTCGATAGCCTTTTTGTGACCGTCATCCTCTTCTCCATCGTCCAGTAGTACAACCACTCGCACATCGGGTAGACCGCGCGTGATTAATCTGGCGACTTCGATTCCGCTTAATCCGGGCAAATCGAAATCCAGCAGCACGATATCCGGCTTAAGCTGGGAAGATGTAAACATCACGTCCCAGCCATTGGTCACTTTAGCCACCAAGCTCAACTCCGTCATCCCGGAGATAATCTTAACCATATTCTGACGCAGCTGGGGATGGCTTTCAGCTAGAATCACTCGCCAACTTTCCATTTGCTCAGTGCAGCCTTTTCCCGCCAGTCTCATTGTAACGGAAGGGACAGTCTGTATCTAGCGGGGAAATCCCTATGTATTCAGGGTATGCTGTCAGTATAAACCCCCGATTTTGCCATATTTGTGTAAGGGAAAGGTGAAGTCATTAGAAGCCCGTATCGATTTATTGACTTCCGTCATCTGCCCCATTAGAATAAATGGGTAAACTCGCCGGACGGCGCAGGAGCGTCCCCGCCCACCTTCGCAACGAATTACCCTGAGATATTCTGAAGAAAAGGAAGGTTCATATTTAGTTCAGATGGGCATTCAAATAACCGATACCACATTGCGAGACGCGCACCAATCACTCATCGCTACCCGCATGCGAACCCGCGATATGCTCCCGATTACCGAACAGCTGGACAAGGCGGGTTTTTTCTCCCTCGAGGTATGGGGCGGAGCTACCTTCGATGCCTGCATCAGGTTCTTGAATGAGGACCCCTGGGAACGCCTGCGCAGTCTGCGCAAGAAAGTGAAGAATACCCGTCTCCAGATGCTACTCAGGGGACAGAACCTGGTCGGCTATCGGCATTACGCCGATGACGTCTTGCGGGAGTTCATCCGCCTTTCCGTGAAGAACGGGATTGACGTTTTTCGCATTTTCGATGCCCTCAACGATATCCGGAATATGGAGCTATCCATCAAGGTAGCTAAAGAGCACAAAGTGCACGTCCAGGGCGCTATCTGCTATACAGTCAGCCCGGTGCACTCGACTGAAAAGTTCGCCGAAATGGCTAAACAGCTGGAAAACCTTGGTTGTGATTCCATCTGCATCAAAGATATGGCCGGTCTGATTTCACCAACCGCCTCGGACGCCCTGGTCAAGGCCATCAAGAGCAAGGTGAAAATTCCGCTGAACTTCCACTCGCACTGCTCCAGCGGCATGGCGCCCTTGAGCCATTACGCGGCGGTGCTGGCCGGCGCCGATATCCTGGATACAGCTTTTTCGGCCTTCGGTTGGGGCACTTCTCACCCGCCGACCGAGAGCATGGCGGCGGCATTCAAAGATACTCCTTATGATAGCGGCCTCGACCTGGAGCTGCTTTATGAAATCGGTGAATACTTTGCCACCCTGAGCGGAAAATACCGCGTGCTCTTTACCGCCGAAACGACACGCCCCAGCATCAACGTCCTGGTACACCAGATACCCGGCGGGATGCTCTCCAACCTGGTGAGCCAGCTAAAGGAACAGAATGCACTGGACAAGTACTCCACTGTCTTGGAGGAAGTGCCCCGGGTGCGGGCCGAGCTTGGCTACCCCCCGCTGGTGACCCCCACCAGCCAGATAGTCGGGATTCAGGCGGTACTGAATGTTCTGACTGGTAAACGCTACAAGCAGGTGACGGAAGAGGTGAAGAACTATCTCCTCGGCTCCTATGGGCGCCCGCCCGCTCCGATAGATGAAAAGATAAGAAAACAGGTCATCGGCAAGGAGACACCGATTGCGGTGCGGCCGGCCGACCTCATTCCATTAGAACTTGAGAAACTGCGCGACGAAGCCCACAAGATGGGCATTCTTCACCAGGATGAGGACTTGATGACCTACGCCCTCTACCCGCAGGTAGCCGTTAAATTCCTGCGTGGTGAGCTTAAAGAAGAGGCGTTACCCTCTCCGGCCGCCGCTGTCAAGGGGGCCGCACCTCCGGAGCTACCTATGGAGTTCGCCGTGGATGTCGACGGCGAGGTGTTCAACGTCAAGGTATCTTCCGTTGGCGGCAAGACTATCGAGGTGGAAAAGGCGAAGCAGCCCGCCGAATTACCGCCGGGGGCTGTCACCGCTCCGATGCAGGGCATGATACTGGGCATCAAAGTAAAGGCGGGAGACAAGGTTAAAGTAGGAGACGTCGTCGTCATGATTGAAGCGATGAAGATGCAGAATGAGGTTCTTTCACCCTTCGGTGGGGTGGTCAAAGAAATCCTTGTCTCTCAGGGTCAGGTAATCAACGCCGGCGACGTGCTGGTGATTGTGGAATAGATACCAAAATGTCGTTCTGTAGGGGCACAGCATGCTGTGCCCCTACACAAACTGGAGGAAAGTCGCAGGGTGGGGCAAGAAAACGATGATTAGTAAGATTCTGGTAGCAAACCGTGGTGAGATAGCCATTCGTGTGATGCGGGCTTGCCGTGAACTGGGCATTACCTCTGTAGCGATATACTCCGAAGCCGACAAGGACGCCCTTTTCGCCAAGTACGCCGATGAAGCCTATTTCATCGGCGCAGCGCCGGCCAGTGAGAGCTATCTCAACATCAAAAAGATTATAGAAGTCGCCCAGGAATGCCATGCCGATGCCATTCATCCCGGCTATGGTTTTCTGGCGGAGAACCCGAGCTTCGCCCTGGCCTGCGAGCAGGCAGGTATCAAGTTCATCGGCCCCTCACCCCGTGTGCTGGAACTGATGGGCAATAAGGTGGCCGCTAGGTGTGAGATGAAGAAAGCCGGCGTGCCCGTAGTGCCGGGCACTGACGAGTGTGTCTCCGATTCCGAGCAGGCGAAAACCATTGCCAGGGAGATTTCCTACCCGGTAATCATCAAGCCGGCTGGGGGTGGGGGAGGCATCGGCATGACGGTCGTCGTCGACGAAGCCGAGCTGCTTCTGGGGCTGGAATCTTCACAGGCGATTGCCAAAAATACCTTCGGACTGCCTGATGTCTACATTGAAAAATACATAGCCCACCCCAGGCACATTGAATTCCAGATACTGGCTGATTCGCATGGTAATGTCATTCACCTGGGCGAGCGGGAATGCTCAATCCAGAGACGTCACCAGAAACTCATCGAGGAGTCTCCTTCACCGGTACTTACTCCTGAACTTCGTGCCGAGATGGGAGCCGCCGCAGTCAAAGCCGCTAAATGGGTGAACTACGAAGGGGCGGGAACGATGGAGTTCCTCTATTCGGATGGCGAGTACTATTTTCTGGAAGCCAACACCCGGATTCAGGTAGAGCACGCCGTGACGGAGATGGTGACGGGCATCGATATCGTCAAAGAACAGATACGGGTAGCCAGCGGGCAGGAATTAAGCGTCAAACAGGAAGAAGTCCGTTCCAACGGCTGGGCTATCGAGTGCCGTATCAATGCCGAGGACCCTTTGAATAAATTCGCTCCCTCGCCCGGCAAGCTCAGGGGCTATCGCTCTCCGGGTGGAATCGGCATCCGTGTCGATAGCGGCGTCTTTACCCGCTACACGATACCCCCTATCTACGACCCGATGATTTCAAAGCTCATCGCCTGGGGCAGGGACCGCAATGAAGTCATCGCCCGGATGCGGCGGGCGCTTTACGAATATATCATCCTGGGGGTTAAAACCAACATCCCCTTTCACAAGGCGGTGATGGAAAACCCGCGTTTCATCGATGGCAAACTCAGCACTCATTTCATCGATACCGAACCGACCATCCTCGAGGATATGAAGAGAATCATCGAGCGCGAAAAGCCCTTCGAAGAGCGGCTATCCCAGATATTCGATGAAAAGAAGAGAGTGGCTGCCATTGCCGCGGCCGCCGCCATTCAACAGATGTCCCGCAACCGGCCGGAGGCGTAAAATGGGTCAAGGTGGTTGGTTTAATCCGGATGAGAACGTGGTACGCGGTCAGGTAGAGTACGCAAAAGAAAAGGTAAAAAAGGAACTACCGCCGGACCGAAAACCAGGTGACAAATACACCCTCTTTGGCGCAACTGCAGGTATTATTGCCGGCATTATCGTGGGCATCCGGTTCAGGGATCCCTTCTGGCTTCCCCTCGCCTGTATCATCGCCGGCGGGCTTATAGGTACGGTGCTAGGCTCTGTGATTGGCAATCTTGTCACGAGATGGCGGGGAGCAAAGGACAAGCATTAAGCTAGTCCGCCCTGCCTACCTCTATCTTGCCGGTGCCGCCGCCTCAGTTCATGCAGTCGTCGCCAATTCCTTGGTTGTCTGCTACTGTGTCCCCTAACTTTGCCGATGATTGACAAACAATCACCTTCAATCTATCATAGGCATATGACTAAACCAACCAGTCGGTCTTCAACAAAGTCTCAGGCGACCAAAGGAGCCCAGGTCGAAGCGCCCGCTGGCCGCGAACGAATATTGGATGCTGCGCTGCAAGTGATTGCGAGACGCGGATATTCCGCTGCCGGAATCCAGGAAATCGTGGATTTATCGGCCACTTCCAAGGGCTCTTTTTATTTTCACTTCCCCAGCAAAGAGCAGATGGTAATGGCGCTTTTGGACCGCATGAGTGAGAAGCTGGTCAATAAGGTACGTGACTCAGTAAAGAATCAGCCCACGCCACTCCACCGCGTGGCAGGCAGTATTGATGCTCTGATGGCCATATTTGCACGCCAGCGCAATGTCGCCCAGGTACTCCTCCTGAATATCGTCGGAAATGGTAAAGCCGTTGACAAGAAGTTCCTGCCGATAAGGGAGAAATTCTCGGCTCTTATTCAGCAAGAACTGGATGCGGCGGTAGAAGCAGGCCAGATAAGACCAGTGGACACGTTGCTGGTTTCCAGGATATGGGTTGGCGGACTCCACGAAGTGATATTACACTGGCTACTGACCGGGCACCCCAATCCATTAACACTGGCGACTCCAGGCCTCCGCAGGATACTGCTCCAGAGTGTTGGAGCAGACCCATCCTTAGTCGAATCTGAATTCATTCCCGAAGGTAGACCATGACTTGTGTTCCATCAGTGGGTCCCATAGAAAAAGTCTTGAAAGATATCCTTATCCGGGGCCAAAAGAAGGCGCAAGGGCTGAAGATGCCTATCCTGGTCAGCCAGGCACAACCGGTTTCCTGCTCGAGCAGCCCCTTGTCCCTTTTTGCCGCCCGAGGCCAGTCTACCCCTAATCGAACGTTTTGGGGACGACCCGCGCAAGACTTCTGGCTGGTCGCCCATGGCCGGGCCGCCGCGTTAAGCTCAGAAGGAGAAAGCCCTTATGATTCGGTAATTCACGAGCACCGTACCCTCACCCAGAACGCCATCGTCCAGTCGCCCACCATACGGGGAGTCGGCCCGCTTTTCCTGGGAGGATTCCGCTTTGACCCGCGCAGCGCCAGAGATGTAGTCTGGCACAGTTTCCCGGATGCGCTTATGGCATTACCACGCTTTCTTTTTACCAGGTCAAAAGGGACTACATGGCTGACCATCAATACTCTCGTTGTTCCTGAAACGAACGCAAATGTCGAGGTTAATGCTTTGATTGATGAGCTGGAGTCATTGCAGGAGAGCTCACCGGGCGAGACACGTCAGCCGACTATCACAAATGTGACTGAAACCTCCCGAGAAGAGTGGGCGGCCAGAGTCCATTCTGGTCAGAAGGCCATCGAGAATGGTCTTCTGACCAAAGTAGTTCTGGCACGGCAGAAAGCCCTGTACGCAGACAGGCAGTTTTCGGTCGAGAGGGCGCTGGAACAAATGTGTCGTCTCTATCCTGAGTGCTCTATATTTGCCATTGGCAATGATGAGGCGAGCTTTATTGGGGCGACGCCGGAGAGCCTGGCTCGCCTTGAGGGAAGCCGACTCAGTGCTACTTGCCTGGCTGGCAGCGCCGCACGGGGAATCAACCCGGAGGAGGACCGTATCCTCGAAACGCGTCTCCTGGCAAGCGCTAAGGAGCGGCTGGAGCACGAGACTGTGGTGGCGATGCTGGCCTCGGCGTTGAAAGACGTTTGTCTTGAACTGCACTGGGACGAAACGCCTCAGGTTTCCAAACTAAAGAATGTTCAGCACTTGTTCACCCCCTTTTCTGGCAACATACATCAGGGTTACGGTATTCTCGATATCGTCAAGAAATTGCATCCCACTCCGGCCGTCGCGGGGGCACCTACAGAACAGGCTTTGGAGTTGATTCGCCGGATGGAAGGCGACCGGGGTTGGTACGCGGCCCCGGTAGGATGGATGGACCACACAGCGAGCGGCGAGTTTGCCGTAGCCATCCGGTCGGCGTTGCTGCGTGGCGACAAGGCTTTTCTTTATGCCGGGGCGGGTATCGTGGAAGGGTCCGACCTAGAGCAGGAATTTATTGAGACAGAGTTAAAGTTCCAGCCAATGCTTTCAGCGTTGAGAGGGAGTTGATTATGTCTTTCGAAAACAAGAACTATGCTTTTGCCGAAGCCTTCGTGGACGAACTGGCACGTTGTGGACTGAGACATGTCTGTATCTGTCCCGGTTCTCGGTCGTCACCACTGGCAGTAAGCTTCGCGCGTAACTCACATATCAAGAAATGGGTACATCTGGACGAGCGTTCGGCAGGTTTTTTTGCGCTAGGCATGGCCAAATATCTTCATCAGCCGGTGGCCATCGTGTGCAGTTCCGGCACGGCCACGGCCAACTTGATGCCTGCGGTCGTGGAGGCGCATTACTCTCTAGTACCACTGGTGGTGTTTACTGCGGACCGCCCGCCGGAATTGCAGGGCTGGGGAGCGCTGCAGACCATCGACCAAACACGGATGTACGGCAGTCATGTCAAGTGGTCGGTAAATATGCCGACCCCGGAAGTCTCCCTTGGCGTGATGGCCTTTGTCCGCTCGATGGCCGGGCGAGCCATGGCCACGGCGAACGAGAAACCGGCGGGACCGGTCCATCTGAATTTCCCGTTTCGGGAGCCTTTGGAGCCGGTTAGCGTGCCGGATGACCTGCCGGATAGCGAGGCAGTCCGCCAACACCAGGCGTATTGCGGCCGTCCCGGCGAGAGTCTCTTTCTCGGAGTAGTTTCCACCTATACGGCGTCTGTGAGCAAAGATGTTCTGAGACTGGCGGAGGGACTAAAACGATACGAGCGGGGCATTATCGTCTGCGGGCCGGACGCCGGAGAGGACATGGCCGGATGTGTCGTCGCCCTTGCCCGCAAACTCGGGTTCCCTGTTCTGGCCGACTGCCTGTCACAAGTGAGATGCGGCCCACATGACCGGAGCATGGTCATTGACTGCTATGATGCCTTTATCGGGGATAAAGAGGTAGCTGAAACGTTGGTCCCCGATGTGGTCATCCGCTTCGGGGCTTTGCCCGTTTCCAAACCGCTGACCCAGTATCTAGAGCGCCACCATACCGCCCGTCATATCCTTGTGGAAAGCGAGCCTCTCTGGAGAGACCCTTTGCATATCACGTGTGAGGTTTGGCGCACAGACCCAGTACGTCTCTGCGCCGAACTGAGCAACGCCATCGAGGGAGAGTCCAGCCCTGGAAAATGGTACCGTCAATGGAGGAACGTCGCTGAGGTTGCCGGTAAAGCCATAGCGGGAGAGTTAGCCCGCAGTGAGCAGCTCTTCGAGGGCAAGGTTTTTACCGAGTTATCGACTCTCTTGCCTGAAGGAAGCCTGCTCTTTGCTGGTAACAGCATGCCGGTGCGTGATATGGACACCTTCTTCCCATCTACTGGGCGCTCTATTCGGTTCATGTGCAACCGCGGCGCCAGTGGAATCGATGGCGTTATCTCGACTGCTCTTGGCGTCGGTTCGGTATCATCCGGCCGGATGGTGCTGGTGCTGGGTGACATCTCCTTCTATCACGATATGAACGGACTGCTGGCCGCCAAGGCCTTCGGTCTGAATGCGACAATAATTGTCATCAATAATAACGGCGGCGGGATATTCTCTTTCTTGCCTCAGTCCGCCTACGAAGACGTATTCGAACCGTATTTCGGCACTCCACACGGGCTGACTTTCCGAGCTGCCGCTGAGTTATACGGCCTGGATTATTGCCTCGCCGGGAATTGGTCTACTTTTAGCGAAGCTGTGAAGGGGAGTCTGGCAAGAAAGGGTACTACCATAATCGAAGTCCCCGGCGACCGCAAATTGAACGCGCAACTCCACCGGCAAGTACGGGATGCGGTGGCGGCCAGACTGAGCCGGCGGGAAGGAGCAGACAGGTGACTCGCATCGCGCTTGACGCCCTGAATGGTCAACAACTGGGTCTTGAAATTGGCGGCGAGGGACAAGACATCGTCGCGATTCATGGTTTTACCGGAAGCGCTTCAACCTGGGCATCCTTCCGCGAAACGGCGCTGGCGGAATATGCAGTGGTCTGCCCGGACATGCTGGGGCACGGCGCCTCTGATAGCCCGAACAACCCCCAACTCTATGACATGGAACACACGGTGCATGCGCTTGAGGAGTTGCTAGTCCGCTTGAAACTGCAACGCGTCCACTGGTTGGGCTATTCCATGGGTGGGCGGATTGCGCTTGCCGCTGCTATCGCTCTTCCCCAGCGGACGGCCAGCCTGACACTGGAGAGCGCATCTCCCGGACTCGCCTCAGTTGAAGAAAGAGCAGCCCGCGTGCGCAGTGACAACACATTAGCGGACCGGCTTGAGAAATCCGGCATTATCAAATTCGTCGATTATTGGGAGTCACTACCGTTGTGGGCGAGCCAAGCTCGGCTGCCTCTGGCAGTTCGGTCAAGGCTAAGGGAACAACGACTGTCTAATAATCCTGCCGGATTGGCAAACAGCTTGCGGGGCATCGGTACGGGCGTACAGCCGCCTCTAGACCGCCGTCTCCAGGAAATACGAACTCCGACACTGTTTATCGCCGGGGAAGAGGATGACAAATTTGTCGCCATCGCCCGGGAAATGCATCGAGAGGTCCGTGGCAGCCTGTTAGAAATAATCCCCCAGGCCGGTCACGCCGCGCACCTGGAGCAGCCCACCCGGTTCAACCGGATGGTCATCGACTTCCTGCGAAGCATTAAGCAAGAGCAACCTATTCAACCATCTGATGCAGGGAGCCGACTGAGCCCATGATGTTAATGCCGTGTTTCCGAAGCATATCCGCGTTTACCTTGACGCCCAGACCGGGAGCGGATGGCGTTTCCAGTCTGCCCAGAGCGGGCAGCAAGGGGGGCGATATCAAGTCATCGGAAAACAAGAGCCCGGTGGCGAGGCCTTGGGACAAAGTGGCCGGCGGTAGCGCAGCGGCTAAGTGTGCGCTAGCCGCTATACCGACACTCGACTCCAGAGAGGTAGTAACCACCACCGAGTCTCCCGCCCTAAGAGCAGTATTCGCTACTGCCAACGTCGTTCTCAGCCCGCCTAAACGGGCTGCTTTCAAGATAAAGATGTCAGCGGCGCCGGCGTTCAGAATACGGCGCAAGTTATCCAGTGAGCCTAATGATTCGTCGGCGGCCACTGGTACCGGTACGGCCCGCCGCACTTCGGCCAGACCGCCGATATCGGCGGCTGGCACAGGCTGTTCGACATACTCAATTTCGTATCGCGCCAGCCGCCGTAAAGACTCGATGGCCTGGCCGACATCCCACGCCTGGTTGGCGTCGAGGCGTAACTTCACTTCCTGCCCCACAGCCCGGCGTACCTCTGAAACCAGAGCTTCGTCCTCGTCCGGCTTCCCGCTCCCCACCTTCAGCTTCAAGCAATTAAAGCCTACTGCTATGGCCTCTAGCGCTTCGGCTACAGCATTTTCCGCTGATTCCGCTGAGATGATAGCATTGACCGGCAGGGACGCCGGCCGTCCGCCAAGCAGGGTTGCCACAGAGCAGCCACGGGCTTTTCCTGTGATGTCCAGCAGCGCTGTCTCGAGTCCGAAGCGTAACGCGGCAGGAATATCCCTTGCTGATATCGTGTCTTCTAGCGTGCCAGTTTCGCATCCCAATAATTCCGGCGATATTCTCTCCAGCACGTCTGCCGTTCTCAGTATCTCATCCGCGCTTGACGTACCCACCGGCGATGCCTCGCCGACGCCGAAAACGCCCTCGCTGGTATACAGGAATAGAATGAGACCGAAACGGGAGTTTGCCCGGCTGCCGAAAGTAACATACCGGTGGCGAAAAGGCAATTCATATCCGTGCCAGGTGATGCCAGTCAATCTCATAGTATCTACTTTCCCAAGGAGGCTGTCATGAACGGTCCTCTACACGGTATCCGCGTACTCGATGTGAGCCGTATTCTCTCAGGTCCCTTTTGTACCATGCTCCTGGCAGACCTCGGCGCCGAGGTGGTCAAGGTGGAGAAACCTGGAGCCGGCGACCCGGCCAGGACATTAGGTCCGGCGGTGGGAGAAGATAGCGCATATTTTATCAGCGTAAACCGTGGTAAAAAGAGTATCACATTAGACTTGTCGGTGCAAGAAGGGCAGAGGCTGTTTCAGCGTCTAGTACCCCATTTTGACGTCCTTGTGGAGAACTTCGTCCCGGGTACTATGGCCCGCTTCGGGCTGGACTACCAGCGCCTTGAGAAGCTACATCCGGGCCTCGTTTATGCCAGCATCTCAGGTTTCGGCCAGGATGGCCCGGCTGCGGCGCGTCCTGCCCTCGATATCATCGTACAGGCCATGGGTGGAATTATGAGCGTCACGGGAGAGCCGGGCGGGGAACCCATGCGGCCCGGCGCGTCTCTGGGGGATAGCGTCTCAGGAGTCTTTACCGCGTTGGCTGTTGTCTCCGCCCTGTGGCAGCGTCAGGTCAGCGGCCATGGGCAGTACATCGATATGTCCATGCTGGACTGCCAGGTAACCATGTTGGAAAACGCCTTCTCCCGCTATTTCGCTACCGGTCAAGTGCCCGGCCCGATTGGTACCCGGCATCCTTCTGCCACTCCTTTCCAGGCTTTCCGGGCTAAAGACACTAATTTCGTGATTGCCCTTATTACGGATGACATAGCGACATGGCGGCGTTTGTGCCAGTCTATCGGTCGTCCCGACCTGGGCAATGACCCGCGTTTTGCCGACAACGCAGGCCGGACGAAACATGTCGACTTTCTGGCTGATGTCCTGCAAGAAGTATTCCGCAATCAGCCGGCTTCATACTGGCTCACCCGGCTCACCGAGGCCGGTATTCCATGCGGTCCGGTGAATGACATCAAAGCAGTCATCGATGACCCGCAGGTCAAATATCGCGGCATGCTGACCGCGATACCCCATGCCTTCGCAGGTACCTGGCAGGTCGCCAATACTCCATTTCGGCTCAGTGGCAGTACGACCGGACCGGCCGGGGCCTCGCCGCGCCTGGGTGAACATACGCGGCAGGTTTTGGAGGAATTACTTGGATTGTCCGGCCATGACCTGGATTCTTTACGGTCGGACGGCGTGATATAGGTGGTCCGGATGCTACGAATTAGGAGGAAGTAACTCGATGAAAAATGATTTTCAGGACATTCTCTATCGGAAGGAGAATGGAATAGCAAGGGTGAGCATCAACCGCCCGAAGGTTCTCAATGCCTTCCGTCCACTAACCATCGATGAGTTGAGAACGGCATTTCAGGACGCCTGGGATGACGAGACGATAGGCGTGGTCGTGTTTGGGGGTAGCGGACCTTTCTGCGTGGGTGGCGATGTGAAACTGCGTGGGCAGGGCGGCTACAAGGATGATAGCGGCAAGTCACGCTTACAGGTGACTCTCTTACACCGGCTGATTCGGGAAATACCCAAGCCGGTCATCGCCATGGTTGACGGATATGCCATCGGTGGAGGCCACGTCTTGCACGTGCTTTGCGACCTGACCATCGCCTCCACCAGGGCAATTTTCGGCCAGGTCGGACCCAAATACGGCAGTTTTGACGGCGGGTTCGGCGCCATTTATCTGGCACGCATCGTCGGTGAGAAGAAGGCACGAGAAATATGGTACCTGTGCCGTCAGTACTCAGCCCAGGAAGCGCTGGAAATGAGGCTGGTTAACAAGGTGGTCCCGCCGGAAGAACTGGAAGCAACCGTAGTCTCATGGAGCGGTGAGTTGCTCCAGAGAGGCCCGGCAGCCCTGCGTTTTCTGAAGCACGCCCTCAACGCCGATACCGACCATGTTTACGGCCTTCAGAACTTGGCCCACGGAGCGAACGCGCTCTACTATGACACCGATGAAGGGCGGGAAGGCACCGCTGCCTTTTTGGAAAAGCGAACGCCTGACTTCTCCCGCTTTCGAGCGCATCCCTGGTAACAAGCGGTAAGACTTTATTTAAAGACCTTTGTTCGAGGAGCAACATGAACACGATAACATCATCCGGACAGCCTGGCGAGACGGCTGCAGGCAAGAGGACGGTCTGGCAACATGTGCAGGTCTGGTATCGGGCATCGCGTCCCTTCACCCTTAGCGCCTCACTGACGCCGGTGCTCGTGGGTTCGTCTCTGGCCTTCCGCGACGGCACATTTAGCTGGTGGCTCTTTGCACTCGTCCTCCTGGGAAGTTTGTTGGTGCAGGCAGCCGCCAATCTGGTCGATGAATACTCCGACCACGCCCGCCCGGAAGGTAATCAGAAAATGCTGGCCTCATACAAAGTCATTGCTCTGGGGTTGTTGTCGAGTAAGGCCGTCAAGCGGGGCGCCATCGCCTATTTTGCCACCCCGACGGCCATCGGCCTATATCTCACAGCCGTCAGCGGTTGGCCAATTCTGGCACTCTGTTTGGGGAGCGCGGCGGCAGCCTATTTCTATTCGGGCGGTCCCCGTCCGCTGGGTACCATTGGTCTGGGCCAGCCACTGGTCTTCATATTTATGGGGCCGGTGATGGTGCTGGGAGCGTATTATGTGCAAACCCGTGCCTTTACGCTGGAAGCTCTCTGGCTTTCATTCACGGTAGCTTGCACGGTTACTGCGATACTGGCCGCCAATGACATCCGCGACCTTGAAGAGGACCGGGCTGCCAAAAAGGCAACGATTGTCACCTGGCTGGGCCGGGGCTTTGCACGCTGGGAATGGACATTGTTAGTAGCAGCGGCGTTCCTTATCGTGCTGGGATTAGCCCTGCTACGGATAATCGGACCAACTATCCTCATATCTCTCTTGGCATTGCCGCAGGCCGTGGCGGCGGTGCGTCTGGTATGGCATGGCCGGGAGCGGGCGGAACTAGCGCTGGCTTTGCGGGCGACGGCGCGCTTGCACGGTTTCCTGGGTATCCTCCTCGCGGTCGGGGTGTCCCTGGGATGAGACCATTCGACACGTACCCTGATGACCGTCCTGTTGGAAAGGCGAAAGCTCAGCGCGTCGCTGCCATGTTTGCCCGTATCTCACGTCGATACGACTTCCTGAATACCGTTATGACGGCTGGCGCCGACGACCGGTGGCGCCGTCTCGCGGCTCGCCTTGCGACAAGCGGGTTTTCTCCGGGTCCAGCCCTCGACGTGGCGACGGGGACTGGTGACCTGGCTTTTGCGCTGGCGCACCGCCCTGAAGTAACCAGTGTGGTCGGTGTAGACTTTGTCCCTGAGATGCTCGCTCTGGCCCGGCGCAAAGAACAGAGGCTCCACCCGCAACGACCTATCATCTGGACTCTGGGCGATGCTTTGTCTCTGCCATATCCGGGCGATTCTTTTATGTGCGTCACCTCCGGCTTCGCCATGCGCAATGTGTCAGACATTGGCTGCACTCTCTCGGAGATGTCCAGAGTTGTTCGTCCTGGCGGCAGGGTGGTCATCCTGGAAATCACGCCAGCGGACCCGAAACGGCTTAGTTCCCGTCTTCTGTCAACATACCTTTCCAAAGTCGTACCCCGGTTGGGTGGGCTTTTGGCGGGTGACCGGGATGCCTATACTTACCTGCCGGAATCGGTCATCGGTTTTCCTGTAGCGTCTGAACTAGCCCGGATGATGGAGAATGCCGGGCTAACCAACGTGCGCTGGCGCCTGCTAGGAGCCGGTCTGATTGCGCTGCACACTGGCGAGGTCGTTTAGCTTCGAGATGCCGTAAGTTCTAGGATGACCGTCATGTTTCCGGCAAGTCGTTATTTCCCCCGGTTTTTAATGACAGAAGACCAGGAAGAATTGGAGTCCTTGAAGCGCACTGTTCTGAAGGGGGGGGAAACCCGCACAAATTCGCGGCATATGGAAAGGCGTTGATTTTTCTGAGGAAGAAATAGAAGAAGCCAAGTCTTCCTGGCTTAAGGAATAGCGGGTGCAAACTCCTTTATATGTAATCGATACTCGCTATTAGTGTGGTATTTTGAAGAACAGCCCAGACTTTCTTCAGCCGTTAGTCCGCCCGTCCCACCTCTATTTTGCCGGTGCCGCCGCAATAGCGACATTTGTCTCTTAACATCGGATGGTCGTCACAGTACGGGCAGGCGATTTTCACACCATGCGCCGGCGGCGTACCCAACTCCCTCCCCAACGAAGACAGCTCGGCTTCAGGATGAACTTTGCCCCCTCCGACGTTAGTAACCAGCCAGCAGCCAATCCTGGCGCAGGTGGCTGTCTCCGGAATTGTCTCAGGCCCGGTCTTATCACCACCCTTGGCAAAGATATCAGGCTTAATTAATTCCAGCGTCTTGCGCACTGTCTGGTCTTCATCCACAGCGGCAACCACCTCTGCGACGTCCTTGATACCCTCCAGAATCTCTTTTCGCTCGGCGAACGGCCAGAAGACGAATCCCTTCTTCTTCATAAGAAAATCGTCGCTATTCAGAATCACTACCAGCCTATCGCCCAGCTTGGCGGCTTCGCGAATATATCGAATATGGCCGACATGAAGCGGGTCGAAGGCGCCGCTCACCGCCACTGTAACAGGTTTCTTAGCCATTTGAGGCCACTCCTGATTTTGAAATTACTCAGTCTCAACAGGACTAGTATTTTCATTCTACTATGATTAACCTGATTGTCAATAGTTGAAATCCAAAGAGATTTGGTTTGGTCTTCTACTGACTGGACAAAACCAGAACACTCGTTAATAATGAAGATTGAAAATGACACGAGCAATGAACCGGAAAAACGTTTCATCTCGAAAACGGGATGCCTGGCTTTTTGCCGCAACAATGCTGCTAATTGTGGCGGCATTTATTATGGACTGGCGGCTGCCTCTGGGGGTTGCGGGCGGGGTGCTTTTCATCGTGCCGGTAGCGCTCACACTGCTGTTTCTGCACCCGGTTTACACATGGACAGTGGCTGGTGTTTCAGCGATCTTGATTGTTCTGGATATTTTTCTTAAACCAGCAAGTGAGGTCCCCATTCGTTTTGTGCTCATTAACCGCGGCTATGCTTTTCTCGCCGTTGGCATCGTGGTCGGCATCGGTTATTTACAGTGGCGCCTGGTACGCCAGAACGAACGGCTGGCAACTCTATCAATGATGGAGGAACGTGAGAGATTATCGCGTGAATTGCACGACGACCTATCACAGCTTCTCGGCAGCATCGGAGCAAGGGCTACGGCGGTATCCGAGTTGCTGGCGCAGAAACGGACCGATGAAGCTCAGAATGAGATGGCACAACTTCGCCAGAATATCAGCGAAGCGTATCGCGATGTCCGTCAATACATAACCGGCTTACGCGTCCGCCCCTGGGGAGACCGCCGCTTTCTGGATGCGCTCGCGGACTTTGCCAGGTCTCTTGCCGGGCAAGCTGATCTTAAGCTAAGCTTTGATATGTCTGAAAGGGCCGAAAACCTGCGCCTTGCGCCTCAGGTTGAAATCCAGGCAATCCGCATCGCTCAGGAAGCTCTGAGCAACAGCCTCCGCCATGCCGACGCCAGGAATCTATGGCTCAAGGCTGACTTGAATGATACTTCGCTCCAGATTATAATACAAGATGACGGTCAAGGATTTGAACCCGCGAGTGTTGACCGGCGCAGCCACCTGGGGCTTCAGATGATGAGGGAAAGGGCGGAGATGGTCGGAGGTACAGTAAACGTAGTTTCGACACCCGGCAAGGGTACTTCTGTGACAGTAACGCTACCGCGGGAGACAGGAAAGAAAGATGCCGACTAAGATTTTGATTGTTGACGACCACCCGGTTTTTCGAGGCGGGCTGCGTGCCCTGCTGAGTACACGCCCTGATTTTGATGTTGTCGGCGAGGCACATAACGGCGAAGAGGCGGTAGCTCTGGCACGCGACCTAAAACCCGACCTTGTGCTGATGGACATCAGGATGCCGCAAATGAGGGGGCTTGAAGCCACGCGTCTGATAAAGAAGGAAAATCCTCAGATACGCATTGTGATTCTAACTGTATCCGACGAGGAAGAAGACCTGTTCGAAGCGATCAAAGCCGGGGCTCAGGGTTATATTGTGAAGAACCTGGCTTACAATGACGTGTTGGACCTTATCCGTCAAGGCGTTGAGGGAGAAGCTGCCTTCACCCCGGCATTAGCTTCCAAGACACTGCTGGCACTGGGTAGTCAGAAGCTAGAGAAGGGTGAAGGGCTCACTTCCCGGGAACGCGAGGTCCTGGAACAGCTGGTTCAAGGACACCGCAACGCTACAATTGCGGCTAACCTGGGTTTAACCGAGGCCACTGTCCGCTTCCACCTCAGCAACATTCTATCGAAGCTGCACGCCCAGAGCCGGACGGAGGCTGTCATCAAGGCGATACAAAAACGTTTGGTGCCCAGTCCTCAATCAGAATCAAACAGATAGTACCGGGCTTTATTGTTTGGTTTTAGTACATCAAGTGCTTGGACCGTCCGGTTTTGCCGGGCTAAAGTTTATAATTTTCTTCTAGGTATGTTAGCATAGCAGAGACCGGACTACCTATCCAGTTGTCCAGCCGCTAACGCGCGTTCATCCTGCTCTATTTCTTCTACACTATCACTGATTGTCTCTTCGCAGCTTTTTCGATAGCCTGAGCACAGCCAATAGCCGCCTGCTACAAACAAGCTGCCTGATAGCAGGTTACCCAGCGTTACCCAGAAGAGATTATATAACATGCCTGAGATGTTGACTGCATCCGGATGTTCACCCAGGAGAGAGATGGTAAATAACGTCATATTGGCTACTGAGTGTTCGAATCCGCTGGTAATGAAAGCGAACAGACACCAGAAAATTACGTTAGCCTTCCCGATATCGCTGGTCATCCTGGCGGACATCCAGAGCGCGAGTGTAACGAGCCAGTTGCAGAGGATAGCCCGCGACAGCAGCTCAACGATAGACTCATTCATCTTTACTGCAACGATCGTGTTGAGGAATGAATCGGGGTCTTTGACCATGCCCGCAGCTCCGGCGAGGACAAAAATAGCCGCTAAGGTGGTAGCGCCTACAAGATTGCCGATCCATACAAAAGACCATGTTCGGACTACCTGAGCCAAGCTTGCCTTCCTCCGCAGCCAAGCCAACGTCATATACATCGTGTGTCCTGTGAATAATTCTGAACCAGCGAAGACAACCAGCGTGAGGGCGATGCCGAAACTTGCTCCCATAATGAGCTTCCGCCAGGCGGGCTCCGCATCAGTTCCCAAAATAAAAATGAGAATGATTCCGAAGCCGACATAGGCTCCGGCCATCATGGAACCGACAAAGAACCCCAGCGGATTCTGTCTGAGTACGGCAAGTTTCTTACTGGCTGTTTGAGCCAGGCTATCTATTGTGTCCTGATACATAACTCAGTTAGCGGAGCCATTATCTTAGTTCTAGAGATTATTTCATTAAGCAGTGCTCGGTAATATCGTGCCGAATTGATTAACGGCAAACGGCCGGAGCCGTTCAGCGCCGAACATATTTTCTGTCTGTTAGTTCTTCCCCGGTGTTACCCCCTGGTGTTGGGGTTGCTCCAAACCCGGGCTAGAGTATTTTACCTGCCATCCACCGATCAGTTTTTCGAACTGCTTAACCTCATCTCTCTGCATCGATTTCAAAAGACGGCGAGCGACTATGTTGTACGCAAAAGGAGAGACGAAAAGCCCGACAGCCACGAACGCATACATTTGCCGGTTTTCCGGCACCATCAGACCCGCAGCCATGGCTAGTACTCCAAAGACAATGAATACCGGATACAGAATTTTTGTGCTCAGATCCATTTGCTCTTCAATATCAGCTTCAAGATTAACAATTGTCTTGTTGTCTGATTCGCTGACTTCTCCTTTTATCCAGGGTCCGCTGCTGTAAGGCCCGTATTTTTTGTTGCAGAGGTGGAACATTTTATTCGTGATGGTTCCATAATACGTGTACTCCGGGTTGTTTTTCGCGTCATAAAATTCTTCAGTAGAGATACGCTTGAGCTTGCCCAAAACCTGTGCCGCAGTCATGTTGGTTCTGATTTGAAGGACCTGATTTCGAGATATGTTTTCCGCCCTCATAGTTTTAGCCTCCCTTTTATTATTCCTGGTTTACTTAGCAGAGTTCTGTGCCGGAACCGCAGTATCCGAGTAGGAGATATGTCTTTTGGTCTGGCCAACGCTTCGGAACGCCACGCTCATCTTCCTGAATGCCGTATTACCTAGCCCGATAAAAGTGATAGACCAGGCAGCCATAGCCACGTAAACAAAATACTTCGGTATCATCCCCACAAAAGGCAATCCATTAGCTTGAGAAAGCAGGTAGGTACTGATGGTGTACATCCCAAGCGGGAACACAGCACCCCAGTATAAGCAGCTGTATTCTACCGGGAACTTCCTGTAAACGTGCCGCCAGATGCCTAGAATGACCAGCATCGGTATCCACCAGGTGCTGGTCGCCCAGAAGAACAGCGTGAATCCCTTCAAGAAAGGCAGCAGCTCGGACAGGAAGGAAGAGCCTTCAGCACGGGAAACGAGAATAGCGCCCACCATCGTAGTAATCGCTACCGCTCCCATGTTTATCCAGTAGGGAGGGGTAAGGTCCTGGGGGGCGAACTTAAAGAAAGTATAGCGGTAAAAGATGAGAGAGATGATCCAGATGTAAAGCATTCCACCGAAAAGCCACGTGACTAGAGAGAAGAAAAGCATCTCCTGCTGATACGGGCCGAATCTGGATGCTAGCAACGCCGTCAGAGAAGCTACTGATTGCGTGGCTACGATGGCCGTAAGCCAGCCGCCGTTGATACCTTCGGCTATAGTCGGTTTGTTCTCTTTAACAATGAGGCCCACAAATATGCTGTATGTCAAACCAAGCCAAAGCAGAAATGTCAGCACCCAAAAAACCATGGCCAGAGAGTGGTTATTCATGATTAGTATCAGGCCAGAGCCTACCACTCCGCTAGCGGCAGCAACCGTGAAAAATCCGGGACCCAATTGATGGCTGAACAAATCTGCCAGAAAGCGCTGTTTGAAAAGAAGAATGCGTGTCAAGGTCAAAAGCCAAAGAGCTAAGTAAAGAAAGATATTAAGCCAGAACAATCCTTTGGCAACCTCGACGCTTATCAGGGCATTAATAGCTATGGCGATGATACCGGTCGCCATTGCGAGGGCAAAATAAGCAGGATGCAGGTTTTCTGCAGCCTCAAGAAAGATTTCCCTGGCAGCGGCCAGTATTCTGGCCATCAACGACGGCTCAGCTCTGACAATCTGCTTGCGGACTCCGATGGATGGAACGGAATCAAGCAAACCTGCCTGTCTGTCTATAGCCTTTCTCACTCGTCAGACTCCTCGCCTTTTATAGTTTCTCAATATTTAGTCTAGTTCTTTTTGAGCGCAAGGCAAACGTCCCAAGAGCTAGATTATGTCCAGTGTAATATCAGGCAAAAATCTGATAAAATGGATATACAATAACTGGCAAAACAGATAGGATTACCGTTCGAATCTCCCGGGTAATTATTCTCAAAGACAAAGAGAAACAATATGCCTCGTTGAAAGAAGCTGTTTTCAGGAACTCAACATGACTCAGCGATAGACCTTTTTTCAGCAACACGCGAAGATTGGTATTACCACGCAATATGAAAAGCCCATGTTATATGTTCCTGTGCACGCCATTTGTTACCTGAGCCGGTGAGGACAGTTTTAAATTCAAAATGCGACTTTTGTCGTATTTTGAATATCCGAAATAATGATAAAATCCTGATTTGAGTATCCTTTCGGAAGCAATTTCCTCAAGGCAAACTGTAGTTTTATCTAAATACACGATTGAACGATTGACTTGGTTGAGCAATTGCTTTATGTTTTAGATATCCGTTCCACTAAACGACTGAATGGGGTGGCTGTTTGTGATTCGCACTAGTTTGAAGGACATGAAGAAAGTCACATTTCATCTAAAGGGAGCTGTCGAAAAGGATAAAATTACCTACCTCATCTTCACCTCCGTCATTTTACTCGCCGCGAGTATTATGTTCTCCGGCATATTCGCCGGGGCAGCCACTCCCTCCGAAGACGGTAAAGAAATCTTCAAACAGAAATGCCAGGCTTGCCATACTATCGGCGGAGGGCGAGGAATCGGTCCTGACCTCAAAGAGGTTACCGCTATTCGTGACAGCGCCTGGCTGATAAGTTTCATTACCGCGCCTGACAAGCTCATCGCTCAGGGAGACCCGATTGCTAAAGAACTTGTCCAACAGTATGGTCTGCCCATGCCTAACCTGGGCGTTAGCGAAAATGATGCTAAAGCCATACTCGCTTACCTTGATGCTCAGTCGACCGCACGAGCTATTGCTCCACCCCAGTCCGCTACGGAAGCTCCTTCGGTAAGTACGACTGCTTTGCCGGCGAGCGCCGCCACCGGTCGAGACCTTTACACCGGGGCAATCGCTCTTACTAATGGCGGCCCCGCCTGTATCTCCTGCCATAATATTCGAGGTGTCGGAATTATTGGTGGTGGGACCGTGGGCAAGGACTTGACTGACGCGTATGCGAACCTTGATGAGGAAGCCATACACGCAATACTGAGAGCGACGCCATTCCCGATGATGAAAGAGATTTTCTCGGCGAAACCACTCACTACTGAGGAAATCGCCAATCTTTCGGCCTTTCTGGAGGAGACGAGCAATGCGCCTTCACCCTCGTCCCAGACCCCTTGGACCTTCATTGGTATCGGTGTGGCCGGCGCCATAGTGATTATCGGCATATTCCAATTGCTCTGGCGGGGACGGCTTTCCGGTGTCCGCCGCTCTCTGGTTAAAGGAGGCTCAAGATGAGCTGGATTCAGGATATCGTCAACCCGCAGCGGCGGAACTGGGAGGATTTTTACCGTAACCGCTGGCAATACGATAAGATTGTGCGCAGCACCCACGGCGTCAACTGTACCGGCGGCTGCTCCTGGCAGGTTTATGTCAAGAACGGCATCGTCACCTGGGAGCTGCAGGCAACGGACTACCCGGACTTCGATAAGTGCATGCCCCCTTATGAGCCGCGGGGCTGCCAGCGCGGCATTTCTTTTTCCTGGTATCTCTATAGTCCAATCAGGGTAAAGTATCCCTATATCCGCGGCGTCCTTGCTGATGCCTGGCGTGCAGCCCGTAAGAGCTATTCCGACCCGGTAGACGCCTGGACGGCCGTTGTCGAGAATAATGACGCCCGCACCGGTTACCAGAAGGCCAGAGGCAAGGGCGGGCTGCGGCGCACCACCTGGGAAGAAGCGCTCGAAATTATCACCGCCTCGATGATGTACACAGCCAAAAAATATGGGCCGGACCGCGTCGCCGGCTTCTCACCTATTCCAGCGATGTCTTACCTGAGCTACGGCGGCGGTTCGCGGCTGCTCCAGCTTTTCGGCGGGGTCAACCTGAGTTTTTACGACTGGTATAGCGACCTGCCCCCAGCCTCCCCTGAGATTTGGGGCGAGCAGACCGATGTCCAGGAGAGCGCCGACTGGTTCAACGCCAAGTATATCGTTTCGATGGGCGCTAACCTTAGCATGACCCGCACGCCGGACGTTCATTTTATCTCGGAAGCCCGTTATCAGGGGGCGAAATTCACCGTGCTTTCCCCCGATTTCAGCCAGGTGGCCAAATACGCCGATTGGTGGGTGCCCGTTAACGCCGGCCAGGACGGCGCCTTCTGGATGGCAGTCAACCACGTCATCCTGAAGGAGTTCTATGTCGATAAGCAGGTGCCTTATTTCATCGATTACATCAAGAAATACACCGATTCGCCGCTTCTGGTAAAACTGGAGAAGAAAGCGGATAGCTACCAGGCCGGACAGCTGCTCCGCGCTAATACAGTAAGCAAATACAAGGATGTCGAGAACGGCGATTGGAAGTTCCTCTCCTATGATAAAAAATCCGGACAGCCCAAGATGCCCAGGGGCAGCGTCGGCGCCCGCTGGGCGAAGCAGGATATGGGCAAATGGAACCTTGAAATGAAGGATGGCCTGGACGGCGCCGAAATCGACCCCGCCCTCAGTTTTGTCGACAATTACGATGAAGTTATCCCGGTCAAGTTTACCGATTTTGAAACCAAGAAAGATTCCATTCGCGGCGTGCCGGCCCGGCGCATCCAGACCGAGCAGGGACAAATCACGGTGACAACGGTCTTCGACCTGATGATGGCAAGGTTCGGAGTATCCCGCGGGCTTAAGGGCGACTATCCCGCCGGCTATGACGACGATAAGTCTTACACGCCGGCCTGGCAGGAGAAGTTCACCGGCATCAGCAAGGAGACGGTGGTTCAATTTGCCCGTGAGTTTGCCGGCACCGCCGAGAAAACCAACGGCAAGTGCACCATTATCATCGGCGCCGGCATCAACCACTGGTATCATAATAACCTCATCTATCGTTCCTGCATTACCTCACTTATGCTCGGAGGCTGCATCGGCGTCAATGGCGGCGGCCTGGCGCATTATGTCGGCCAAGAAAAGCTGGCTACCGTCGCTCCCTGGTCATCGATTGCCTTTGCCAACGATTGGTCGGCGCCGCCCCGCCTCCAAAACGCCCCTTCATATTATTATGTGCATACCGACCAGTGGCGGTACGAGGGCCATTTCAGCCAGTACCAGCCTCTGCCCGAAGGGAGTAACCTGGCCAACAGCCACACTATGGACTTACAAGTCAAGGCAGTGCGCCAGGGCTGGCTGCCTTTCTATCCTCAGTTTAACCGGAACTCGTTCGCACTCGTCGAAGACGCCAGGAAAGCCGGCGCCCAGACCGATGAAGAGATTGTGAAATGGGTAGTCGGGCAGCTAAAGGACAAAAAGCTCCGTTTCGCCGTAGAAGACCCGGATAGCCTGGAAAACTGGCCCCGGCTATGGCTGGTCTGGCGGGGCAACGCTCTTATGTCAAGCGCTAAGGGGCATGAATATTTCCTGAAGCATTACATAGGCACGCACACTAATATCAACGCCCAGGAGCAAGCCGAAGAAGCAGTTAACGAAGTGGAATGGCATCCCCAGGCGCCGGAGGGCAAGCTGGACCTAGTCGTGGATATTAACTTCCGTATGGACACCACGGCTCTCTATTCCGATATCATCTTGCCGACAGCTACATGGTATGAAAAAGATGACCTTAACTCGACCGACCTGCATACCTATATGCACCCACTGTCCAAAGCAGTCTCGCCCTGCTGGGAAGCGAAGAGCGACTGGGATATCTTCAAGACCATCGCCCAGAAATTCAGCGAGCTAGCCCGCAAGCATTTCCCCCAGCCTCAGAAAGAGGTCGTCTGCGTGCCTCTCCAGCACGATACTATCGATGAAATCGCCCAACCCACAATCAAAGACTGGGCTAAGGGCGAATGCGAGCCGATACCGGGCAAGACGATGCCCCACTTAAGAATCGTGGAGAGGGATTACGTTAATCTCTACAACCGTTTCATTTCTTACGGACCGCTAGCAAGGCGGAATGGCCTCGGAGCACATGGCGTCCACTACAGCATTCAAGACTTCTACGATAAGCTGCTGCAGACGCGCCCCGTCCAGCACTGGAACGGGCAGAGATACCCGTCTCTCTATGAAGCTAAAGATGCGGCAAACGTGATTCTCTATCTGGCTCCGGAGACCAATGGCGAGATTGCCTACCGCGCCTTTGAAGAAGAGGAGAAGAGAATCGGCCTGCCGCTGACCGACCTGGCGCAGGACGAGCGTGGCCACGAAGTCGATTTCCTGAATATTCAAGCCCAGCCGTCCCGTTTGCTCACTAGCCCCTGCTGGTCGGGCATCATTAACGGCGGGCGCGCCTACTCCCCATTCTGCATCAATGTGGAACGCCTGGTGCCCTGGCGCACTTTGACCGGCCGCCAGCAATTCTATCTCGACCACGAACTATATCTGGCTTTCGGCGAACACCTGCCCACCTACAAGCCGAATCCCGACCCGAGGGTATGGGGCGATTTCACATTGACCAAGAAGGATGACAAGAGCATTATGCTCAATTACCTGACCCCCCACGGGAAGTGGCACATCCACTCGACTTACTATGACAACGAGCTGATGTTGACCCTTTCCCGCGGCATCGAGCCTTTCTGGATTAGCGAGGAGGACGCCAAAACCATCGGCATTAAAGATAACGACTGGGTTGAAGTTTACAACGACCACGGCGTCGTAGTCACCAGAGCCGTAATTAGCGCCCGGATGCCCAAAGGCACCTGTATGATTTATCACTCGCCGGAACGCACCATCTCGGTGCCCAAGTCGCCGCTAAGGGGCAACCGCCGTGCCGGCGGGCACAACAGCCTGACCCGCGTCCGTCTCAAGCCAGTGCTGATGGCCGGCGGCTACGGCCAGTTCACTTACGCCTTTAATTACTGGGGCCCGACGGGAATCAACCGCGATACCTACATTCTGGTACGCAAACTGGAAGGGGAACCGGTCTGGTAATAAGAGGAGACTGATTATGGATGTTCGAGCCCAAATCTCAATGGTCTTTCATCTGGATAAGTGCATCGGCTGCCATACCTGCAGCCTTGCCTGCAAGAATGTCTGGACCTCCCGTGAAGGCGCCGAGTATATGTGGTGGAATAATGTCGAGACAAAACCCGGCACCGGCTATCCCACGCTCTGGGAAGACCAGACCAAGTACAGGGGTGGCTGGGAGGTGAAAGGAAACATCCTCCGCCCGAAGCTGGGCCGACGGCTGGGTCTGCTGAGCAATATTTTCTTCAACCCCTTCCTGCCCACTATGGATGATTACTATGAGCCGTGGACATACAAATACGGGCAGCTTTTCAATGCTCCTCAGGCTGACGACCAGCCCACGGCCAGAGCCGTCTCAAAAGTAACCGGCAAATTCCTGGATGTCGAAGCCGGCCCGAACTGGGATGACGATATGAGCGGCTCATCGATTTACGCCCGCAACGATATTAACCTGAGTGCACTGACCGATGCCGAGCGTGAAGCGCTCTTCCGTACCGAGCAGATGGTTTTTTTCTATGTCCCCCGCATCTGCAATCATTGCCTCAATCCGGGCTGTGTCGCCGTGTGTCCCAGCGGCGCCATTTACAAGCGGGCTGAAGACGGTGTTGTGGTGGTCAGCCAGGAAAAGTGCCGCGGCTGGCGTTTCTGCGTCAGCGGCTGCCCATACAAGAAAACCTATTATAACTGGAAAACCGGCAAATCAGAAAAATGTATGCTCTGTTATCCGCGCATCGAGACAGGCCAGCCGTCATCCTGTTTCCACGCCTGTGTCGGCCGTATTCGCTATAAAGGGCTTCTTTTATATGACGCCGAGCGTATCGAGTCTGTGGCAAAAACCCCCGACGCTGGCCTGGTAGAGGCCCAACGTAGCCTTATCCTGGACCCCAATGATGAGCGGGTGGTTGCAGCCGCCCGCAAGAACGGCATCGGCGATGACTGGATTAGTGTCGCTCGGAAGTCACCCGTCTACAAGTTCGTGAAAGAGTGGGGCATTGCCCTGCCATTGCATGCCGAATTTCGGACCTTGCCCATGCTGTTCTACGTACCGCCGGTATTACCGGTACTGGCTTCGAACACGAACGGCAGCTACGACTTGGGCAACCGTGACTTCTTTGGTAAGGTGGAGGATTCCCGCGTGCCGATGAAATATATGGCTCATCTGTTCTCAGCCGGTAATGAGGAAATCGTCAAGAAAGCGCTGAAGAAATTGATGGCGGTGCGAGCCTACCAGCAGGCGAAGTCGGTCGGTAATCTCAGCGTCGGTCAGGCATCTGCCCAGCTAGCGGAGGCGGGCTGCAGTACCGATGAGGCGGAGGCTATTTTCCGCATGACTGCCCTGCCCCGTTTCGAGGACCGTTTCGTCTTGCCGCCCTACCACCGCGAGGAAGCGATAGAGACCACTACAGAGACTATTAAACAAAAGGGAGAGACGGGTCTGGGTTTCACCCGCCCGCCTAAACGGGGGCCGTAATGTTAAGTCAGGAAAACAAACAACTCTGCGAGCTCTTCGCCGATGCCCTCGATTATCCGGATATCGGGTTACCACGGACAGTGCACAACTGCGCTCTTCATCTGCAAGACTCATTCTCGGATCTGGCAAAACCGGTACAGGCGTTTGCCGATTTCGTCAACAACCAGAGCTTGGAATCGCTGGAAGAGCTTTATACCCAGACCTTCGATATTACGCCGGCCACTAGCCTCTACCTGGGCTATCATCTCTTCGGCGAAACGCCCAAACGGAGCGAATTTCTTGTCCAACTGACGGAGGCTTATAAGGCGCACTCTTTCTCCTCCGGTATCGAGCTAGCCGACCATCTTGGCGTAATGCTGCGCTTCTTGAGCGTGAGCGAAGATGCGGGGTTCGGCTTGCCGCTCCTGGAGGAGTGCATCTTACCGACTCTTGTAAAAACGGAAAAGGAGCTTGAAAAGACTAAAAACCCCTACGGGCTGGTCGTCGCTCCTCTGCTAAAGTTTCTGCGTCAGGCGACCGGGCAACTGGCAAAAACAGGAGGTGCCGCCAATGCTTGAGACCTTTCTATTTGGCGTTTTCCCTTATGCGGCCCTGGTGATAATGATTGGCGGCGTGATTTGGCGTTACACGACCAATCAGTTCAGCTATTCCAGTGTCTCCTCCCAGTTCCTTGAGAACCGTCAGCTCTTCTGGGGTTCGGCGCCCTGGCACTACGGCATCATCCTGATACTGCTCGGGCATCTGGTCGGCGTTCTCTTCCCTGATACGATACAGGCGATTAACGGCGTACCCGTCCGCCTCTACATCCTCGAGGGGACGGCGCTTGCTATGAGCCTCGCCCTTCTGGTAGGGCTGGTTGTCTTGATAACTCGCCGGGTTATTTCCCCCCGTGTCAGAGTGACTACTTCCGTTATGGACGGAGTGCTGCTGTTTGTTTTGCTCTTCCAGGTGGTTACTGGCATCATGACTGCTATATTCTACCGCTGGGGCTCGGCATGGTTTATCCAGACGGCAACGCCTTATCTCCGGTCGGTATTTACCCTGTCGCCAAACATAGAATACATGACGGCATTGCCGTTATTATCTAAACTGCACGCCATTAACTTTTTCGTTCTGCTGGCGCTATTCCCCTTCAGCCGGCTGGTGCACATGCTATCGGTTCCTTTAGCCTATCTCTGGAGACCCTACCAGGTAGTGATGTGGTACCGTCGCCGCCAGATTCAACAATGATAACCACGGCTTTCGGAAAGATTTCTCTAGAAGTTTCCACAAAAAGTGGGTGAGAGTTTATGTCTAAGGAATCCTTACAACGAGTGATGTCCGCTGACAAACGTCCACGGCGGGTTCTGACCCTTGCCTTCACTGGCTTTACAATTGCTTTTGCCGTTTGGATGATGTTCGGAGTTCTCGGGGTGCCGATTCGCAAGGAGTTCGGGCTGAGTCCGGTGCAATTCAGCTGGCTTCTGGCAGCGGCCACGCTCGGCGGAGCACTGCCGAGGATGTTAACCGGCATTCTGACTGATAAATATGGCGGGCGTATCGTTTTTACTATCAATCTCCTCATAGTTGTGCCGGCCTTATTCCTGATGCTCGTTGTCAAATCTTTCCCGGCGCTCCTAGCCCTGGCGGTGTGGGCGGGACTAGCCGGCAACACCTTCGCAGTCGGCATCGCCTGGTGCTCCGCCTGGTATCCGGCCGAGCGCCAGGGTTTTGCTCTCGGCGTTTTCGGCGCCGGTAACGTTGGAGCTTCAGTAACCAAATTTATCGGCCCACCGCTACTGGCTACCGTACCGGCAGCCGGCTTCTTCGGAGGGCTGATACCGGGCGGTTGGCGTTTTGTGGCGTTCATCTATATCTTCCTGCTTATCGGTATGGCTATCGCCATCTGGATGGCTGCCCCCAAGCCCGACCACAAGCCGGGAGCGGGCCGCTCTTTAGTTGAAATGCACAAGCCCCTCCGTCATCTCCGTGTTTGGCGCTTCGGGCTTTACTATGTAGCCGTGTTCGGCGCCTATGTCTCCCTTTCGCTATGGTTGCCCAGATACTATGTTGATGTTTATGGGCTCCAACTCTGGCTGGCTAGCCTGCTGACGGCCCTCTACATCTTCCCGGCCAGCCTGCTGCGCCCGCTGGGGGGGTGGTTCTCAGACCGCTGGGGGCCGCGTGTTGTCACCAAGGGAGCTTTCGCGGCGATGGTCTTAGCCGGCATCCTCCTTTCTATGCCGGGTCTCATAAAATCGGCAATCGTATTTGCGCTGCTCCTTTTCCTCATCGGCGTAGCTATGGGGGTAGGGAAAGCCTCGGTCTACCGTTTTATTCCTGATTACTACCCGCGCGATGTCGGAGCGGTCGGCGGACTGGTGGGCTTACTCGGCGCTGCCGGAGGTATTTTCTTACCCCTCCTTTTCGGCTATGGGGAGGCGCTCACCGGCATCCCTGAGGCAACCTGGATTATCCTCCTTGTCTTCAACCTGTTGTGTCTTGTCTGGCTGCAATTCGCCGATGATAGGTCCCTTAGCCGGGAGGAAATTGCCTTACGCAAGGTGGCGTTCTCTACGCGCAGAACTGAGGTCGCTGTACCCAAAGGGTAATCGGCTTGCTGTGCCACTGGGTGACAGATGAGCAGGAGTCTCCCTGCGAAAAACCGCGATGGAGGCGCTTATGACAACCTGGCTTAAGAAATGGGAACCGGAAAACCCGCAGTTCTGGAAAGAGACGGGCAGCAAGCTCGCCTGGCGCACGCTGACGATTACCACTATCACCTTACTTCTCTCTTTCGCCACCTGGTTCTTAATGAGCGCCATCGTCGTCCGGTTGCCTAATATCGGTTTCAAGTATACCGAGATGCAATTGTTCTGGCTGGCGGCGATGCCCGGGCTGGCTGGCGGAACTCTGAGGGTACTCCATACGTTCCTTATTCCCCTCTTCGGCACACGCTATGTTATTACCGTCGCCACTTTGCTGAAGCTTTTCCCGGCGATAGGGCTAGGTTTAGCAGTGATGAGTCCGGAGACGCCTTTCTGGCTCTTTATGGTGTTGGCTTTCTCAGCCGGTCTGGGGGGTGGCGACTTTTCATCTTACATGCCTAGCACTAGCCTGTTCTTCCCGAAACGGCTGCAAGGGACTGCCCTGGGGATTCAGGCGGGTATAGGCAATTTCGGAGTCAGCCTGGTTCAGTTCCTTACTCCCTGGATAATCACCTTCGCCGCTTTTGGCACTCTGGTGGGAGAGCCTCAGACTTTCACCAAAGGCGCCGTGATTAAAGACATCTGGCTGCAAAACGCCGCCTTGGTTTATGTGCCGTTGCTTATTATTATGGGTATTCTCGCCTGGATTTTCCTGAGAAGCGTGCCGGTGAGGGCCTCATTCAAAGAGCAACTGGATATCTTTAAGAACAAGCATACCTGGTTCTGCACCATTACTTACGTGATGACCTTCGGCTCGTTTTCCGGATTTTCGGCAGCCTTTCCCCTGATGATTAAGAGTCTTTACGGCGGGTTCCCCGATGCCCCCGACCCTCTGAAATTCGCCTTTCTCGGCCCGTTAATCGGTTCTCTGATGAGAATCGCAATGGGTCCCGTCAGTGATAAAATCGGCGGGGCTATTTTGACCAGCTTATCGGGTGTGGTGATGTTCGCCAGCGGTTTGATTATGATTTTCTCCGGGGTGCTCGCTCCGACTTCTGTCGACCAATTTCCTCTTTTTGTCGTCTTGATGCTGATTATTTTCATGGCTTCCGGAGTGGGGAACGCAGCGACCTTCCGGCAGTACCCAATCATATTCGCTCGCTCGCCCAGGCAGGGGGCCGGGGTTCTCGGCTGGACGGGTGCGGTGGCTGCCTATGGACCTTTTGTGTGGTCATCCCTGATTGGACTCTCCATTACGAAGGCGGGTAGCCCCATCCCATTCTATTGGGGGATAGCCGTTTACTATCTTATCGCCACTGCCATCAACTGGTACTATTACCAGCGTAAGGGGTGCGAGGCGCCGAGTTAAGTGAAGTGGCTCGTTACATGACAGGGAAAGTGTGGACCGATGCTCAAATCGTTCAAATTTAATCGCTGGGAGTTAGCCGGCGCCCTAGGTGATTTGGGCACTCTGCTGCCCCTGACGGTAGCGCTGGTTACCCTTAACCATATGAACGCCACGAGCGTCTTCCTTGTAGTGGGGTTGACTTATGCTCTGTCGGGTTTATTTTACCGTCTGCCCGTTCCGGTGCAACCTCTAAAAGCAGTGGCTGCCATTGCCATCACGGCCGGTCTATCCGCCAGCGTCATCTCAGCCTCCGGCTTGATTATGGGCGTCCTTTTGCTGCTTCTGGCTGTAACCGGACTGATTAAACCTATCAGCAAACTATTCCCTTTGCGCATTGTCAGAGGCATCCAGGTGGGCGTCGGTCTCTTCCTCATCAGGGCAGGAATTTCGCTGGTCACCAGCCGGCAGGTAGTCATCGGCGGCAGCAATGCTATGGTCAGCATCTCTCATTTCTCAGTACCTATCAGCCTGCTGCTGGCTATCGCCTGCGGGTTGGGCTTGCTCCTTCTCCTTAAGAGCCGTCACCTGCCTCCGGCGCTGGTCATTCTCGCTTTGGGCGTGGCGATAGGCCTGGTGTGGGGTTCGTCCCAGGGGCTTAACACTGTCCGTCTGGGCTTGAGCTTACCGTCGCTGAGTTCTCCGAGTCTGGCTGACCTGTCGACGGCTTTGCTCGTGCTGGTAATACCCCAGATACCGCTGACGCTCGCCAACGCTGTCTTCGCTATGTCGAATACGGCTGAAATGTATTTCGGAGCGGAGGCGCGCCGGGTAACTCCCAAAGCTTTGCTGACCTCGATGGGATTAGCCAACCTGACTGCCGGGCTGGTGGGAGGCGTCCCGGTCTGCCATGGATCGGGCGGACTGACCGCCCATTACCGCTTCGGCGCCAGGACGGGCAGCGCCCCGCTGATGATAGGCGCCCTGTTCATTGCGCTGGCGATAGTCGTGGACGGCAATATCTTGCCGATTCTTTCCCTCATTCCTTACCCGGTATTGGGAGTGCTGACCATCTTTATCGGCGTTATGCACGCTCTCCTGGCAAGGGATATGCGGAACCATGAGGATGTATCTGTAGTCGCCGTCATCGCCCTGACCGCTCTCATCACGACCAACCTGGCGATAGGTTTTGCCGCAGGCATAGTATTGCACCTCGTCCTCAAAGCCGTGCGCCGCTACCACCCCCGCCCGGTCCCTGTGTAGTCATTCCCGGACTTCTGTGGTAATCTTAATTTATAGGGAATTATATCAGGGAGGTGAGTTATGGCAAGAGCTTTCTGGAAGGGTGTTATCAGCT
>JACPPR010000008.1 GCA_016190895.1 Chloroflexota bacterium | reverse complement strand
GCTTCTCGCCCCAGGATATGCAGAATTTCCTGCGGGTTAATCGAGCCGTCGGTAAGCTGCTGACCGGCGCTTACCATATCGCCTGTTTTGACACGAATCGGAACAGCGGCCGGGATTCTATACTCCCGTTCATCCTTTTCCTCGTACAGAATAGCCACACGCCCGTCCTCAATGACGACCTTACCGGCGACTCCGGCCACGATGTCTTGCTCCTCACTAATCGGCGCTATCTCTTGAGATTCCGGCGCTCCCTGTGTTTCGGCCTTTTTCTTCTTGCCTGTTGCCTTAGCCTTGCCAGCCGGACCGGCCAGAACCGCGCCGATGTCCACTCGTTGACCCTTCTTTACCTGGATTTCCCAGCCGGCTGGAATCGCATATTCGTCCCGGAGCTCTTCAGTGCTGGTAATCTTTATCTCCTGCCCCTCTTCTCCGGAAGTTACCTCAGCTACGCCGGCGATGTCTGAAATAATTGCCGGCGCTTTAGGCATCCGTACCTCGAATAGCTCTTCCACCCTGGGCAAACCGCTGGTAATATCAAGGCCGACGACGCCACCGGTATGGAAGGTACGTAAGGTCAGCTGGGTGCCCGGCTCGCCGATGCTCTGAGCGGCAATTATGCCGACCGCTACGTTCATATCGACAATGTGTCCCCGGGCCAGGTCGCTGCCGTAGCAGTTCTGACAAATACCCCGTCTGGCCTGGCAGGTGAGGGGAGACCGGGCATGAACTCTAGTTACACCGGCAGTAAGGATTTCCTCTACCTTCTTTTCGGTAATCTCCTCATTCCGTTCCACGATAATTTCGCCGGTCTTGGGATTAGCCACCGTAGTGGCGGCCATCCGGCCGATGATTCTCTCGGTGAAGGACGGCAGCAGTTCCCCTTTTTGTGTTTCGGATATCCAGATACCGTCAAGAGTGCCGCAATCCACCTCTAGAGTAATAACGTCATGGGCGGCATCGACAAGGCGCCTGGTCAGGTAGCCGCTTTCCGACGTCCTTAAGGCAGTATCAGCCAACCCTTTACGAGCGCCATGAGTCGAGATGAAATATTCCAGGGTGCTAAGCCCTTCCCGGAAGCTCGCTTTAATGGGGAAATCGATAATTTTGCCCGAGGGATTGGTCATCAGGCCTCGCATACCCGCCATCTGGCTAATCTGGGACATATTGCCTTTTGCCCCTGATGTTGCCATCATGTAAATACTGCCGGCGCGGTCCAAGGCTGCGGAGACAGCGTCGGTAATCTTATCAGTAGTTTCCATCCATACCCCGACGACTCCGTTATACCTCTCATCTTCACTGATTAAACCGCGACGGTATTGGTTCTCGATAACCGCGGTCTGGGCATCAGCCTCCTCGATAAGCTTTGCTTTGCCTTCGGGAACCACGATGTCGCTCATGGCGATAGTCGTTCCTGATTTGGTGGCATACCTGAAGCCGAGCAGTTTCAGGCTGTCCAGCACCTCAGCCAGCTCTTCATGACTGAGTATTTTAGAGCATTCAGCCACTATTCTTTGCAGCATCGATTTATCGATTATTTTATTGTAGAAACCTAATTCGGCGGGCAAAGCCTCGTTGAGCAGGACGCGGCCGACGCTCGTCTTAAGGCGTTCTTCACCTTTTTCCGGTTTTCTGATTTCAATCTCGGCATTAAAGTCGATTGCCCCTAGGTCATAGACAAGTTTCGCTTCCTCGAAATTGCTGAGGACAGCGCCTTCGCCCTTAGCTCCGGGCTTGATGCTGGTCAGGTAATAGCAGCCGAGTACTATATCCAGCGTGGGGCTAACTACCGGGTCGCCGCTGCTTGGCAACATCATATTATGGATGCTGAGCATGGTCTGCCTGGCTTCCTTAACCGCCGCTTTCGAAAGGGGAATATGAACAGCCATCTGGTCGCCATCGAAGTCAGCGTTAAATGCATGGCAAACCATCGGGTGGAGCTGAATGGCGCTGCCATCGATAAGGACCGGCTCGAAAGCCTGAATGCTTAGCCGGTGCAGGGTAGGCGCCCGGTTGAGTAATACGGGACGTTCCCTGATAACTTCCTCGAGTATGTCATACATCTCCGGCTTGGCTCTTTCCACCAGCCTCCGGGCGCTCTTTATGTTGTGCGCCAGACCGCGCTCCAGCAACTGGTGCATCACGAAGGGCTTGAAAAGCTCCAGCGCCATTCGCCTGGGCAGACCGCACT
The DNA here is from genome assembly GCA_016190895.1 of Chloroflexota bacterium. Classification (GTDB taxonomy): domain Bacteria; phylum Chloroflexota; class Dehalococcoidia; order Dehalococcoidales; family UBA2162; genus JACPPR01. Next base: position 70,856 of record JACPPR010000008.1, on the reverse strand, counting down.
GGTGAAGCTTAAGGTCGGGGCCGACAACAACGACCGAACGTCCGCTGTAGTCTACCCGCTTGCCTAACAGGTTCTGACGGAAGCGCCCCTGCTTGCCCCGAAGCATGTCCGAGAGTGATTTTAGTTTATGATTGCCCGCGGCAGAATAGGCTTGCCCCTTCTTCCCGCTATCGATTAGCGAGTCGACGGCTTCCTGAAGCATCCGTTTTTCGTTACGGATAATAATTTCCGGCGCGCCTATTTCCATTAAGTGGCGCAGCCTGTTATTGCGGTTAATCACCCTCCGGTAAAGGTCGTTGGTGCCGCTGATGGCGAATTTACCGCCATCCAGTTGAACCATCGGACGGAGGTCGGGAGGTAATACCGGCAGTACGGTTAGAATCATCCAGTCAGGCTTGCTGCCGCTACGCCGAAACGCCTCGACTACCTGTAGCTGCTTGCTAGCCTTTTTGCGCCGTTGGCCTGAATTAGAATGGGTGTCTTGAATTAATTCATTACGTAATTCGTTGAGGTTGACCGTCTTAACCAGTTGGAAGACAGCTTCGGCACCCATTCCGGCTTCAAAAACCTGACCGTATTTATCTTTTAAGTCCTGGTATTGGCTCTCGGTCAGTAGCGATTTGGCACGGATATCGCTTACTTGTTCTATCTCGGTAGCAAGCTTCTCTTCGAGTTCAGTTTTTTCCTCTTCACCGGTCGCTCTGAGGCGGTTTACCTCTTCGACTGTAGCCTCTTTCATATCGCTGATTTTGGCTTCCAGCGCTTCCAAACGCTTGGCAATTTCCTGAGACTGCTTCTCTTTAAGCTGACTGATAATCCGCTCTCGAGCCTCTTCATTCGTCGAAGTGATGACATAATGAGAGAAATACAGCACCCGTTCCAGATTTCGCGGTGATAAATCAAGCAGTATCCCCAGGCGGCTGGGTATACCTTTGGCAAACCAGATATGGCTCACCGGGCAGGCCAACTCTATGTGCCCCATGCGCTCCCGGCGCACTTTTGACTGGGCTACCTCGACACCGCACTTGTCACAAATGACCCCTTTATAGCGTATCCGCTTGTATTTACCACAAAAACACTCATAGTCTTTGGTCGGACCGAAGATTCTTTCACAGAAAAGCCCGTCCCTTTCCGGCTTCAACGTGCGGTAGTTGATAGTCTCCGGTTTGGTCACTTCACCGTAGGACCAGCTTCTGATTTGCTCCGGTGAGGCTAAGGAGATACGTACTGCGTCAAAATCATTAACTTCAAGCATTTTCTTCTTTTACCTCTCCCACATTCGAGTCTTCATTTGTTTCGACTTCTACCTCGAGTTTGGCCGGTTCTTGACTCGCTTCCTGGCTCTTGGTCTCTTCACCCGCCCCGATTTCGGTTAAGATTGCGCCAACGGCTTTTTCCTCTAATTTGGGCGCCTTGGTGGTTTCCGAAGGGAAGATAGGTTTCTCTTCTTCCTCGTTAATTACCTCGATAGCCAGCCCGAGACTCTGCAATTCCTTAACCAGTACCTTAAATGATTCCGGCACACCCGGCTGGAGAATATCCTCGTTCTTCACGATAGCTTCATAGGCTTTAGCCCGGCCTACCACGTCATCCGATTTGATGGTCAGGACTTCCTGGAGATTGTGGGCGGCGCCATAGGCTTCCAGCGCCCAAACTTCCATTTCCCCGAAGCGTTGACCGCCGAACTGAGCTTTACCTCCCAGCGGTTGCTGGCTAATCAAAGAGTAAGGCCCCGTAGAGCGAGCGTGTACCTTGTCTTCGACTAGATGGTTTAATTTCATCATATAGATTTGCCCCACCGTTATCGGGTGGTCGAACTGTTCACCGGTACGCCCATCGCGCAGGATGACTTTGCCGATAATCGGCGAGGGGAGCCTCCTTTCCGCGCTGACCTTGGCTACGATTTGCTCCAGGTCATCAGGATTAAGGTCGCGACTGGCAATACCCAGGTCTTCCAGCCACAGCCGCAGACAAACCATCCTTGCCTCTTCCGGGTAGGCGTCACTGAATACCTTATCGGCGTCATAGCCCTGCGCCTTAACCCACTTCTTGGCGGCTTCCAGTTGGGAAGCCGGGTCATCGCCGCCGAAATGGCCGTTGGTGTGAGTCTGGGCTGCCTTTTGGACGAGCCAGGCCTTTGCCAGGGCGCTTTCGATAGTGGCATCGGTCGCCCCATCGAAAACCGGCGTCAGCGCTTTGAAGCCCAATATCTTGGCTGCCCAGCCGAGGTGGGTCTCCAGCACCTGACCGATATTCATGCGGGACGGCACGCCGACCGGATTAAGGATAATATCTACCTGAGTGCCGTCAGGCAGGAAGGGCATATCTTCAGCCGGGGCAATAATCGAGACGACCCCTTTGTTGCCATGCCGCCCGGCCAGCTTGTCCCCTACGGAATTTCGGCGTCTCTGGGCGACCCATACCTGCACCAGTTGGTTAACTCCGGCAGGCAAGTCGTTGCCAGTGAGTACCTTTACATTAATTACTTTGCCCCACTCCCCGTGAGGTACCCGTAAAGAGGTATCTTTGACTTCTCTGGCTTTCTCGCCGAAGATTGCCCGCAGCAATTTCTCCTCAGCCGATAGCTCTGCCTCACCCTTAGGAGTAATCTTGCCGACCAGGATATCGTCCGGACCGACTGCGGCGCCGACACGGATAATTCCGGTTTCATCAAGCTCCCTGAGGCTTTCCTCGCCGACATTGGGCACATCCCTGGTGATTTCTTCTGGCCCTAGCTTGGTGTCTCTGGCCTCAATCTCGTGCTTCTCGATGTGGATGGAAGTAAAAGCATCTCTTTCTACCAGACGGCTGCTCACAATGATGGCGTCTTCGAAGTTGTAACCTTCCCAGCTCATGAAGGCACAAAGTACATTCTGGCCCAGAGCCAGTTCACCCTTCTCCGTAGACGAGCTATCCACCAGCACCTGCCCCTTTCCCAGCCGGTCTCCTCTGCTCACGATGGGGCGCTGGTTAATACAGGTGCCCTGGTTAGTGCGCACGAATTTCATCAGCGGGTAGACATCCTCCCCGCCATCGTCTGTCTTAACGATAATTTCCGAACTGGTGGCCGAGGTGACGACCCCGGCATTCCGGGCAAACAAAACCTGCCCGCTGTGCATGGCGGCCTCCGCCTCCATACCGGTAGCTACCAAAGGAGCTTCAGGAGAAAGTAAGGGTACCGCCTGCCGCTGCATATTGGAGCCCATCAAGGCCCGGTTAGCATCGTCATGCTCCAGAAATGGTACCAGCGCGGCGGCCACACTGAATATCTGCTTGGCCGAGACGTCCATAAAATCAATCTTGTCGGGCGCTTCTCGTATGTAGCCGCCACCGAGTCTGGCCTCCACTCTATCGTCGATAAACTGCTTACTCTCATCGAGTCGGGCGTTAGCCTGGGCGATGGTGTATTTATCTTCCTCGTCAGCCGGCAGGTAGACCACCTCATCGGAAACAAAAGGTTTCACCTTTACAGTGACAGATAGCTTGGCCATTTTTTTGACATGCGCGGCAGTGATAGTTTCTCCGGCTTTTATGATTACTTTACCTTTATCAGTTACTGCTTCTCTGGCGACTCTATCCTCCAGCTTGTCAAAGTTATCATCTAGCTCGGAAATGACCCTGCGGTAGGGAGTCTCGATGAAACCATACTGGTTAATCCGGCTGTAGGTAGCCAGGGAGCCGATGAGGCCGATATTCGGTCCTTCTGGTGTCTCGATAGGGCAGATTCGGCCGTAATGAGAAAAGTGGACATCCCGCACTTCAAATCCGGCGCGGTCGCGGGATAGTCCCCGAGGACCCATTGCCGAAAGGCGGCGCTTGTGAGTCAGTTCGGCCAGAGGGTTGGTCTGGTCCATAAACTGTGATAGCTGAGAGCTGCCGAAGAACTCCCTGATAGACGCCACTACAGGACGGATATTGATGAGGGCGCTGGGAGTGGCGGCTTCGGCCGGAATCGTGCTCATGCGCTCCTTGGCTACCCGCTCCAGGCGCACCAGACCGATGCGAAATTGGTTTTGAATCAGCTCACCGACAGTACGCACTCTCCGGTTGCCCAGATGGTCGATGTCATCAGCCTTGTCGGTGCCATTGTTGACCATAATGATACGGCGGATTATTTCTACGATATCTTCTCTGGTGAGAGCCCTCCGGTTTTCCGGAACACTGATCCCCAGCCGCTTATTTAGTTTATAACGCCCGACATACCCCAGGTCATAATGCAGAGGGTCGAAGAACATGCTTTCAACCAGCTTCTTGGCATTATCGAGGCTGGGCGGATTCCCCGGGCGCAACTTCCGATAAATGCTGAGCAAAGCCTCGGACTCATCCCTGACCGAAGGCTCACGCTCCATGGTAGACCTGATGTACTGATGGTCCTGATTATTATCTTCTTTGGAGAAAAGCTCAAGTACTGCCTCATCGGTGCTGTAGCCGATAGCGCGCAACAGCGTTGTCGCCGGCACTTTCCGTTTCCCATTTATTTTTACCGATATTACGTCCTGGCTGCTGCTCTCGAACTCCAGCCAGGCGCCATGGTCGGGGACTAGCTTGGCACGGCAAAGTTCCTGGCCGCTGCCCGATTCTTCTTCACCGATAAAATAAACGCCTGGGGAACGGAGTAACTGACTTACCACTACCCGCTCCGCACCACCGGTGATGAAGGTGGCGTTAGTAGTCATCAAAGGAATATCACCGAAGAAGATATCTTGCTCCTTGATTTCACCGGTTGCTTTTATCAGCAGCCTCGCCTTAATGTAAAGAGGAGCCGAGTAGGTCAGGTCTCGCTGGTTGCATTCCTGCTCCGAATAACGCGGTTCCCGGAATTCGTAGCTGACAAAGCTGATTTCCTGCCTGTTGCCGGTGAAGTCAGTGATGGGCGATATCTCTTCAAGTAATTGCTTCAGTCCTTCCTGCTGGAACCAGGCGAATGAGTCTAGCTGGACTTTTATCAGATTAGGGACAGATATGATTTCAGGCAATCTGGCATATGACTTTCTGGCACTGAGGGCAGGTGATTTCCCGGCAGGCGTTGTCAATGAAATAACCATTTGTTGCTCAACTCCTTAAAATGGATTATTGCTCTGGACTTTCTGACAGCGATTCAAACAAAACGAGCCACAAAAATGCTGTGGCTAGTGGGGAATTTTGGAATAAAAAATGCAGAAATTCTTTGAAGGCATATTAACGCAGATTAATACTACCACTATTCATGAGGAGTTGTCAATAGGGTGTCCACGTTCCATAACATAATGGCAGCCCGAAAGGGAAAAGATTGTCCAACCCTTCGCAGCCATCCGTCCTTCCACTCGTGGAAGGACGGATGGACGAGTGGGAAAATAAATCAACGGTTATTTGATGGAGAAGGTTACCTGGACCGTGGTGACGATTTCGGTCTCCCCGGGGCTAATTGGCGTTGCAACGGCCAGGGCGGCCCTTTCAAAGCCACCTGCAGGAAACGGGATTGGCGGTGTGAAGGAAGTCTCTGAAATAAAGGTTGCCTTGCCCAGGGTCACACCGGCCAGGTCAGCCAGCTGCTTTGCTTTAGCTTTGGCATCTTCCATCGCCAGTTCTCTGGCCTGGTTATGGAATTCAGTTGGGTCTTCTACAGAGAAATTGATTGCGTCTATCCGGGTTAAATCGCCTCCTGCCGCAGCCACGGCATCGATGATGCCGCCGGCTTTACTGATATCCCTGAGCTTGGCAGCCACTATATTGGTTACCCGGTAGCCGATGACCACCTCACGCTGGCCCTTTTCGTCGAAGCGGGTCACCTTGGAAATATTGAAAAACTGGGTTTGAATATCTTTCTTGGCTACTCCGTTACCGGTCAGGGATGCCATAACCCTCTCCATGGCTCCGGCCACCTGTGCTTGAGCTTCAGCAACAGTAGCTTCTTGAGCCTCGATGCCTAACCGGAGGGTAGCGATATCGGGCGCTGCAGCCACCTTGCCTGACCCTGAGACAACGATTCCTTCCTGCTGTCCGCTAAAGTTGAACCCGGTAACTTGCCCGGAAACGGTACTATCAGGTTGGCAACCGGTCAGACCGACAATACTTATTATCAAGACTAAGCCTGTGACTAATAACCACCTCTTGCCCATTGCTTACTCCTTTTCTTAGTTTCTTGCCAATATGGTATAACGTAAGACTTGCCAATCGGTTAGTCCAAGCGTATGTTTCGGTTGAGAATACGCCCTCATTATTGTGAGCCGTAAAGCATTAAAAAGTCATAAAATTCAGGCGCAAATAGTTACAAACGTATTACATAAGAGCCAACAGGAAACAATTACAGCCGTTATTCGGACCTTAGGGCATCGATAGGATTGAGGCGTGAGGCATTCCAGGCCGGATAGAAGCCGAAGAAAAGCCCGATGCCGACCGATACTGAAACGGCCAGAATGACTATATCAGGCGAAACTACTGTGCTCAGCGCTCCGGTGCGATTTACAAAAGCAGCGATTAACCAGCCCAGACCGACCCCGATGATGCCGCCTGCAAAGGTAAGAAGCGCCGCCTCGATAAGGAACTGCCCCCAGATATCCCTCTCTCTGGCTCCCAGCGCTTTGCGGATGCCTATCTCTCTCGTCCTTTCCAGTACCGAAACGAGCATGATATTCATCACCCCGATACCCCCCACCAGCAGCGAGATGGCGGCGATAGCGCCGAGCAGGAGGGTCATCGTGCCTATTGTTTGCGAGATGGTGCTGGCAATCTCTTGCAGAGAAAGAATATTAAAGTCGTTATCGACTCCCGGTCCAAGCTGGTGGCGGGAACGAAGCAGTGTGGTGATTTCATCACTGACATAAGTCGCCTGCTTATCATCGCTTATTGCCACCGATATTGATGACACCACGTGGTCGCCGCGGCTGGTGCGTGTCTGGGCTGACATCTGCTGCAGCGCCGTCAGCGGGATGAGAATGGCATCATCGGCCGAGCCGACCAAGGACAACCCCTTGCTTTCGAGGATGCCGATAACGCGAACGACATAATTGCCCATCCGTATCTGTTGCCCGAGCGGGTCGGTATCTGCAAACAGGGTATCCTTCACATTCGACCCTATTACGGCCACTTTAGCGCCGCGCTGATAATCGTAATCGGAGATGAAAGCGCCATCGGCAACTTTCAGATTGTTGGTATCCTGATAGCCGGTAGTTACTCCGGTAACCTGAGTACGGGTATTCTGTGCTCCGACAACCACCTGGAACGATGTCGAGTAGGTAGGTGCCACTGTATCCACGTATTGAATCTGCTCGCTTATCGCCGCAGCGTCTTCCAGAGTGAGCGTACTGCCGCTGCCGACGGCCCCCCTGACCCCCCCGAAGTTGGTAGCCCCGGGCCGAATGGTAATCAGGTTCGAGCCGAGACTGGAAATATTTGAAAGAATCTGCTGCTGAGCGCCTCTGCCGATAGACATCAGGGTAATCACGGCAGCCACGCCGATAACGATGCCCAGGATAGTCAGAAAGCTGCGCAGTTTATGAGTAACGACACCCAGCCAGGCGGTTGTCACAGGTTCAAACCACCGCTTCATACCTTCTCCTCCTTGACTACCTGTCCGTCGCTAAAGTGGATGATGCGCTGGCAGTAGCGGGCAATCTTAAGCTCATGAGTTATCATAACCAGGGTAATGCCCTGCTCGGCATGGAGAGAGGTAAGAATATGAATTATCTCCTCGCCGGAATGGCTATCCAGGTTGCCCGTAGGCTCGTCGGCAAGCAGCAAGGGGGGATTTTTGACCAGCGCCCGGGCGATGGCAACCCGCTGCTGCTCCCCGCCCGAAAGTTCGTTCGGGCGGTGGCTGGTCCGGTCGGCGAGCCCCACCTTTTCCAGAGCCTCTCTGGCCTGCCGGCGGTCGACACCGCCGGCATACCTCATACCCAGTTCGACATTAGCCAGCGCTGAGAGACGGGGCAGCAAATTGAAAGATTGAAAGACAAAACCAATCTTCTGGCTTCTTACCTGAGCTAATTCGCCACTGTTGAGACGGCTGACTTCTTTATCCTCCAGATAATAGCTGCCCGAGGTCGGCTTATCGAGACAACCAATGAGATTGAGCATAGTCGACTTGCCCGAGCCGGATGGACCCATAATGGCGACCATCTCGCCGCGTTCGATATTCACGCTTACCCCATTGAGCACAGTCAGCTTTCTCTTGCCCATAGGGTAGACTTTAGAGATATTTTCTAGACGAATCATCTGCCGAATATCACTCCCCCGCCCCGGACCGGGTTCGTTTGCCGGTTTGTATTCGTCGAGGGCGTCGCAGTCGTCCGGGTCACCATCACCTTTTCGCCTTCGCTTAGCCCGCTGATGACCTCGGTGTACTGGAAGTCGCTGATTCCGGTCTCTATCACCCTGTCCTCGGTAGCGCCATCCGCTTTGACCACCTTGACAGAAGTTTGCCCTGCCTTCGTAGTGATGGCGGCGTTGGGCGCCAGCAGCACGTTAGTGCGGCTGTCTACGGGAAGGTTCACTGTAACAGTCATTCCCTCAGCCAGCCTGAAATCCGATGCAGCCGTTGCTCTCCTCTGAAATTGCCCGCCCGGCTGTCCGGCGCCTGGCTGAGTCTGCCCTCCCGCCAACGCCAGCTGCCTCTGTTGAATCAGTTGGTTAATCTGCTCCTGTGTAGGTGCAGCGCCCCCCGCTGCCTGTCTCTGCTGAGCAATCCGGGCAATCTGTTCCTGCGTCAGGTTTGCACCACCGAACGCCGCTCCCTGCCTGCCGAACTGTCCGCCCGGGGCCTGCTGTCTTTGCTGTCTCAATTGATTAATCTGCTCCTGAGTCAGGTTGGCACTCCCCCCGCCAAAATCGGCGCTCACTTGCCGCTGTGCCTGAGCAATCGGCTGAAGCGACTGGATTCCAACAGTCACCTTATAATTGACCACGCCCTGCTGAATGGTGGCTGTCGGGGCGATATGAGTAACGGTTGCCGACAGGCTTACTCCCGTTACGGCTTGCAGGTCTACCGAGGCGATTGCTCCCAGCTTTATCTTAGAAATATCTGTTTCGTTGACCAGTAAATCGGCTTCAAACTTGGTCGGGTCGGCGACCTGCACCGCGATGGTTCCCTTCTTCACCTCATCGCCGCCTTTTACGCTCACTTTGGTGATAAAGCCATCGAACGGAGCTTTTATCTCAGGCCCAAAACTTTCGGCGTCATCAAGATTCTCCCGGGCGGTCTTGAGGTCATCCTGGGCATTCTGTAAATCTTGCTGTGCTGGAGCTATCGCATTCCGGGCATCCTCCACAGCCAGCCTGGCATTTTCCAAATCTAGCTGGGCTTGCGTGATTCCCAGTTGCTTCTGCTCGACTGCCAGTTGTTTTTTAGCTACATCCAGCGCTACGTCACTCGATACCGTCAGACTGGCGCTGGCCAGTAATCCCTGCATGTCTTTCTTGGCCTGAACCAGTTCCGCCTCAGCATTGACTTTCAACTGACTCCAATAATTGTAATCAATGGACGCCCCACCCCCGAACTGACCTGCCAGCATACTCTTGGCCGACTTGATGGCATACTCAGCATTATCTATCTTGTCCTGTATCTTCTTAACATCGGCTATTTGTGTCACGGCATCCTGCGCTGACTGGAGGTCAAGCTGCGCCTGGCGCATGGAAAACTCCTTGGAAGTGACCGTGTTCTGGGTGGTGGTTACGGCAGTTTGTTTATCCCGCAACTGCTTTTGGGCGGAGGTTACCTGGCGCTCGGCGGTAGTTACCTGGCGCGTCAGGGTCGTCAGTTGTTTCTCCCATTCTGAAGTATCCAGCCTGGCAAGTACCTGCCCCTTCTCAACGCTGTCTCCATCATCGACCAGGACTTCTTCGACCGTTCCGGGAATATCGAATGCCAGGTCTTGCTTATCGGCCAGGGCCAGGTTGCCAACGGCGGTAATATCTACACTCAGGTCACCGCGCTCGATGGTTATCTCCTGGTTTTGTGCAGTTGCCGTGGAGGCTTGCTTCGGAGCACAGCTTAGTGCCAGAATGCTAGTGGCGCCAAGCGCCAGAATTGTCATTACCGTTCTTGAGAGTTTCATTCTAATCCCTACCCTCCCTTTAATTCCGCCAGTATTATTCATACGAGTCATCATCCAGTATGGACAAGGAATATTAAGCGATTATTAAGATTTCGAGGCCTCTTTCATTCCACCGTCATTGCGAGCCATCCCGATAGAATCGGGAGGCGAAGCAATCTCTATAAATCTTTGAGATTGCCACACCCTGATTTATCGGGGCTTGCAGTGACAACGTATTACGCCAAAACTGGAAGAGTGATTGAAAAGCGGCTCCCTTTACCCAGTTCGCTTTCGGCTTTGATCTGGCCGCCATGGGCTTCGACAAGACGCCTGGCGATGGTCAGCCCCAGGCCGCTGCCGCCGGTAGCCCTGGTACGGGATTTGTCTACCCGATAGAAACGCTCGAAGATAAGAGGCAGTTCCCCGGCAGGAATACCCTGACCTGTATCAGCCACGGTTACCTCTATTGCTCGCTCATCCGGCAGGCTAACTGCCACCGTGATTTTGCCCTCCGCAGGAGTGTAGGCGATAGCATTCTCCAGTAGATTTCTCAGCACCTGGCTGATGCGCTGGGCATCGATGTTCACCGACGGCAGTTTATCAGGTAGCTCGGTCACCAGCGATAGAGCCTTGACCGCCGCCTTGGGCTGCATCATCGCTACCGTCTGATTGATGACTCCGGCAATATTCTCTACTCGGCGGACCAGTTTCAGGGTTCCGGCTTCAGCCAAGCTCAACTCTTGCAGGTCTTCCACCAGCCGGGCAAGCAGCGCCGCTTCTTCATTAAGTTTCCGGACAGTATCGGCATCCGGCTGGATTACCCCATCGCTAACTGCCTCGAGGTAGCCCTTAATATTGGATAGCGGAGTCCTCAGTTCGTGGGCGATATCGGCTACCATATTCTTACGCAGTTGTTCATTGCGTTGCAGGTTTTCCGCCATGACATCGAAGGCATGGCCTAGCTCACCCAGTTCACCCTTATCCTTAATGATGGCTCGCTGGGAAAAATCGCCCTGACCCAGCCTTCTAGCGGCGGAGGTGAGCGCGCGAACCGGAGATAAAATCCGCTGCGACAAGAGCAGGGTAATGAGCAAGGCAATGGCACCCGCCACCAAAGCGCCCCAGAAGAAAAACCGGCCTATCGCGCCAAAGAGAACCCCGAGAGACTGAATTCCCAGTTCCGCCGATGGCCTGGGAGTAACATAAAGGGTACCGATGTCGCCTCTCAAGCCGGGAATAGATAAGGGCCTACCTGAAGGGTCAGGACTACTTTGCTCCCCAACGGACTCCCCTTTGGAATCAGCGACAACCACTCCCCTGCTATCGGTGAGCACAATCCGCTGGCCGTAGAGATTACCCCATTGCTCGACGGCAGGCTGAATCCCCTGCCAACTCCGGAAGCGGAGGTAGAAACGAGCCAACTCGGTTTCCATTCTGGCAACGCGTAGCTGGTCGGCTCGCTCTCCGAACTGTCTTATCTCGCCTCTGATTGCCGTGCTGAGAAAGAAGAATGTCGAGCCGATTGCTAACAGTATAGCAATAGTGAAAGCCACCAGCAGACGAAAGCGCAAACTATGTATCACGGCCTGCCTCTAAGAACTTGTAACCGGCCCCGTAGATTGTCCTGATATACCGGGGGTGGGATGGGTCCGGCTCAAGTTTGCGGCGCAGGTTAAGAATGTGAACATCGATAGTGCGGTTAAACCCCTCAAAATCATATCCCAGAGCCTCTTCGATGAGCTGCTCGCGGTTGAAGACTCGGCCCGGCTCTTTCACCATCACGCCCAGCAGCTTGAATTCCACCGGCGTCAGGCTGATAGGGTTCCCATCGAGAAACGCCTCATGACTGCGAAAGTTTACGGTAATGCCGCCATGCTTGATTTCATCCGGACCTCGCTCACCGGGCAGGCGGCGTAGCACGGCGCGAACCCTGGCTGCCAGTTCCCTGGGACTGAATGGTTTGGTTACGTAATCATCCGCCCCCAGACCCAGGCCGGCAAGCTTATCCTCATCAGTAGCTCGGGCGGTCAGCATAATAATAGGTACATCGGATTCTTCCCGGATGGTGCGGCAGATATCAAGACCGTCCATGCCGGGCAGCATCAGGTCGAGCACAATCAGGTCGGGATGGGCTTCCCTGGCCTGACGGAGAGCCTCCAATCCGTCATTCGCGGTGAGCACCCGGTAGCCATCCCGGTTGAGATAGAGCTTCACCAGCTCTACCGTCTTGACATCATCGTCGACAACGAGGACTCTTTTACCTGCCATCAATTTAATTTATAACACAAATATTAAGAAATTGTTAATTTTGGACTTGCTAAAGAGTAGGGGAGGCGTTTAGCCTCCCCTACTCTTCCTTTTCAATTCAACCGATTTACGGTCTTTACGCTTTGCGGATTATTGTGCGGGCAATCTCGGCGGTATCATTCCTCGCATACCGCCTGGCTGCCTCATACCGCGGGGCCCACGGGCACCGGGAGCTTGCAGCGGTACGTCGGGTCGGGTCTGCTGCCAGTCCTTCAATTCCTGCGGTACGGACGGCCTCGCCTGTGCCCACTCTTTAAGTTGCTGCTGATACGGTCCCAAGTCCGGCTTCGATTGCACCCAGCTAAGGTAGGCATCGGCCTGCGCCTGGGTTATCTTGCCAGCCTCGACGAGCTTCTGCAGGCGGTTCTTCAAGACCTCAAGCTGCTGCTCGGCCTTCGCCTGTTTGACAGCGGCTTCAAGAGTCTGCTGGTCGATACCCAGGATTTCCGCCACCCTGGCCAGCAAACTCCTGGGCTGGGTGGTATTCCCGGTTACGTCCGCCAGCGTTTTGGGCTGGCCGCTATTCACGGCTCCGGCCCGGGCTAAGGCAACCCCTCCGATACTCGCTATCACCAGGACGGCAGCCACCAGGGCAATAATGAGCACCTTCTTATTTTTCCACATCGTTTTCACCTCCTGATTCTCAGTTTTTAATTATGATTATAGAGGCAAACTATTAAAAACTGGTTAAGACTCCGGAACTTTCTAGTGTGTGATGTATCTAACACTTCGTTAGCTCTCCACGGTAACCATACCGACGAAAGTCGGTATCCAGATACGGCCTGGATTCCGGCTTCCGCCGGAATGGGTGAATGCGGGGCTAACGTTATTTGCGATTCACCACACTAGCGCTTTCCCTTAGTCATCAGTCATCCTCGTCTAGCGCCTCGACAGCTTTCTTATATTCAGCTTCAGAGCTTTCGAGCGCTCGCTTCAGGGCAGGTTTGGCCGATTCAGGAGCTGTCTCCAGCAAGGCTCTCAGGCGGGCGATATTGTCCTTGGCCTGGCTCTCCACAGTGGTCTTCAGCCTGGCACGACGGTCCTCTCGCGAGCGGTCTTCAGCAGTTTCCTTCTTGCGCTCTTCTTGCGATGTCACGTTGCCGCCCGCCCTTTCCTTTTGGGGAACGGCGGTTTCCTTGGTTTCTTGTTTTTCCTTAACTTCGGCAGGTTTTCCGGGAGCGACCGGTGCAGGCGTTGGTAGCGGCGCAGGAGCAGCGGCCGGCTCAGGAACGGTTGCCCGCTCCGCCTGCGTCGGCGCTGGGACCGCCAGACTGCTCACAGTGACGGGCGGAGAGACGAGAAAGGCTATCTCGGATAGGTGATTATTCAGACTCTCGGCTAGCTCGGCTATTTTTTCCGGCTTGCCCGCTTCTGCCAGGTAAGCAATTTCCGATACCCTCTTACCGGCCAGTCTGGTCTGAAGCTCCGCCTTACTAAGCTCGGAGAAGGTAAGCGTTAGCTCAACCCGCTCGGTAGCCCGTTTCACCGAATAAAGAGGGCTATCGGGCATACTGCCGGCAGCGGCGGCCACGGTACCACTTCCGACCAGCGAGACAATAAGGATAATAACCAGAGCAGTCACCCAGCGCGGCTGCCAGCCCCAGTTAAAGGCGATCCGGCCTTTCTTGCGCCCCATCTCTTGAAGGGCCGAGTTGAACTCATATCTAGCCCGGTCTCTGAACTCGGGCCGAGGCTGGACCGCCGATGCCTGCCGGGCAGCCAGAGCCGTCTCAAGCAGCGGCTTTAGCTCAGCCGAATATTGTGGGAAGCTCTGGAGACACTGCTCTATAGTCTCATTCTTGACCAGGAGGCGCTCCAGGCACTCATCAAGAACGCCATCGAATTCCGTTTGTTTATTCATTAATTTCCACCACCAGCGCCTTGCGTAAAGCCAGGATGGCGCTGTGTTGCAAAGCTTTTATTGCACCCTGGCTCCTGCCCATAATTTTAGCCACCTCGGCAGTCGATAAGTCGCTGCTAAACCGCAGGGAAATCACCTCCCGTTGAGCCTCGGTAAGTTTCTGAGTGGCCGCCGCCAGCTGCTCGATATCGAGATTCAATTCCGTCATTTCCTGAGGGTCGCTATGCCTTTTGCTATCCCTGATATTAGCAGTATCATCCTCGATGGCCGCCGGCCGCTTCGACTTTTTCCTCAAGTAGTCCACCACCTGGTTATGGGCGATACGGTAGAGCCAGGCGGAGAATGGCACCCCTTGCCACTTATAAGAAGAGATAGACTGGAGGGCATTAAGAAATACCTGCTGAGTCATATCTTCTGCCTCTGCCTGGTTACCTATCTTAATCACAATATAACGATAAATCTTGTCGAAATACCCTTCGTATAGTTGGGCGAAAGCCTTCTGGTCGCGTTGCTTGGCTTTCTGGACAAGTGCCTCTTCGTCTTGCACCCGACAACTCCTGCTAGTCAGAGCTTAAGCTCTAAATGGGGCCGCCCCGGCGTTCAGGGGTTACCCTGTGCAATTATTATAACGAATGAGTGGGGTTAAAAGATAGCTTGCGGCGAACGACAGCCTACCCAAAAGATGGTGTTGAAGGTGTTTAATAACTGCGGCAACAGCAGGAGTGCCGTCATTGCGAGCGTTGTTAAACGCCCTCGTGTTTTATGTTGACTTTTGAATATGCTACAATAATTTTAAAGGAATTACAGGAGACTTGGAACGTGGCTTACTATTTGCGCCGGATGTGTAAGGAAGACATCGAACAGGTTACGGATATCGACCGCGAAGCCTTCCCTACGCAATGGCCGCCGCCTAACTACCTGAATGAACTGCGGAACCAGACGGCGCACTATTGCGTAGTCTGTGACGAAGAGAAAATTGCCACCACGGAAAACAGCGCGCCTGCCAAAGGGTTTATATCCGGATTAAAGCGGCTCTTCGACCGCAACCGTTCCTCCGACCAGGTGCCGCCCTCGAACGACGAATACATCATCGGCTTTATCGGCTGCTGGATTATGGCTGATGAGGCCCATATTACCAGTATCGCAGTGCGGGAAGCCTACCGCAGACAGGGGATTGGAGAAATGCTAATTATTTCGGCGGTAGAGCTGGCGATGAAATTAAAGGCGAGCATCCTAACCCTGGAGGTGCGCGTCTCTAATACTGGCGCCCAAATGCTCTATTCTAAATACGGTTTCACCCAGGTGGGCGTGAGACGAGGCTATTACACAGATAACCGAGAGGACGCCTTAATCATGTCCACGGATAAGATTACCTCGGAATCATTCCAGGCTCGCTTCCAGCAACTGAAGGAAGCCTACTCGAAACGCCGGGCAATCACAGCTAAGACGATTCTTCCGGAGTAAGCTTCTTTTAGCGCTTACCCAGCAAATCATCGAACAAACCGGGGGCTTTCACCGCAGGGTTTTTCGACCCTACTTTTAAGAGAAGCCACTGCTCCAGTCCTTCCTGGCTCTTAGACAGCAGCCCTTTCAGTTTGTCTATATCTACGCTGACCAGATAACTGGTCGATTTATACTTCTTAGCCGCAGCTATCTGCTGATTAACATCCTCCGCCATCATAAAAGCATTTGATACACTGTCCTGGAGCGATTTGTCCAGAAAATCCAGCTTATTCTTATTAAGCTGCCAGGTTGTCGTCATAAACCTTTTCGCCCGTGGGCTGAAATCAAAAACTTCAGCCATCCTGAGGTCGAGCCTGGCTTCGGCCAGCAGGTTCTGGACGATTTCCTGCTGCGTGCCCGCCGGCCCGCGCCGTTTTCTCAAGAAATACTGAAGAACTACCATAGCAATGGCTAATAAGATAAAAGGCAGATTCGCCACGATATTATCCACTAAACACTCCTCCCTAAAACTTTGTTTCGAGCTTACGCTATAAGCATACCATATCTAGAACGCTTTCTTCACCAGCAAACAGATATTCCTGGAAAAGAACTTGACCGGGAAGCGGTAAGACCTTTCCGGGAAAGACTTGAGCACCCGAAAGCCGGTCTGCCGGGCCAGCTTCTCTAGCTCTGGGTACGAGAAGAAGTAGTAATAGCGGTAAAGAGTCTCATTGCCGGCTTGCCAGGGCACGGCGCCTTCCTTGCCCCTGAACCAGAAGGTATTCATCCCCCTGCCCCCTCCCCACCAGGGCTGCCAGCGGTTCCAGACAGTGATAAGAGCCTCCCCACCCGGCTTCAGAACCCGCCTCAACTCGGTGAAAGCTCCTTCTCTGGCTTCCTGGCTTTCCAGATGATGATAGGTCGCTATCGAGATTGCCCAATCGAAGGATTCGCTGGAGAAGGGCAGCCGGCTGACATCGGCCTGCACCAGATTGGCGGTGAAATCAAATTTCCCGGCGTATTTCCGGGACAGTTCGAGCATAGTCGAAGAGAAATCTACCCCGTAAAGTTCAAAGGCATCCTTGAAGGGCAGAAAATCGGCGCCGTGACCGCAACCCAGGTTAAGCAGCCGGCCCCGCTGCCACTTCGCTGCCATCGCCTCAAGCTCAGGCCGGAACCTGCTCCAGTGGCGCAGATTGTAGCGGGCGGGGGCAATCTTATCGTATACTTCTCTTAGTGTCGGCATAGGTCGCAATCTTCTAAACTCCAATCTATTAATTAATAGGTTGGTAAACCCCTCACCCTTTGTCCCTCTCCCCTTGGTAAGGGAAGGGGGCAGGGGGATAGGTTAACCTAACAACAGAAAAGCACAGTATGAGAAAAATTACAAGAACAATCTCAGGGGTGACGCCGGTAGCTGTCATGACCGGGCCGCTGGATTGCCCGGGGCAGTGCGTCTATTGTCCCAGTTTTTCGGCTACCCCCCGCAGCTATACCCCCCGCTCGCCGGCGGTGATTCGGGCGAGACAATGCGAATTCGACGCGGCGCAGCAGGTCAGATTGAGATTGAAGATGCTCTCCCAAATGGGGCACCCCACCGACAAGATTGAACTGATAGTCATGGGGGGCACTTTCCTGGCTTACCCCGTAGACTACCAGTATCAATTTATCAAGGGCTGCTACGACGCCTTAAACGGCCGAGAGTCGGCCGATTTGGCTGAGGCGAAGCAGCTTAATGAGCAAGCCGAGCATCGCTGCACCGGTCTCTGCATCGAGACCCGCCCCGACTGGTGTAAAAAGGAGCAGATAGATAGAATGCTTGAATTCGGCGCCACCCGGGTGGAGCTTGGCGTTCAAATGCTGGATGATGGAATCTACCGGCTGGTCAGAAGGGGACACACCGTAGAGGATGTCGTTCAAGCCACCCGCCTGCTCAGGGAGCATGCCTTGAAGGTGCACTACCACTGGATGCCGGGGCTGCCCGGCTCGACGCCTGAGAAAGACCTGGCGCTATCCGGTATGCTCTTTAGCGACGAGTGCTTCCGGCCGGACGGCTTGAAAATATACCCGACTATGGTGGTCGAAGGTACCGAACTGGAAAGGTGGTTTCAGGAAGGACGCTACCGGCCATATCCGGACGAAACAATGACTGCGCTCGTCGCCGATATTAAAGCAATAGTGCCTCCCTATGTCAGAATTTCACGCGTGCTGCGTGACATCCCCTCGGATTTCATCGTCGGTGGCTTGAAGGATTCCTTGCGGGATGTGGTGAAAGAGAGAATGAAGGCAGCCGGCGCCGAATGCCAGTGTATCCGGTGCCGGGAATATGGCCACCGGGTCAGAATCGGCTATAAACCGGGCCCGCCCCGGTTGGCAAGAACGGATTACCGGGCCTCTGACGGCACGGAAATCTTCCTTTCTTTTGAAGATGACGATAAGACGCTCTTCGGCTTGCTGCGGATGAGGATTCAATCCGGGGAAATTGCCGGGCTGGGCGAACCGGCCAATGGCAAAACGGCGTTAATCAGGGAGTTGCATATATACGGTAGTGAAGTGCCCTTGAGACAGCAAAACAAAACAGCTGCCCAGCACAAAGGGCTGGGCAAGGCGTTGCTCACCGAAGCCGAGCGGATTGCCAACGAAGAATTTAAGGCAGAGCGGATGTCGGTGCTCAGCGGAGTGGGCGCCCGCGAATACTACCGTTCCGAAGCCGGCTATCGCTTGCAGGCAGACTATATGGTCAAGGCACTTACGTAGAAAGTCCGAATGCCAAAGCGCGAAGGTAAAACCAAGCCCAAGAGCCAAGAGAAGAAAGTGTCTTGTAGGTTACGCCATATCGACGAAAGTCGGTATCCAGAATGCCAGCAGCCTGGAGGGCAGGTATTCCTGGATTCCGTGTCAAGCACGGAATGACAGGGTGTGGATTTTGATATTTGAATTTCATTTGACATTTGGACTTTGAACTTTGGATTTCGGTGATAAGATAAGATGAATATAGAAAAACTGCAGCAGGCTCTCTCACGGCATCGGAAACTGCGTAACCTCGATACCAGCCTGATACCATCGGCAGTCCTGATACCCATCTTCATCAAAGACGGGGAATACCATGTTATCTTCACCACCCGGACGCACCGGGTGAAGCTGCACAAGGGTGAGATATCTTTCCCCGGTGGGGCTTATGAAGAGGAAGACGAAACTTTGCTGAATACGGCTCTCAGGGAGAGCGCTGAAGAAATCGGGCTGGCGGCTAAAGATGTCGAAGTGCTCGGCGAACTCGATGATTTCCCCACCATCGGTTCTAACTATATTATTACTCCCTTTGTAGCGGCCATCTCCTGGCCCTATCGCTTTACGCCCGACCCGAGGGAGGTTGCGCAAATAATCCAAATCCCCATTTCAGCGCTGCTCAATAAAAGCTGCATGACCGAGGAGACCGAGACCCTGCGTGGCCGGACCGTGACTACGTATTCTTACAGCTACAAGACCGACCTGATCTGGGGCGCCAGCGCTCGTATTCTGCACCAGTTTCTGGAGATTTGGGTTGCGGTAATGGTGGAAGAGACTTAACATTCCTCGAAGCTAGCAGCAGCGAGACTAACGTCTAAATCATTCCTGGCTTCTTGCTCATCGCTATGCGGGCTTGCCCGCCAGGGTTTGAGAGGCGGGCGACTACCCAGGCGATTCGCCTTTGTCTTGTTCCGGGAGTTCTGGCATCGTTTACATGGTGGATGTAGCTGTTTCGCTGATAATTAGTGAAACGTTGAAAATTATTCCAGGCTTCCTTATTGCCCGATAGAGCCTCTTTCAGGTCGGTGGGAATCTCTAGCGTCTCTCTGGTAGCATAGGCATTATCCCAGGCGCCGCTTTGCCTGGCTTCTTCGATTTTCGCCAGCCCCGCCGGCGCCATCTTGTTTTCATTAATCAGCTTCTCGGCCTTTTCTTTGTTTGTCTTCGACCAGCGGCTCTTAGCTTTCCGGGGAGAGAACCTGTTGGCGAATCTTTCCTCGTCGATTTTTTTCATCAAGCCGTCGATCCAGCCGAAACACAAAGCCTCCTCGACAGCATCATCATAACTTACCGAAGGCTTGCCGCTATCCTTTTTGTAGTGAATGAACCATACCTCTTTGGCCTTGTCCTGGTTCTGTTCCAGCCATT
Source organism: Chloroflexota bacterium (assembly GCA_016190895.1). Taxonomy (GTDB): domain Bacteria; phylum Chloroflexota; class Dehalococcoidia; order Dehalococcoidales; family UBA2162; genus JACPPR01. The sequence goes on along the minus strand of JACPPR010000008.1, from coordinate 51,080 downwards.
CTCGCCATTCCTGACGGCTCTGAAAATACATTGCGTTATCGAGTTCCATATCTTAAATATACCCGAAGCAGGAAAAATTGACCACCGACCTTGCTGGTGATAGAATAGGCAATTATTGGCGATGAAGCTCGCCCAGGACAATCGATAATTCCTGAACCGCCCCGATGAAATCGGGACTGATAGCTTCTACTGGCATCCCGTCGGTAGAAGCTTTTTGTTGCCCTCGAGCCTTCGGCGTGAACTCGGTCGAACGCTGAATCCTGCCGTGACGGGAGAACTAAGTAACAGGCCAATAGTTAGTATGAGCGATAGTATCATTCCTCTGGTTATGGGAGCCATCGTCCTCGCGGCCAGCCTTGTCTCGCTGAAGCTGGGGCTATCGGTGGCCATTATCGAGATAGTCCTGGGAGCCGCGGCGGGCTCCTTTGGTCTGCACGCACAGGACTGGATGACCTACCTGGCGGGCTTCGGCGGCATTACTCTCACCTTTCTGGCTGGCACCGAGATCGATACCAAACTGATGAGAGAGAAGTTCAAAGAGAGCTTTCTCATCGGCTTCTTTTCATTTCTGGCTCCCTTCCTGGTCGTAGCTGGATACACTTATTTTGTTGCTCACTGGAGCCTGCAAGCATCCCTGCTGGCAGGCACGGCGCTTTCAACCACCTCGCTGGCTGTCGTCTATTCGGTGCTTGTAGAGACCGGACTGGCAAACACCCAGATTGGCAAGCTACTTATGGCTTCTACCTTCATTACCGATATGGGCACGGCACTGACATTGAGCATTCTTTTCGTAAAACCCACGCTTTATACCCTGGTCTTCATCGTGGTTTCCATTGTCGTAATAGTTTTTGCCACCAGATTCTCTCACCTGGTCTTCGATAACCCGCGTCTCAAGGGTAAGGTAGTGGAGCCGGAGATTAAATATTTGTTTCTCCTCCTGCTGGCGTTTATGTATTTTGCCCGGCTGGGAGACGGCCACGCCGTGCTGCCGGCATTCATACTCGGCTTACTGATGTCACCACACTTCAGAGAGACCTCGGAGACCAAATCGGTCCGGAATAAGCTGCGTACTGTCGCTTATGCCATAATCACCCCTGCTTTCTTCATCGTCGGCGGCTTGAGAGTCTCTTTCCCCTTGATTCTCTCGGCGCTGGGCCTTTTCCTGATTCTTTTCGGCCTGAAGATGGTCAGCAAGTTCGTAGGGGTATTCTTCCTTTCCAAGAAATTCATTCCCCGGGGAGCTATGTACACAACCCTCTTGATGAGCACAGGTCTCACGTTCGGTACCATTGCCAGTGTTTTCGGTTTGACTTCAGGAATTATCGACCAGGTGCAGTATTCCCTGCTGGTGGGCGTGGTCATCGCCAGTGCCGTGATACCCACCTTTATCGCCCAGAAATGGTTTATGCCCGTCCACTCGGAAGACATCGTTGAGCTGAATGGGAAAGAAGACGGTCATTTTACTGAAACGGCTATGACAAAGACAGAAGGGAATAACTAAAGGCAGCCAAACCTTCTTTGTAGTATTGCGGGCGAAGCGTGGCAATCCTCCTCTTGTCATTGCGAGACCGCCAGCGGCGGACGTGGCAATCTATATGAATCATCATCGAGATTGCTTCGTCTCGATGGAATCGGGGTCTCTCAATGACAAAATGTTTGACTTTATTTTCCATATTGTGTTAACCTTTATTCATTAAAGGCGTTGATGGAGAAGAGTAGAGGGCAAGCGGACACCCAGCGAGTCTGGTTTACCCTGAGGGAAATCGAAGGGTCTGGTGTGAGCAGACGTGGAAGCCCCCTTGAAAATCACTCCTGAGCTGCCAGCCGAAAGAGGTCGTCATTGCGAGACCATTCCGCCCGCAGGCGGAAGGCGAAGCAATCTGGGTGGGGAATCCCAGATTATTTGTCTCACCCCTCCCTGAGATGCTTCGTCCCGACAAGTCGTCCCGATATAATCGGGACAGCATGACAACCTCTGTAGACCTGGTCGGTTTCGTCAACCGTTACCGGAGACGGGGGCATAAATATCGTGCCCTGACGAGAGTCCCGATTTTAATCGGGAAAGCGGGGTGGTACCGCGGGAACTTTTTAAGTCCCGTCCCTGTAGGACGGGACTTATTGTTTTTATAGTTCGGCTTCGCTCACTATGAATGGAGGTTCAATATGTTTCAACCTGTAAGCAGCAAGGTGGATTTTCCAAAGCTCGAAGAGAAGATACTCGGTCTGTGGAAGGAGCACGGTATCTTTGAAAAGAGTGTCACATCTCGTGAAGGCAAACCCAGGTTTGTCTTTTATGAAGGACCGCCATTTGCTAACGGAAATCCAGGCATTCATCACGTGCTGGCGCGAGCCTACAAAGATGTGATAGTCCGCTACAAAGTGATGAAGGGCTTCTATGTGCCCCGCGTTGCTGGCTGGGACACGCATGGCCTGCCCGTGGAGCTTGAGGTGGAAAAAGCGCTGGGTTTCTCCGGTAAAGACCAGATTGAGGAATACGGCGTCGAGCAGTTCAACCAGCGTGCGCGTGAAAGCGTCTTTAAGTATCTGAAAGAGTGGAACATCCTCACGGAACGCATCGCCTACTGGGTGGACCTCGAACATGCCTATAAAACAATGGACAACACCTATGTGGAGTCGGTCTGGTGGGCGCTCAAGCAAATGTGGGACAAGGGACTGGTCTACCAGGGCTATAAAGTCACTCCGCACTGTCCTCGCTGCGGCACGTCTCTGAGTTCTCACGAGGTCGCGCTCGGCTATCAGGACGATACTGAAGACCCCTCGGTCTATATCAAATTCATAATCGCCGGGAAATCAGTTGGCAGCTTCAAACTCGATAAGCCCGCCTATCTGCTTGCCTGGACGACGACTCCTTGGACGTTACCTGGCAATACCGCTCTGGCGGTAGCGGCTGAAGCCGAGTATGCCGTAGTCGAAGTAGATGGCGAATATATCGTTCTTGCCGATGCCCGAAGGAACGCCATCGGACTTGGCGAAAGCGCGGTTCTGGCGCGAATCCGGGGCAAAGAACTGGTGGGAGTTGAATACGAACCTCTATTCAACCCGCATGATTACGGAATCGAACGCCGCCGTTTCGAAAACCGCACCGAACTCGCCGCTCAGAAACCTGATAAGAATCTGAAATATCATGTTATCACGACCGATTTCGTCTCGATGGAAGACGGCACCGGTATCGTCCATGTTGCGCCCGCCTATGGAGAAGTAGACTTTCAAGCCGGTCAGGATTTCAAGCTTGACCTTGTCCATAATGTCGACCTCCAGGGCAAAATCACCGGTAATTTTTCATTCTCTGGAAAATTTGTCAAAGCCGCCGACCCGCTCATCACCAAAAACCTTAAAGATAGAAATCTCCTCTACCGTAGCGAGACCATCAAGCATACTTACCCGTTCTGCTGGCGCTGCGATGCGCCCCTGCTCTACTACGCCAAGCAGACCTGGTATATCCGCACCACAGCCGTCAAAGACAGGCTTATCTCCGGCAATGCCGAGATAAACTGGTACCCGCAGCACATCAAGTACGGCCGCTTCGGCAATTGGCTTGAAAACAATGTCGATTGGGCATTCGCACGCGAACGCTACTGGGGTTCTCCACTGCCTATCTGGTGCTGTGAAAAGTGCGGCAGTTTTGAATGTATCGGGAGTGTTGCAGAGCTCGAGGCAAAACCGGGTTTTACCGGACTCAGAGAGCCTCTGGACCTGCATCGTCCGTTCGTTGATGAAGTCTCTTTTGCCTGTTCCAAATGCGGCGGCAAAATGAGGCGTCAGCCCGAGGTCATAGACTGTTGGTTCGATTCAGGTTCAATGCCGTTTGCACAACTACACTATCCTCTTGAAAATAAAAACTTGTTTGATACGGAAGCAAAACAGGCTGATTTTATCTGTGAGGGCGTTGACCAGACCCGGGGTTGGTTCTATAGCTTGCACGCCGTCTCCACCATGCTTTTCGACCGTCCCAGCTTCAAGAACTGCATTTGCCTGGAGCTTGTCCTCGATGCCGAGGGTAAGAAAATGAGCAAGAGCCGTGGGAACGTCGTCGACCCGATGAAGGTCGTCCAGACACACGGCGCCGATGCCCTGCGCTGGTATTGTTTCACTTCCGCCCCTCCCGGCATGGTGCGGCGCTTTGATACCAGGATGGTACAGGATATCACCCGGCAGTTCCTGCTCACTCTCTGGAATGTATACTCTTTCTTCGTTACCTATGCCAACATCGATAACTTTGTTCCCGGCTCGGCGCCGGCCCCATCGGTGCGCCCCGAGCTTGACCGGTGGATACTCTCTGAACTAAATCAGCTAATCGATGACGTTACCAACGGAAATGATAATTATGACCCGACAGGCGCCGGGCGTAAGCTCGAGACATTCGTGGATAACCTCTCTAACTGGTATGTGCGCCGCAGCCGCCGCCGCTTCTGGAAGAGCGAGAACGATACGGATAAGCTCTCCGCTTACAACACGCTCTACGAATGCCTGGTGACACTCGCCAAGCTGATGGCGCCTTTCACACCGTTCTTAGCTGAAGAGCTTTATCAGAACCTTGTCCGCTCGGTCTCAGCCGATGCTCCGGAGAGCGTCCACCTGACCGATTTCCCTGTAGCTGCTCGAGATAAAATCGACCAGGAACTGACTGAGGCAAACCGCACCGCGATGAAGGTTTCCAGCCTGGGTAGGGCTGCCCGCAGCAAGGCCGGCATCAAAGTCCGCCAGCCCTTGCAGGTGTGCTACTTCGATACAAGTTTCAGGCGAGCGCTGGAAAGCGAGGCAATCAGACAGGCGGTGTTGGATGAGCTGAATGTTAAGGAGATAAGATTTGAGACACCGGAAAGGCTGGCTGAGCTGGCTGAAAAAACTGGGTGTGTCGTAGATGACAAAATAGCTCCCTCGACAGCAATCGACGCTACCTTAACGGCTGAGCTTGAAGCAGAAGGGATGGCGCGGGAGATTGTCCACCGCATCCAGGGGATGCGCCGCTCGGCGGATTTTGAGATTGCCGACCACATCATCACCTATTACGAGGGCGATGACTACGTCCGCCAGGTAATGAAGAATACTGCCCTTGCCGAATATATCAGCCTGGAAACGCTCTCCCACGAGCTGACCGAAGGCTTGCCCGCCGACGTGGATTACAAAGAAGCTTTCAAACTCGGCGGCCATGAGGTGACGCTGGGGGTGAAACGGCAAAGCGCATAGAGCAGAGTGCATGGTGCAGAGTACGTAGCGTAGGGGCGAGTTTCAAACCCGCCCGCCCACGCCTTCGGATTCACGTAGGGGCAAGGCATACCTTGCCCCTACTACAAATAGACAGCGGTGTTTGCGCAAATTCGTCTTGCTACCCCCCTTTCGTAAAGGGGGACACAGGGGGATTTTTGAGACCAATTTCACCGCCTATTGCGGCCGTTCGACAAGAGTAGTCGTAGCGGTATTCTTTGTTTTCCCTCGCCAGTAGACTATTTCTACTTTCTGCCCTACCTGAGACTGTCGAATCGCCGTTATCAAGCCAGCAACGCTTGTTACTTCCTTACCGGCAAAACTGACGATGACATCCTCTGGCTGTAAGCCGGCGACTCCGGCGGGACTGTCGCTCACCACTTGCGCAACAAACGCTCCCTTATCAGCCGCCAGATTGAATTCCTGGATAAGAACCTGGTCGATGGGCACGAGGCTTACCCCCAGCCAGGGGTGAACGGCCCGGCCGGCAGTAATCAGTTGCTGGATGACCGGCACGGCTGTCTCGGTGCTGATGGCAAAGCCGGTAGCTTCTATACCCACAGCCGCCAGCTTGGCATTGGTGATGCCAATCACCTCGCCGGCCATATTTACCAGCGGCCCGCCGCTATTGCCCGGATTGATGGCAGCGTCAGTTTCAATCAGACCGTACAGTATCTCTGTCGAGTCCACATTGAGCGAAGCATTCTGGCGGCTGATGATGCCCTGGGTAGCCCGTATCCCCTCGCCAAGGGCGTTACCGATGGCGACCACCCAATCGCCGACTCTCATTCTGGAAGAGTCGCCCACTTGAGCGGCAGGCAGACTACTAGCATTGATTTTAAGTATTGCCAGGTCCGTTAAAGTGTCGGTCTTTACCGTCGCTAAGTCTACAGGAAAGGTTCTGCCGTCATCCAGGGTTACGGAGATAGTCCGGGCATTTTGCACGACGTGGTTATTAGTGATAATCAGACCGTCCTCTCTGATTATCAAGCCGGAGCCGGCCCCCTCCTCGGACCGGGGCCGGTTAAAGAAATCCAATAGTGTAACCTCGGTATTGATGGCCACCACCGATGGTTTGACCCTGGCGACGACATCGGCGATACTGGGTAAGGGCGGCGCCGGAGTTGAAGCGATGGGCAGTAACGGACTGGTAGGAATGGTCGTTGTCGGGCCGGGAGCAGGCGTTACCGGCTTCTCGGCAGTGGTCTCGGTAACATTGGCTGCGGGCGCGGGTGTCGTTGGTGGCGGTGTTGTAACAGTAGGCAGCAAGTCGCAGCCAGCGCCTAAGAGCAGGGACGAAATCAGTACCAAGCAAACAGCTAGAGTTTTAATATCGAGCCTTTTCATTCTACTTCCTTTACCATTTTAGCATATCGAAGGAATGTTAAAAAATAGTTAAGGGGCTGGAATCTATCCAGCCCCTTAACTTTATCTACCAAGAAAACCACCTTTACGCGGTAGTTACCTCGGGTAAGGAAGCCAGAGCCTCCTTCACCTTCTCCTCGGGATAGGCGTAATCAGTCAGCTTGCCGGTGAGGTAAGACTCATAGGCGGCCATATCGAAGTGACCGTGCCCGCTGTGGGCAAGCAAGATAACCTTCGACTGTCCGGTCTCTTTGCACTTCAGAGCTTCATCGATGGTAACGCGGATGGCATGATTGGTTTCGGGAGCGCTGATATAGCCCTCGGTACGGGCAAACTGGACCCCGGCAGCAAATGTAGCTACCTGTGGCACTGCCTGGGCTTCCACCAGCCCCAGCTTGTGCAGGTGACAGATAATGGGCGCCATGCCGTGATAACGGAGGCCGCCGGCATGGACGGGCGGCGGCATAAAGCCATGTCCCAGGGTGAACATCTTGAGCAAGGGGGTCATCCCGGCGGCATCACCGAAGTCGTAGGCATAAAGCCCCTTGGTCAGGGTGGGACAACTGGTCGGCTCGACGTTGATGATACGCAGGTCTCTCTTCTTGCCGGAAATTTTGTCTTTGATAAAGGGCAGGAACATACCGCCGAAGTTGGAGCCGCCGCCGACGCAGCCGATGATGATATCGGGGTAATAGCCAGCCATCTCCATCTGCAGCATAGACTCCTGGCCGATGATGGTCTGGTGGAGCAGGACGTGATTCAGCACGCTCCCCAGTGAATAATGGGTGTCTTTACTGGTGGCAGCGTCCTCGATAGCCTCGCTGATAGCGATGCCGAGGCTGCCCGGGCAATCGGGGTCTTCAGCCAGTACATCGCGGCCCGCCTTAGTATCCGGGCTGGGGCTGGGGACACACTTGGCGCCCCATGTCTCCATCATCATACGACGGTATGGTTTCTGGTTGTAGCTCACCTTGACCATGTAGACCTTAAGTTCCAACCCGAAGAGATTGCAGGCAAAAGCCAGGGAACTGCCCCACTGGCCGGCCCCGGTCTCGGTAGTCAGGCGCTTGACGCCCTCTTTCTTGTTGTAGTAAGCCTGGGCGACAGCCGTGTTGGGTTTGTGGCTGCCGGGCGGGCTGGTGCCCTCGAATTTATAGAAAATCTTGGCCGGCGTATCAAGGGCCTTCTCCAGCCGGTAGGCTCGGTGCAGCGCGGTCGGTCGCCAGGTGCGGTAGATTGCCTGCACCTCATCCGGAATTTCGATATAGCGCTCCTGGCTCACTTCCTGTTTGATTATTTCCATCGGGAAGAGGGGAGCCAGGTCGGCCGGCCCCACCGGCTGCTTCGTTCCGGGGTGGAGGGGCGGGGGTAACGGCTCCGGCAGGTCAGCCTGGATATTGTACCAGTGGGTCGGCATCTTATCCTGGTCGAGAAAGAATATCGATCTGTCCATCGTGCGCCTCCTTATTCTGGGCTAGAGATTGTCGTGAATGCTAAGAATATAATCGTTTGTGCGCAGGTTTGTCAAATAAAACTTGGAGAGTGTTTAATAATGTCATGTTCGGGTCAAGCCGTCCTTCCGCGGAAGGACGCAATCTCCCGTTTTTATGGATTCCCCGCCTGAGCGGGGAATGACAACAACATTGTTAAACACCCTCAACTTGCATTCACCGCCCGATAAGGCTAAACTTCAGCTATGAAAATAATACGTTTTGCTGCCGAAGGTAAGACCAAATACGGGATACTGAAAGGTCAGTCCATCCAGCCCATCCAGGGCACGCCTTTCCGTGCCATCAAGTCGGCGGAAGGCCGCTACCGCCTAGGACAGGTAAGGCTGCTGGCTCCCTGCTCGCCCTCAAAAATCGTGGCAATGGGCTTGAACTACCGTAAGCATGCCGAGGAAGTGAAAGCCGCCTTACCCAAAGAGCCGCTCATTTTTCTGAAACCGCCGACGGCTGTAATTGGTCCTGAGGACAACATCGCTTACCCGCCGTCTTCAACCAGAATCGATTACGAAGGAGAGCTGGCCATAGTCATCAAAAAGCGTGCCTGGCAGGTTTCCGTTAAAGATGCTCTGAACTACGTCCTGGGCTACACCTGCCTGAATGATGTCTCCGCCCGCGACCACCAGAGGGACGATGTGCAGTGGACCCGCGCCAAGGGCTTCGATACCTTCGCCCCCATCGGCCCCTGCATCGAGACGGAGCTTGACCCGGGTAATGTCATCGTGGAGACCTATCTCAACGGGCAGCTCAAGCAGCACTCCAGCACCAGCGACCTTATCTTTGCCGTGCCTGAGCAGATTAGCTTCATCTCCCACGTTATGACGCTATTACCTGGTGATATCATCGCCACCGGCACCCCCAGCGGTATCGGCCCAATGCACCCCGGTGATGTTGTTGAAATTAAGATTGAGCCGATTGGCACTCTGAGGAACTACGTTATTAAAGACGGCAAAAAGGGGATTACGTAGTTTTACGTATAGACACGGAGAGGAGACTGCGTGGTAATATCGGGAAGCGGCACATCGGAAGAGAGACGTTAATGAAGATAAGTGGCACTGCATTGGGAGTATTAGCCATAATTGCTGGGGTCCTCATTCTCTTCGACCTGCTATCTCTAAGCCTGGTCATCGGGATTTACCTCGTAGCCTTCGGGATAATCACACTCCTGAAGAGGTAAGCCAAATGTTACAATTCAGTCTACCCGCCATCAACAGCCTGATAATAGGCATCATCGCCGTAGTCGCCGGCATGATTATTTTTGCTTTCCCCCGCATCATCAACTACATCATCGGCATCCAGATGTTAGCCGTTGGCATCATATCGGTTATAGGCGGCGGCCTACTCCCCGGCATAATTTCCATCATTCTTGGTATTATCGTCTTGGTATTTCCAAAGATTCTTAATTACCTGGTGGGAATCTACGTTTTGCTGTTAGGACTGTGGTTCATTTTCGCAAGTTCGAACCTGATTATCGGCATCGTGACGCTTGCTATCGGTATCATCATAATGGTGTTCCCGACCATTCTGAACTACATATTCGGCATATACCTGCTCATTGCCGGCGCCATAGCAATCGCCCACTATTTCGGCTTGTTCTAAGGGTAGCAATTCCGCTCCGGATAGGCTACTATTATAGCTGTGACCAGAGACTCCGTTAATACACAGACTAATTCACGGGTAGCCATCATCGGCGGCGGTCCGGCGGGCAGTTTTTTCGCCCTCTACCTGCTGCACTACGCTGGGCAAACCGGCCGCCAATTCGATGTCACCATTTACCAGGAACGGGATTTCAGCGGCCTGGGGACGAAAGGCTGCAAGGGCTGTGCCGGCATCCTCTCGATACCGCTCGTGGAAAACCTGAAGGAACTTAATCTGACCATCCCCGAATACGTCATCCAGAGTAAGATAGAGCATTTCGCCGTCCATAGCCCCTATACCTCGATTAGCCTCAGCAACCCGGAAAAAGGCGTCAAGATTTTCAGCGTTTACCGGGGGGGCGGCCCTCGCATCTCGCATTATGACCGCAATATCAGCTTCGATGGCTGGCTCTTAGCCCAGGCTCAACAGCGAGGCGCCAGGGTGCAAAACCAGAGGGTGTCCCGCATCTCTATCAAACCAGCTGCTCAAGTGGAGGCAGGCGGTGAGAAGCTGGATTACGACCTGATAGTGCTGGCGTCCGGAGTAAACGGCAGGTCAATTTCAATTCAGGGGCTTGATTATCTGCCCACCAGAACCCAGACCATGGCTCAGGACGAGCTTTTCGCCGGTGTCGACGCGGTGGCAAGCAAGCTCGGCAATACCGCTCACGTCTTTCTGATTCCAAAATCAGGGCTGGTGTTTGGCACCCTGGTACCCAAAGGCCCCTTTATCAATGTCTCCCTGCTAAGCACCGGTAAGCGACCTGTATCGGTTACCGATTTCCTGAACCACGAGATGGTGCGGAGCGTGCTGCCCGAGCGCATCGAACGTTCCTGCGGCTGCCGCCCCCGCACCCTGATTCATCCTGCCCGTAACTATTACTCGGACAGGTTTGTCGCTATCGGAGACGCCGCCGTAACCAGACTGTATAAAGACGGCATCGGCTCCTCACTGCTAACTGCCCGTGAGGCGGCCCGCAACCTAGCCTATCACGGCCTTAGCGGGCGGGATTTCAGACGTTATTACCAACCACTTTGCCGCCGCATGGGCGGGGATAATCAGTGGGGAAAACTGCTTTTCTCCATGAACGACCGGGCTAAAGATTCCCGCCGCTTTTTGCTGACGCAGCGACGCCTCATTGCCGATGAGCAATCCAATACCGCCGGCGCCCAGCCTTTTACCAGGGCTGCCTGGGGCATGTTCACCGGCGCTTATGCCTACCGAAGTATTGCCAGGATGGTATTCAGCCCACCCTCGGTAGCCAGACTCTCCTTTGCCCTGTTCCGGGAGAGCCTGCTCGGCCTATTCCGCAAACAATCTGCCTATCCCAGGAAACTGTTTGTAGGCGGCAAGAGAATCCTGATACTGGGCAGCGGCTTTGGCGGTACTTATTGCTTGAGGCATCTGGTACGCCGCCTGAATAAGAACGAAAATGTGGAAACCACCGTGGTCAGCAATGAAAATTTCTTTCTCTTTTCGCCCCTACTGCACGAAGTGGCGATGGGCAGTATCGAGACCCGGCACATCGCCTATCCCATCAGAAAACTACAGTGGCGGGACAGGTTCCGCTTCGTTCAGGCCGAGGTAAAGAAGATAGACCTTAATGCTCACCGCGTGATGACTACCGGTGGCGCTTTTGACTATGATTATCTCATCCTGGCGCTGGGCAGCGTTACCGATACCTCGGATTTAGCCTCTGCCGAAGAAAACGTCTTTACTCTAAAGACCCTGCACGATGCCATGCTGCTGAGAAACCGGGTTATCGCCGTCTTCGAGCAGGCCAACGCTCAAAAAGAGCCGGCACAGCAAAAACGACTGCTTACCTTCGTTGTCTCGGGAGGCGGCTATGTCGGTATCCAGCTAATCACTCAAATTAGGGACCTGATTCATAAGAGCCTGGTCAAGGTTTACAAGGAGATAGACCCCGCCAATATCAGGATTATCCTGGTCGAGGCAGAAGTCAAGATTGTCGCCGGGCTGCATACCAAACTCGGCGCCTACATTATGAAGCATCTCCAGCAGATGGGTATCGAGGTCAGGCTGAAGTCCCGGGTGACCCGCGTCTGGAAAGACCGTGTGGAAATCGATGGCGGGGAAATCATACCCACCAGCACCGTTGTCTGGGTAACCGGAGTGGTCGCCAACCCGCGGATTGCCGAACTGAATGCGGAAAGAGATAAGCAGGGACGGGTTTTCGTCAACGAATACATGGAAGTACTCGGATTCCCCGGCGTCTATGCCCTCGGCGATTGCGCTCACTTTGAAGACCCGCAGACGGGTAAGCCGATACCGCCCCGCGCCCACATCGCCGTCCGCCAGGCAAAGGTAGTCGCCCGTAACGTGCTCGCTGAAATCCGGGGGCTGGATAAGAAACCCTATTTTTACGATAACTCCGGAGAAATCGTCTCTCTCGGCGACACCAATGCCGTTTTCCGCTACCGCGGCTTGCGGTTCTACGGATTTCCGGCCCGTTTGGTCTGGATTGCCGCTTACTCCCTACTGGTTACGGGCGCCTACAACCGTGCCAGGATTTTGACGGACTGGATATTCTCTTCTTTATTCGGACGAGACACCACCTTCCTCAGATTAACCAGTGATAGCATTATATCTCAACCGGAGTCTCCGGCGCTTGAAGATTCAAGAAGACGAGACCTATGAAGAATAATAGCTCGGCAATCTATTACCCGGTTTTCCTTAATCTGAAAGACAAGAAGTGCGTCGTAATCGGCGGCGGGCCGGTAGCGCTACGCAAAGCGGTCACCCTGCTGGAATCCGGGGCTAAAGTGACGGTCGTCAGCCCCGAGCTTTGCCCGGAGCTAGCCAGCCTGGCCGAGAAGGGCGAAATAGAATTCGTCCCCAGGGAATACCGGAAGGGAGACCTGAAAGGCGTCTTCGTTGCCATTGCGGCAACCGATAGTAGTATAATTAACGGGAAGGTAGCTGCGGAGGCGCGGGCGAAATCGGTTCTGGTTAATGTCGTCGATGATGCCGGGAACTCGGATTTCATCGCCCCCTCGATAATACGGCGGGGCGAGATTACCATTGCTATCTCGACTTCGGGACAAAGCCCGGCTCTGGCTCGAAAATTGCGCACAGTGCTGGAAAAAGAATTCGGCGAGGAGTACGCCCGGCTCGGCCGTCTGATTGGTGAAGTCCGCGCCGAAGTCAGAAAACAAAAGATTACCGTCGATGGCGATGGCTGGCAGGCAGCCCTCGACCTTGACCGCCTTCTTGAACTAATCAAGAAAGGCGATGAAACAACAGCTAAAACTACTTTACTTAATAACCTGAAAGCAGAACAAGAGTGAAAGGAAGGGGTCTTCCGCGAAACTAGAAGATTTAACTCAAAATCCCCCTTAGTCCCCCTTTGCCAAAGGGGGATACCTCGGGCAAGAGGGCAAACTAGCAGGCATCTCCCTTTTGTAAAGGGAGATTAAGGGATTTAAGGCATTCCGCGGAAACTTACGAAGAGTAAATGACCAAACAAATTATTGTCGGTACTCGCGGTAGCAAGCTGGCTATGGTTCAAACCGAATCCGTGGTAGCCAGAATTAGAGAGGCGAACCCCGGTATTGATGTAACTATCAGTCGCATAGCTACTGCCGGCGACCACAATTATCATGTCCCGCTCGACCGTGTGGCAAGCGTGGGCATCTTCGTCAAGGAATTAGAGGAGGCCCTGCTCGACAGGCGAACCGACCTGGCCGTACACAGCCTCAAGGATATGCCCGTCGACCTCCCTGCCGGTCTGGGACTGGCCGCGGTCTTGGAGCGAGCCTACCCCGGAGACGTGCTGATTACCAATGGAAAAAAACTGGCGGAACTGCCTGTCGGCGCTAGAATCGGTACGGGCAGCTTGAGGCGCGCCGCCGAGCTATTGACCCGCCGCCCCGACCTGAAGACGGTTAGCATTCGCGGCAATGTCGATACCCGGGTCAATAAGGTCATCAACGGCGAACTCGATGGCGTTATTCTCGCCGCCGCCGGGCTGAAACGGCTTGGCTGGGAGGAAAAGATAACCGAATACCTGCCCCTGGAGAACTTTTTGCCCGCAGTAGGGCAGGGAGTGATTGCCATCGAAGCCCGCTCCGATGATAAAGAGACCGCCAGAATCGTGGCTCCCCTCAACCACCCACCCACCTGGTACAGCATGACCGCGGAGCGGGCTTTTCTGCGCACCCTGTCCGGCGGCTGCCAGGCGCCGATTGGCGCTCTGGCAACTGTAACGGGCGACACCCTGAAAATCGAGGGAATGGTCATCGATGTGAAAGACAACAAGATGTTGCGCGGCACCGAAACGGGCAGCGTGAACCAGGCGAATGAGCTTGGGACGAGGCTGGCGAAGAGACTGCTGGCTGCCGGAGCCGACAAACTATTAGTCGGGGAAGATGAAGATGAAGACAGGTAAGGTATATCTGGTGGGCGCCGGGCCGGGCGACCCCGATTTGATTTCAGTGAAAGGCTCTAACTGCCTCAAGCAGGCTGAGGTCGTCGTTTACGACCGGCTGGCGAACGAGAGCCTCCTTAATCTGGCGCCGCCGCAGGCAGAAAGAATCGATGTCGGCAAGGCCGCCGCCGACCACACCCTACCCCAGAATGAGATAAACCTGCTGCTGGTCGCTAAAGCCAAAGAAGGCAAAACGGTGGTGCGACTGAAAGGGGGCGACCCCTTCGTCCTGGGCAGAGGCGGTGAAGAAGCCGAGGTTTTAGTGCAGAACGGCGTCCCCTTCGAGGTAGTGCCGGGCATAACCTCGGCAATTGCCGTGCCCGCTTATGCCGGCATTCCGGTCACCCACCGCGGGCTGGCGTCATCTTTTGCCGTTGTCACCGGTCACGAAGACCCGACCAAAGCCAACTCCAGCATTAACTGGGAAAAACTGGCCACCGGCGTGGACACGTTAGTTTTCCTGATGGGACTGGGGAACCTAGCTGAAATAGCCGATAAACTGGTGGAATTCGGCTGCCCGCCCACCACACCCGTAGCTGTCATCAGCCACGGCACGTACCCGGAGCAGGCAGCGGTTACGGGTACTCTGCAGGATATCGAGAAGAAAGCCAAAAAAGCTCGCCTGACCTCACCGGCAATTACAGTGGTGGGGGAAGTGGTGGCGATGAGAGAGAAGATTGCCTGGTTCGATAACCGCCCCCTCTTCGGCAAGCACATTCTGGTTACCCGCGCCAGCCATCAGGTCAGCGCTCTGAGCCAGCTTTTGGCCGAGCGCGGCGCTCAGCCGGTCGAACTGCCCGCCATCGATATCAGCCCTATTAAAGAACCCAAAGAACTGGATAGAGCAATCAGGAACTTGAAAGACTATGACTGGTTGGTTTTCACCAGCGTCAACGCCATAGATGCCTTTTGGCTGAGGCTGGAAAGGCTCAAATTGGACAGCCGCGCTCTGGGCGGGCTGAAAGTCGGCGCCATCGGCCCGGCAACTGCCCAGGCGTTAAAGGCTAAAGGCATCGAGCCTGATTTCATCCCCGATATTCACACAAATGAAGGGCTCGTCGCGGGACTGAAAAAACTGCGTGTGTCAGGAAAGCGATTTTTGCTGCCCCGCGCTGAAATCGCCGACAAAGAGCTGGTGGAAGGGATAGAAAAGCTGGGAGCCTCGGTGGATAATATCGCCGTCTACAGAACCGTGCCGGCGACCGAAGCTATGACTGAGGCTAAAAAGTTGTTGAAGGCTGGCAAAATAGATGTCATCACCTTCACCAGCTCTTCGACGGTGTCCAATCTCGTGTCGGCATTTAGCGGACAACCAGTAGCCTTGAACGGAGCCAGAATTGCCTGCATCGGGCCGAAGACCGCCGAGACCGCAGTTAAAGCCGGACTGAAGGTTGATATTATGGCGAAGGAACAGACTATTCCGGCGCTTGTTGAGGCGATAGAAGAATACTACTTAGAAAATCCAAATTACAAAATCCAAAGTTCAAATCAAGTTCAAATGCCTTAATCCTGATGTTGGAGTCATTTGGATTTTTGGCATTGATTTGGGTTTTGAGCTTTGGCATTTGAACTTTTCGACAGGAGGTCGTGATATGGCAACCTTTCCTCAGTTGAGATTGCGCCGGATGCGGCGCACCGAATCCTTGAGGGCGCTGGTCCGCGAGACCCGCCTCGATGTCAGCGACCTGATTTACCCGATGTTCGTCGTCGAGGGCAAAGGCATCAAAGAGGAGATTGGCTCGATGCCCGGCGTCTTCCGCTTCTCGCCCGACCGCCTCCCCGCCGAGATAAAAGAGATTGCCGGATTGAAAATCCCCGCCGTGCTCCTCTTCGGCATCCCGAAAGAAAAGGATGACACCGGCTCATCGGCTTTCCAGAAGAATGGCGTTGTCCAGCAGGCAATCAAGGTTATGAAGAAAACGGCACCCTCTCTTATCGTCATCACCGATGTCTGCCTCTGCGAATACACCAGCCATGGCCACTGCGGCATCATTACCAACGGAGAAGTGGACAATGATAAAACGTTACCTCTACTGGCAAGAATGGCGCTTTCTCATGTGGAAGCTGGCGCCGATATCGCTGCTCCTTCGGATATGATGGACGGGCGGGTGAAGGTAATCCGTGAGGCGCTGGATGGAAAAGGCTTTCAGCACATCCCCATCCTCTCCTATGCCGCCAAGTACGCCTCCGCTTTCTACGGGCCTTTCCGCGAGGCTGCGGAATCCACCCCGCAGTTCGGCGACCGCCGCGGCTACCAGATGGACCCACCGAACGTGCGGGAAGCTATCCGTGAGGCCGGGCAGGACATCGAGGAAGGCGCGGATATCATTATGGTCAAACCTGCCCTCTCTTACCTCGATGTAATCCGGCAGGTGCGCAATACGTACGATTATCCTCTGGCTGCCTACAACGTCAGCGGCGAGTACGCTATGGTCAAAGCCGCCGCGCAACAGGGCTGGCTGGACGAAAAGCGAGTGGTGCTTGAAATCCTCACCGCCATCAAGCGCGCCGGCGCGGATATCATCCTCACCTACCACGCTAAAGACGTGGCTCGGTGGTCAAAAGAGGAATGAGGTTTAGTGGGCAGAGCTAAGGTGTCGCCTAGTGGATTAAACCGAGTTTGACAGCTTAGATAATAAACTTTAAGATAGCTTTAAGAAAGAGCAGAAATGGCAGATTGTTATTTTCATTATACGTCGAGGCATTTGGCACAAGAAATCGTAATTGCGGGGCAGTTGAAACCTGGACAGGGCGGGAGGTTGTATGTGACACAGCAAGTGTACGAAAAGGGAACTGAAGCAGCTAAACGCCTAGCAATTACAGGAAAGCCGGTAGAAGTTGTTTGCATCATCCCTAAGGAAAGGGTCATGAGTGTCTCCGAAGATAGACATGTAGAGGCTATCTTAGGAGCAGATGGCAGCGAGATTAGACCGGGTTCGGGAACTGAACAGTATACCACTGGAACCGTGGAGGTTAAAGAATTATCGTGGTTGTCGCTAGCAGTGCCTTAGTAGTTTGCGACTGTAAGTCCATCAAAGTGGGAGAAAACAATGCTTAACTATCCGGTGCGTGTCCCAATCAGAATAGGTGATACAGTGTCACGGGCAGTAGAAAAGTTTGCGAAGGACCATCATCTTGATTATGACTTGTGGTACCATGACGAACCGGTATGGCTCGTACGTGAAGAAACTGGGATTGCCTCAGGGGAATTGCTGGTAAAGAGGCTCCAAATATCAGCGTTTGACACCGAGCAAGGCACTTTATTAAAGGTAATTCCCGATGTGTATGTCACGCGTAGTGCCACTCGATTGGAGAAGAAGACTATCGATAGTGGTCTCAGGTCCAAATATTCGAAGTCAAGGGTCATGGGTGAACTTTTTTCAAAAGGTGTTGATACGGAGTCAGTATTACGAGAAATTCTTGAGGATGTTTGGAAAAGTGTCCTTGAACTAGCTTCTCGGGTGGGCAGTTCTTCACGATAACCCAGTTTGCCGCTTCTTCAGTTTTCCCACCGCGCCAATTAGTTCCCACGATTGGCCAAAGTCGGCTTTTCTTTCCTCTCTCGTCACTCACGGAGAGGGGGATCAATGGGGCAAGGTAGAAACAAATGAACTTCGAAACCTCAAAAAAACTCTTTGAAGAAGCGCAAAAATACCTGCCGGGCGGCGTGGACA
The DNA here is from genome assembly GCA_016190895.1 of Chloroflexota bacterium. Classification (GTDB taxonomy): domain Bacteria; phylum Chloroflexota; class Dehalococcoidia; order Dehalococcoidales; family UBA2162; genus JACPPR01. The sequence goes on along the minus strand of JACPPR010000008.1, from coordinate 33,225 downwards.
GCCCGGTGCGAGCCTATAAGGCTGTCGGCGGCAGTCCCCCATTTATTGTCCGGGGGCAAGGCTCGCGCCTGTACGATGCCGATGGCAACGAGTTTATCGATTACGTCTGCTCCTGGGGACCACTGATTCTGGGGCACGCCCCTTCACAGGTGGTCAAAGCCTTGCGCGAGGCGGCGGGGAAGGGCACCAGCTTCGGCGCCCCGACGGCCCTCGAGGTCACCCTGGCCAAAATGATTTCAGCCGCCCTGCCATCCATGGAGATGCTGCGTTTCGTCAATTCCGGTACTGAAGCTACGATGACTGCCCTCCGCCTGGCACGTGCCTTTACCAAAAGGGATAAGATAATCAAATTCGCCGGCGGCTACCACGGCCACGCTGATGGCCTGCTGGTGAAAGCTGGCTCCGGCCTGGCTACCCTCAGCCTGCCAGATTCCCCCGGGGTGCCGGAAAGCTATGCCCGGAATACCCTGGTAGCTCCCTACAACAACTCCGAAGCCGTGGCGCAGCTATTCAAGAGTAACCCTGGCGAAATAGCCGCCGTCATCATCGAGCCGGTGGCGGCCAATATGGGCGTGGTGCCGCCCCACCCCGGTTTTCTGGAAAGACTGCGCCGCCTGACCAGCGAGAATGGCGCGTTGATTATCTTCGATGAGGTCATCACCGGCTTCCGGCTGGCATACGGCGGCGCCCAGACTGTCTTTGGCATCACGCCCGACCTGACCTGCCTCGGCAAGATTATCGGCGGCGGCCTGCCGGTCGGCGCTTACGGCGGCAAGCGAGAGATTATGCAGATGATTGCCCCCAGCGGCCCGGTCTATCAGGCGGGCACGCTCTCCGGCAATCCTCTGGCAATGACCGCCGGCATCGAGACCCTGAAAGCCCTCAGCCAGCCCGGCGTCTACGAGCATCTGGAAGAGACTTCCGCCAATCTGGAAGAAGGCATTATTGAGGCAGCCGCAAAGTTAAAACTCAAACTGAGCGTCGCCCGCATCGCCTCGCTGCTGACCATCTTTTTCACTGAAGAGAAACCCACTGATTGGGATTCGGCATCGAAAGCCGATACCGCCCGCTTCGGCAAATTCTTTCAGCAACTCTTGTCCCAAGGAATATACTGGCCGCCCTCCCAGTTCGAGGCTGCCTTCGTCTCCCTCGCCCACAGCGACCAGGACGTTGAGAAGACCGTTAAAGCCATTGAGCGGGCGCTAGGCAGTTGACGAGATTGTTTAGCGCGTTACGCCATACCGACGAAAGTCGGTATCCAGAATAAATAAATGTATGTATGCCAAATCGTTGTTAAACACTCACACTGACGCCGTTTGACTAAGCCCGCTTGTCTGGGTAAGATAGGTCTATGCCCACGTCAGCTAGAATCACCCATCGCAGGCTTCCCGGCTTGACCGCTAAAGTACCCCTGGTTCCAGTCAACTTCACGTTCGGTGAAACACAATCCTACCTGCTTTCCCACATAGCTGAGTTCGAGACGATAGACTACATCTACGTCTCGGATGCCGAGGGCAGGTTGGCGGGCGTCTTTTCCATCAAAGAAATGTATCGCCATCCGCCATCTGCAAACGTCAGTTCGATTCATAAGAAGACGCCGTTAGTGACCGCCAGCCTGAAAAGCCATCCCGAGGAAATAGCCTATCTGGCGTTAAGGCACGGCATTAAGGCAGTGCCCGTTCTCGATGAACAAGGGAAACTATTGGGCGTCATTCCCCACGATTCCATCAATAAAACCTTATACAAAGAATTGCGGGAGGACATCCTGCACCTGGCGGGTGTGACCCGCGGGCATTTCGCCTTTGATAACATCTTCGAGATTTCCCTGCTCCGCTCCGTCAGACACCGCCTGCCGTGGCTGATAGTGGGGACGTTGGGCGGGTTGGTAATTGCTCAGATTATCGGAGAATATGAACAGACGCTCAAGGACAATCTTGTTCTGGCTGCTTTTATCCCGTTGGTCGTCTATATCGCCGATGCTGTCGGCACCCAGATGGAAGCCTTCGTCATACGTGACTTCGCTCTGTTCAGAAAGCTGGATTTTAGCCGCTATTTCATGAGGCATCTGTTCATTGTCCTGGTCATCGCCTTGCTGCTGGGAATAATCATCGCCTTCACCGGTTTCATCCTTTATCGCCGGGCGAATATAGCTTTCGTATTGGGTCTGGCGGTAGCCAGCTCTACCCTCTCGGCTCTATTCTCAGGACTGATAATCCCTCTCATTTTCAGAAAGATGAATCTGGACCCGGCCAATGCCAGCGGCCCGCTCGGCACCATAATTCAAGACGCCCTCAGCGTGTCAATCTATTTCACTATCGCTTCAATCCTGCTGTGACGAGGACAGGGTTCCAATGATTACATATTAAAGCGGGAAAAGTATTCATCGATTTCATCTCTCAGTTCGATGCCGACCCGTTCGAAGCAATCCAACAAATCTTGGTATGCCCCTTCGCCACCCAGAAAGTTCCAAAACTCGGCACCCACTTTCAACTCATTATCTAAATCCAGCATGCCCCGCATCGTCCACCTAGCAGAAGGTTCAGGATTGAGGGTATGAACTTCTACAAGCCGATATCAGTTCGTAATTCTATCAAATTCTTTTCTGCTGAATAGAGTTGCCCAACTGAATCATTAGCGATAAACCGATATCGCTCTTTGTGCTCTGAAATTGAATTGATAACCTGATTGTACTTTCGTGGATCGTTAGCAATTACGTAGAACTTCACGCTCTCATAATCGACTAGCGTTCCCATGCGACCTACGCCTGACCAAACACCCGTGGACAACTCAACTTCGAAGGCAGATTCGGGGACATAATTCCTTCCACGGTATTTGAACCAAAGCACGTCTATTTGCCGAAGCAAGTCGTAGTCTGAGAACTGTAGTTGAGGACAAGTTTGAAGCGTTGATATTTCTTCCAACCTCATTTCGTTGAATAACTTCGACTTATTAGGACAGTAAGTCTGATAGCCACGAATATTCCCAATTTCCAGAAGACGGCCTTGTATAACCGAATGCAAGCTTTCCTCGACGGTATTCTTTGCTGCTTCATTTATTTTGGGCGGAGATAAAAGTATGTTCCAATTGTTAATGAACCCACCGCAATCAATACGGTTGTTTCGTCCAGCCAAAACGATGTTTAGTTCTTTATCAATGTTTACTTTGTATTCGCCATTTCTGTCATGGCTGATTTGTGGAAGATGTTTGAAAAGAATCCTTGCGGGGATAATCACGACTTTATCAATCGAGCCACAAATGAAAGCAATAAACGGATTATCAAGGTTTGCCATTTCTTCTACGGTAATGTAATTTATCCCGAAAAAGTACCTTTTGTTGCCGTCCGTTGAAGCACGGACTAGGACATTAGCTTCACCGATGTGGAAAGTCCTTGACCTCAGAACCTTTATCGGTTCAACACTCGCCTGTAACTCTTTTGCTTTCTCGAGGAAAAGAGACGCTAATTGGTCCGATGGGCTTAACTGTCTCGCCATAGATTTTATCTCGTTATCATTTCAAAGAAGATAGCTCTATAAACAGTATCAATATCAAATCGCAACCCTTCATACAACCCGTCTTTAGCAATTTCGACTTCTTCCTCCGTCAGGGTTCTTCCCATCATTTCTATTGCTTCGTGTTGCAGGTCTTCCAGAGTTATCGAGAACACTAATTCATCTTGTTGTCGCATCTGGTTCCCCCTCCAGACGGTGCGCTCGGTCGGTTGCAAATGATGCGCCGTCTTCTATCGTCACTATTCTACTCTTTTCGGGCCAGGCCCTCAATGCACGAACTGTCCTTACTTTTTCCCGTTCCTCCGGTTCCCCGCCTGGAGAAGAACGGTGGGCAGGCCGTTCACCGGGTGGGCGTAGACGCAGCCCTCGGCGCCGTAGACCTCTTCGATATTTTTAGCGTTGATGACCTCGGCGGGCGTGCCCTGGGCGTGTAATTGCCCGTTTTTCAGTAATAGTAAGCGGTCGCAATACTGCGCCGCCAGGTTCAGGTCATGCAGAGTAATCACCACGGTCTGATTATCCTCCCGGCACAGGCTCTTAATCAGGTCGAGGATTTCTACCTGGTGATTGATGTCCAGATTGGAGGTCGGCTCATCCAGCAAGATTGCTTTCGGTTGCTGGGTAAGGACCCGGGCAATCACCAGACGCTGGATTTCACCGCCGGAAAGCTCGCCCACCTTACGTTCGGCTAGAGATTGGGTATTCGTCCGCCCCATTGCCTGCCAGCTAATTTCCATATCTCGTGTCCCTTCCGTCTGGAAAAGACCCAGGTGCGGGGTCCTGCCCATCAGCACTATCTCGAAGGCAGTAAAAGTGCTCGGCAGGAGCGGCATCTGGGGGACGACCCCAATCAGGCGGGCTAACTCCGGGCGAGGAATCCTGGCGATGTCTTTGCCATCGATGAGTATCTTGCCCGAACGCGGGAGAATGACGTGGCTGAATGCCTTAATGACGGTCGACTTGCCCGAGCCGTTGGGGCCGATAAGCCCCAGCATCTCCCCCGGCGCCACCTGAAAAGTAAGCTCTTTCACCACCACGCTGTGGTTATAGGCTAGACTCAGTTTCTCCGCTTCCAGCTTAATCACGAGTAAATCCCTCTCATTATCCTTCCGATTCGTTACACTCATACGGAATCCCGTATGAACGAAGTGAATCGGGACTTTACGAAAGGGAGATGCCTTTGTCGCCGACCCTTGTTTCCAGGTATCCCCCTTTGAAAAAGGAGACGTCCGCTTGTCTCTCCTTAGAAAAACACCGCCCGCTTCTTCCGCCTCAAAAGATACAGGAAAAAGGGCGCTCCGCAAACAGCGGTAACTATGCCCACCGGCAACTCCATAGGTGACAGCAGGGTGCGAGCAACCAGGTCGGCACTTACCATAAAAATGGCTCCGGTCAGCACAGACATCGGCAGCAGGATACGATTGTCGGGGCCCCATATCAGCCGCACTACGTGAGGAATAATGATGCCGACGAAGCCGATAGTGCCTACGAAAGACACCGCCGCCGCCGTAATCAGGGTAGCCGCTATCAGCAGAATTAACTTAACCCTCTCTACATTGATGCCAAGCTGCTGAGCCTGCTCCTCATCGAGCTGCATCACATTAAGGGGTCGGCTATAAAGGAGAATCACAACCACCCCTACAGCTACATAAGGCAAGATTACCTGTACTTCCGACCACTTGCTCAGAGAGAAGCTGCCCATCAGCCAGAAGATAATGCCTTGCATCGCCTGGCCGCTGGTGATAACCAGGAAAGATACTATCGAGCCGAAGAGGGCGCCCAGAGCTACCCCAGCCAGGATGAGAGTGGTTACCGGCAGTGTCTTACCCACCCGGGCCAGCAGGTAGACAATCGCTACGCTAAGCACTGCCCCGATAAAAGCCAGAAAAGGAATAATGCCGACCCCGATTCCCGGCCAGTCGAAGGGAAACAAGAAGCCGGTGACAGCGCCCAGGGCAGCCCCCTGAGCCACCCCGATAAGATAGGGGTCGGCCAGCGGATTACGGAACAGCCCCTGGTAGGTCGCCCCGGCCAGAGATAGCGCCGCCCCCACCAGGCCAGCCAGAATTACTCTGGGCAGGCGTATCGCCAGCACTATCGTCTCCGTAGTCTCCGGCCAGTTTGGCGTTATACCGACCAGAGGTAGCTTTGAGAACATCACCTGTAAGATGGTCAGGAACGGTATCTGCACGCTGCCGACAGCGGTGGCAAAGGCGCCTACTACGCCCAATACCAGCAATAGCCCCAGAATGCCGAAGGCACGCCGGCGCCGGTGCGGTAAACGGACTGGCACTGCCGGTTCTATTCGAGGCGGTTTAACCTGATTAGAAGACATTACCAATAAACTTACTCCCTACCCTTCCTTATGGTGAGTGACGAATATCTTAACTTGTCGCGTCACCTCACCTTAGTCCTCTCCCTTCAAGGGAGAGGACATCATCCTAACCTTCCCCCTTGAGGGGGGAAGGTTAGGATGAGGGTGAAACTCACTCTAAACCACGCACGCCGTAGGGGCAGGCCCCTGTGCCTGCCCCTGGGCGACCGCAGTGGACGCCCCTACTTAAACAGCTCCGGGTGGAGCGTCCTGGCAAACTCCTCAAGGGCGTCCACCAGCCTCGGCCCGGGGCGGCTAATCAGATTACCATCCACCTCATAGACTTTGCCAAGCCGGCGGGCATCCGTATTGGCCAACCTCGGCTCCGTCTTGATGAACTGCAAATTCGTATTCGCATTAGCCATGCTGCCGGCAATCATCACCTCGGGATTGGCCGTGATGACGGCCTCTAAGCTGATTGTCTTCCACCCTTCGAGATTTTGCGCAATGTTAGTGCCTCCGGCCTTTTGAATCAGGTCAGCCTGGAACGTACCATTACCGGATGACATCAACGGGTCGGGCCAGACGATGTAAAAAGTCTTTGGCCGTTGGGATTCGTTCAGCTTATTCGTCTTGTCCGTCACCGCGCCAATCCTCTTTTGCAGGCTGGCCGTCAGGTCGGCAGCCTCCCGGTTCTTGCCGGTAATCTTGCCGACGAGGTTAATAGCGGTCAGCACCTCATCGACTGTCTTGGGGTCCAGTCCCAACACGGGGTAGTGCATCGATTCCAGCACGGGGATAACCTTAGCCTCGTGAACGCGGGTTACCAGTATCAGGTCAGGGTTAAGGGCCACTATTTTCTCAATGCTCGGATTAGTGTAACCTCCCAGATTAGTTTTTGTCTTAGCCTCGGCGGGATAATCGGAATACTGGTCGACGCCGACTACCATATCGCCCAGCCCGAGAGCAAAGATTATCTCAGTGTCGCTCGGTGCGATGGAAATAATTCTCTGCGGAGCTTTCTTTATTGTGACCACCCTGCCCAGTTGGTCTGTAATCTCCATCGGAAATGACGCTACCGGAGCCGGCGCTACAGCCGGTGGTGCGGCTGGGGTTGGTGTCACCGGAGCCGACGCCACAGGAGTTGGCACGGCCGGCGCGGGAGTCGCCGTAGCTGGCGCAGCGGGCGCCGGTGATTGTGGCGCTGTCCCGGCCGGTGCCGCACAGCCCGCCAGTAGACTTAATCCGAGAGCCAGACTCAAACCAAAGACCATCAGTTTCCCAAATCCATTCTTCATCCTTTTCCTTCCTCCAACTAATTCCTTTCTCATCCTTTTCATCCTTTCATCCAAACCATTCTCACAACGATGAATTTCTCATTTCCCTGAACTTGAGACAGCAGTCTATCAAGCGTCCTGTCATCGAGGGTAAAGCGCCCAAATGAAAGTGAATATAGGAAGCCAGCAGATTGCCTTGCTGGAACCCCTCGATGCTTTCGCCTCTATCTGTAATCCGGTACGCGTTTGGCGAGCCGGCGCTGGCCTGCAGCACCGACCAGTGAAACTCGTGGCCGCGGGCAATCTCCCCTTGGCGCAAGACCGGGCCATCGGCGAGAGCCTGAACGGTCCGGTAGCCTAAACTAAGCCGTGGCTTATCGATTCGGGTGGAAACGGGTATGGCGCCTACCATCGAATGCTCTTTCCCCTTCAGGTCGCTGATACTTTCACCCAGGTACATCAGGCCGCCGCACTCCGCATAGACAGGCATCCCTCGCTTAACTGCGGCGATAACGGCGTTTTTCATAGGTATGTTGGTAGCTAGCTGCTCAGCGTACAACTCGGGGAAGCCGCCCCCGATATAGATGCCGGAGACACCCTCGGGCAAACCGGTATCCTCTAGGGGACTGAAAGGCGCTATTTCGGCCCCCCAAGCCTCCAACAAGTCCAGGCTGTCCTCGTAGTAAAAACTGAAAGCTTTGTCTCTTGCCACCCCGATGCTCACTACCGGCGGCTTCTTGACACGAGGAAACAGCGACGGCCCGGCTTCCCGAACCGCTGCCTGCTCCGACACGCGCAATATCTCAGGAATATCGAAGGTAGCTTCGCATTGAGCTATCAGGCGCTCCAGGAACTCCTGGCTCGCTTGGCTTTCCACTGTCGGAATCAAGCCTAGGTGCCTTTCCGGAAGCGTGAGGTCATCCCGGCGGGGCAGATGACCCAGCACCTTAACGCCGGTATAATGTTCTATCGCTTCCTGACAAAATTCGAGATGCCCCGGGCTGCCGATGCCATTGAGGATAACCCCGCCCAGATGGAGAGACGGGTCGAAGGCTTTGTACCCGGCAACCGTTGCCGCCACGCTCCGCGCCCCTTTCCCGCAATCCACTACCAGCAGCACCGGCACACCGAGCAGCTTGGCTAACTCGGCCGTGCTGGCCTCATCGCTTTTTGAGGAGCGTCCGTCATAGAGTCCCATCACCCCTTCGATAACGGCGATATCTTTGCCCTGCACGGCACGTGTGAATAGCTCAACGACCGCCTGATGGGACAGCATCCAGGTATCCAGGTTCCGGGAGGCGACTCCGGTTACCCATGTATGATAAGTCGGGTCGATGTAATCGGGCCCGGTCTTAAACGGCTGCACCTTGAGTTTTTGACGGGTCAAAGCCCCCATCAGCCCGGTGGTTATCGTGGTCTTGCCGACGCCGCTAACAGTCCCGGCGATAACTATTGCCTTCAAAACTCTCTCTCCTGAAATCTAATGCCAGCCTGGCTTTAATAAATTGCTTTCTCGCACATCCACCCTACTGGAATCGCTCAGGGTGGAATTCTCTAGCCAACCTTTCAATCCCTAAGCCCAAACGGGGACCAGCTTGGCAGATTAGCTCGGCGGGGATGACAACTATTCTGCCCGTCTTTATTGCGTGTAGATTTTCCAATCCCTCCAGACTTCTTATCCTCGCTTTGGCTTCTATCTCGTTCCCTCCGGCAACAACGATTATGTCAGGCTCGAGCTTAAGTAAGGTTTCGAGGTCGACTTCAAAATAGTCTTTCTTGGTGTCGGCAAAGATATTCCTTCCCCCGGCAAGCCGGTACACTCCCGTCTGGAAAGCATGGCCGCCTATAGTTCCAAGGGGGCGGCCTGAATGTACCCTAAATACTGTAGGCCTTTCTTGCTCGGGAATATTTTTGACTCTTCCCTGCACTGTCTCAATCCTTTTTTCTACATCCTTTCTTAATTGTCGGGCAGCGGCTTCCTTGCCGGTGAGTTCTCCGATTCTCTCGAAAGACTCCAGAATCTCATCAACAGTATGCGGGTAAGTCCAGAAGACCGTTTGCCCCCTTTCTTTAAATTCACGAACCAACGGCTTCTGCAAATCACCGAAGGCTAGAATGAGGTCTGGTCTTAAAGCAATCACTTTCTCAAGATTTGGATTAGCAAAACCACCTATGATTTCCCTCTTTTTCGCCTCTTCCGGGTAATTACAGTAGCTGGTAACACCTACCACCTTGTCGCCCAGACCTAAGGCAAAAAGTATTTCAGTATTACTTGGGGCAAGAGACACGATTCGCTGCGGAACTTTTTCCATTTTCTCACCTCCCGATTGTTTTCGTAATAAAAAATCCCCCTCTACGCTTGAGGGGGATTAAGATTCAACAAAAAATCCTACCTCTCCCTGCGGAGACTGTAGAGAAATCAGGGGCTGGCGTTCTGACTTTTCCCCGATCTTACATCGGGATTACAGCGGCGCGGCCGTTCCGGACTTTCACCGGATTGCTCTCCAGTTGGGTCCCGATTTGCACCGGGACACCCCTGAACACATATTCAATTTAGCTAAAGTATAACAGAATGCGGAGGAAAAAGCAAATATTTAACCGATGTCAGTCTTCCGCGAAACCAGAAAAATTAACTCAAATCCCCTTTATCCCTCCGGTGTCAAGAACGAGACAGAGGGCGTTTAACTACGGTCGTCATTGCGAGGGCACATTCCCCTTCACTACGTTCAGGGTCAGTGCAAACTCCGCCCGAAGCAATCCGTCTTCAGCTTCACGGATTGCTTCGCTATGCTCGCAATGACGGCATTCTTAGGTTATCGTGCTAGTTGTCAAACACCCTCGGACAGGCTCTTCTTCAAAGGGGGATACTTGGAAAAGGGTATAAAGCACAAGCAGCAGGTATCTCCCTTTTGTAAAGAGCCTGCCCTGAGTTTGCCGAAAGGATGAGGGTGAATTGATATTACCCCTCACCTTAGTCTTCCGATTCGTTTCACTCATACGGAATCCCGTATGAATCCCGATAAAATCGGGATGAATCGGGACTCTCCCGCAAGGGGAGCGGAAATACGTATAGTCAACCATGTAACTTGGGACTAGTAGCGTCTGCCGCCAAGATTTCTGGCATTCCCGACATTCATATCGATGGTCGGTTTCGGCGGGTGCGCTTTTTCGTATTCTTCCTGGCTTAGAGGCTGGCAGGAAACCACCACGTTACTCTCTATATCGATGGTGAACAATTCCCGGCAGCTCCAGCACTTGTAGGGGCCTTTATAATTCCGTTCGATGAGAGACATCTTCCCCTCCACACCGCACTTGGGGCACTTGATTGTCATCATCATAGCCTTTTCTCCTTTGCCCGTTTGTTACGGGTCGAACGCTTTTCCTGTAAAAAGAAGTTTTTACACCCCTTGCGCTTAACCTATCCCGCACAAGTTACTTGCTCTCTTTGATACCGGCCAGCTTCTTAGCCAGGTTCTTCTTGCTCGCAATATCGGCATTCCGCAGTATCGTCATCCGGTGTGTTTCCGGCGAGCCGGCACCGTGGATATTAGAAACAATGTCCCGGCTTTCAAAAGCAAGCTTCTCGATAAGCCTGAAAATGCGTACCCTGTCTTCCGTAGAGACGCTGTCGGCGCCCTTCAGATATTTAGTCAGTAACGGTCCGATTTCCGGATTGGCGAAATCCTTATCCGAAGGCACATCGGCGACCATACCGCCGGCAATCTCAACCATCATCCGGATTACCTCGGCAAGCTCCTTACCTTCGTACAGCTTGGAGGTATTCGATAATACCGGGTCGACATTCCAGATGCCTGAGGGCGTCGGCGTGGCTTCCACAGAAGCGGCTACCGAGCAGCCGTAAATCGCCTCGGTTACTTTGAGCATCTCGGCCAGTTTGTTGTTAATGTGAGAAACATCCTTCAGCCCGTTATATTCAGCGGCGATGGCAGCAGCCCCGATATAGATATCGCCGACGCCGCATTTGCAGCCGCCGTGCGAATGGCGGTGGTAATTACCAAAATTTCTGACCATCTCCCCGGCGTACTCATATTCGCCGCAGAGGAAGACCCTTTCCCAGGGCACGAAAACGTCCTGGAAGATAACCATCGGAGCAAACTTGCCAAATTCGACGTTGCCCAGGTCGCAATCCTGGAGCGCCCTCGCCTCCAGCGTGCCCCGTCCGTAAACATGGACGACGCCCTCGGCATCGGTCGGGAAGGCAAAAGAAACGGCGTAGTCTTTATCGGCTTCACGCATCTCTCTGGTCGGCACCACGATTCCCCAGTGAGCGCAGAGAGAACCGGTCTGGTGGATTTTAGCCCCTCTGACCACGATGCCGTCTTTATTCCTGTCGACAATATGCAGGTACATATCCGGGTCGGGCTGCTGCGAAGGCCTTAGCGCCCTATCCCCCTTGACATCGGTCACGCCGCTGAAGAGAACGAGGTCTTCCTTCTGCAGCATTTTGATAAATTCCAGCAGCTTCGGCCAGTAGCTGGTGCCATATTTCTTATCGCAATTATAAACCTCTATACCCACGGAATTGATGGCGTCCATACCGGTGCACCGCATGTAGCAGCCGCCGATAGTCTGAGCCATCAGTTTCAGCATCCTGACCTTGGCAAGCAGGTCGTCTGGACTCTTGTAGAAACTGACAAAGCGGCTCACTTCCCCGCTAACCAGGTCTGATTTTGTCACCAGCAGTTTACTAGCCTCGGGGTCGTTCTCAAGCTCATAGGTTTTCGCCACCGCCGCGACCATGTGTTTGATGAGAGGGTGTTCGAAGACGTTTTCAACTTTTTCCCCCAGGATGTACGCCACCGGGTGCAGTTTTTCCAGCGATTTGTAATATTGAGCAGGTGTTCTTAGCGCCATAATCCCCCTCCAACCTCCTTAATGTGAATGAAATCACGCCTGAAAAGCGTAATTTATGCTACAGTCTATCATTTATGAGGAGTATTTGTAAAATTTGACTCAAACACTGCTCATATTGTAACCTATAGCATTAATTATGAAACTATACGAGTACGAAGGCATCGAGCTATTCCGCAAGGAATCGATACCAGTTCCGGATTCAAAACTAGCCTCCAGCCCCGAGGAAGCAGTCGAGCAGGCTCGCTCCATCGGGTTGCCTGTGGTTGTGAAAGCCCAGGTGCTCACCGGGGGCCGCTATCTGGCCGGGGGCGTGGAAGTTGCCGACTCTCTGGATGACGTCAAGCGAATCAGCCAGCGCATCCTCGGCTCATCGATACGGGGCTTGCCGGTGCGCCGCCTCCTGATTGCCCCGAAGATAGAAACAGCCAAGGAGTTTTATCTGGGGGTCACCCTGGATGACTACAATGGCACCCCTGTAGTTATCCTCAGCACCGAGGGCGGCGTCTCTATCAACAAAACCGCTCAGGAGCAGGCGGAGACGGTCGCTTCGAGAAGCGTCTCGATTTCCAGGGGACTGGAACTCAACGAAGCCAAACAAATGTGTCAGCAGGTGGGATTGCAGGGCAAGGACGCTATTGAAGTAGCCGGCGTGCTCACCGCTCTCTACAGGGTTTTCCGCAAGAATGATGCCATCGTGGCTGAAATCAATCCCCTGGTGAGAACTGTCCTGGGGAGCTATATGGCCCTGGACGCCAAGGTAGAGATAGATGATTCTAGCCTCTATCGTCACGCCGACCTCAACCTCAACCAGAGTTTGGATGAACGTATCCCCAACCCGCTGGAGAGGAAAGGGCGGGAGATTGGCGTCAGTTATCTCGAACTTGACGGAGATATCGCCATCATCGCCAGCGGCGCCGGCCTGGGTATGGCTTCTATGGACATCATCAACCAGAAAATGCGGGCGGCGAACTTCCTGGAGACGGGCGGCGCTATCACCGCCGACCTGCTTTACAAGGTGACCGACCTGGTGCTGCAAAAGAAGGGCATCAGGGCGCTCTTCATTAACGTTTACGGCGGCATCAATCCCATCCACGAGGGCGCTAAAGGGGTCGTCAAGTATCTGGAAGAGCACGGGATAGACATACCCGTGGTCGCTAAAGCGCTGGGTAACCACCAGGAAGAAACCTGGCAGATTTTCAGGGAGCACGGTGTACACGTCGTTACCGATGTCTCCACCGAAAAAGCCGTCGAAGAGCTTGCCCGTTTGCTGGAGGAAGCCAGTTGAGTATTTTACTGAACAAGGATACCAGAGTCCTGGTGCAGGGCATCACCGGCAAGACGGGGCGCATTCAGACCAGGTTCATGCTGGACTACGGCACCAATATCGTCGCCGGGGTAACTCCCGGCAAAGGCGGCGAGGTAGTCGAAGGCATTCCCGTATATGATACTGTCACTGAAGCCGTCGCCAGACAGGGAGCCGAGGCCTCCGTGTTCTTCGTGCCCCCGCCCGCCGTCAAGGAAGCTGCCCTGCAGACTGTCGACGCCGGCGTCAAGCTCATCGTCGTCGTCACCGAGCACATGCCCGTGCACGATGTGATGGAAATCAGGGAATATGCTGCCGGCCGCGAGGTTGCGATTATCGGTCCCACCAGCCCCGGCGTTATCACAGTAGGCGAAGCCAAAATGGGCATCATGCCGGGTAATATGTTCAATCCCGGACGCATCGGCATTATTTCCCGGAGCGGCACTCTTTCTTACGAAGTCAGCATCAACCTGGCTACCGGCGGTTTCGGCCAAAGCACGGTGGTCGGCATCGGCGCCGACCCGGTAGTATTCACCAATATGTCGGAAATCCTGAGACTGTTCGAGAAAGACCCGGAAACCGACCTGATAGTCATCGTTGGTGAAGTGGGGGGCATCCAGGAAGAAAAGGCGGCCGAGTTCATTGACCGCTGGATAACCAAGCCGGTTGTCGCTTACATCGCCGGGCTAAATGCCCCCGAAGAGAAGCGAATGGGACATGCCGGTGCTATCATCCGTGGCGATGGCAAGGGGACGCCCCACAGCAAGACGGCCGCCCTCACCGAGGTGGGCGTGGATGTCGCCAGATACCCGGCGCAGGTGGTCGACCTGGTGCGCAAGCACCTGAAACCGAGATAAGCGCACGGTGACGTAACTGTGGATATAGCGCATTCCCTCTCCCTTGAAGGGAGAGGGTCGAAGCCATGCCCTGAATCCAACCGAAACTGATGAGGGTGACATCTGAGAGGGTTTCAAATCCCCCTAATCCCCCTTTTTCAAAGGGGGAGGTTCAGGCGCATTTTTAAAAACCGACACGCATTAGAAGGGGAGGGAAATCGTAGGCATCTCCCTTTCGTAAAGGGAGATTGAGAGGGATTTAATCCACCTAAACCACCTTCAATCTCAGCGCCGACCAGGTGTCATCGACAGCAATCATCGCCACAGCCTTAAAGCCGTTAGATTCGGCGTATTCTCTGATACTGTCTCTGTTGATATCCACTTTGACCTTCGACGTCCCCTTCGGATAGGTTACCCAGAGCAGGCCTGCCGGTTTTAGAACCGGTTTCAGCTTCTTCAGATTGGCTTCCAGTTCTTTCCTGGAACTGACAAAGACTTGCGCCAGGTCGAATGAACCGCTCGCCTCATTGGATACAATCACTCCGGCGGGTAACTTGCCGAGCGTTCTTCTGTAATCTTTCGGCTCATTGACCAGCAATACTTTGTAGTTGTCCTTAATTAGTAATTTCTCGGCTACCGATTTATCTGGCATACCTCCTCCTTCAGAAGTTAGTCGAGTCTGTGAACTAGCCCCTTGCCCAATTTTATCACACCTAATCTTACGCCAAACATGAGCGGGAGCAGCGAGGGGGCTTAAGGTGGTAAGGTCTCGGACTGTAACAAAAGTCACATACAACTATGCCTCACGACAACTAAAATTTTTCTTAACCGCTGTCGGAATTTTGAAAACCCATTCAGGCTGACCATAAAAAAAGGAGGACACTATGGAACACCAACTGCCCACGCTGCCCTTTGCCAATGACGCCCTGGCGCCCAATATTTCTGCGGAGACAATCGAGTACCACTACGGCAAGCATCACAAGACCTATGTCGATAACATCAACCGGCTGATTCAAGGCACCGAATATGCCGATATGTCCCTCGAAGACATCATCAAGAAAGCCCCGCCGGGCGGTATCTTCAACAATGCCGCTCAGGTGTGGAACCATACCTTCTACTGGAACGGACTTTCGCCAAAAGGCGGCGGCAACCCGACCGGACCGACCGCCGACGCCATCATCAAAAATTTCGGGGCGCTGAAAGACTTCCAGGAAAAATTCACCAATGCCGCGGTCACCCTGTTCGGTTCCGGCTGGGCTTGGCTGGTGAAGAACCCCGATGGCAGCCTGGCCATCGAAAGCACCAGCAATGCCGGCAACCCGCTCAGAGACGGCAAGAAACCCCTTCTCACCTGCGATGTCTGGGAACACGCCTACTACATCGACTATAGAAACGCCCGGGCGAAGTATGTCGAAGCCTATTGGAAAATAGTGAACTGGGACTTCGTCGCCGCCAACCTGAAATAACTGCGGGCAAACGAAGTAGGGGGCAAGGCATGCCTTGCCCCCTACCAGTCACGATTCCCCTTCCGCAAGAGGGGAGGAAATTGTGTATAATCTGGATAATCGCTAATAAAGGAGACCTGAATCATGGCAAAAAAGGTACTCATCGCCTATTTTAGCCTGGCGGGCAACACGGAAAAGATGGCCGAGTTCATTGCCGAGGGGGTCCGCTTTAGCAGCAACCAGGCAGTACTGAAGAAAATCTCCGAAATCAAAAACGCCGCCGACCTGGAAGGATACGACGGCTATATTTTCGGTTCGCCGACCTACTTCCTGGATATCCCAGAGCCGGTCAAGACATTCCTCTTTTTAGGCCGGAAGGCCGACCTCAAGAGCAAACTGGCCGGCGCCTTCGGCTCTTATACCCACGATGGCAACGCCCCGGGAATGGTGCTGGACACGATGCAGTACGTTTTCAATATGGAGCCGTTCGAGCTGGGAGTTTTAAAGCTGAAAGAGCACGAACTGGCCATCTACGACCGGCATAATCCTTCCGTCGAGGCGACTGAAAAGATGCGCGCCTGCCAGGACTACGGCCGGGTGTTCGGAGAAAAGCTGGGGAAGTAAAGCCGTTTCCACTGTCATTGCGAGGAGTCCCGATTCTATCGGGACGACGTGGCAATCTCTAAGGTTGATATAGATTGCTTCGCAATGACAAGAGGAGGATTGCCATGGCCTTCACCCAAGGGCTCAGGATGACATAAGACTAGGTCAGCCATCTTGTAATCGTGTCTTTGACCCATTTCAGCCGTAGCAAGAACAGCAAGACCACGATTATCCCGTAGAGCAGCGGCTCACGGATGTCCGCTTTGACCAGCAGCAGGAAATGGAGCACTGCCAGCAAGACGGCGGGGTAGACCAGCCAGTGCAGGCGTTCCCAGTTCTTGCCCAGCCGTCTCGCCCAGCCCCTCGTCGAGCTAACCGCCAGAGGGACCAGCGCCAAGAGAGATGCCAGACCCACCCAGATGTGCGCCTTACCGAAAACATCTTCGCGGAGCAAAGCAAAGTCGAAGCGGTAGTCTACCCCGATGAAATTCAGGAAGTGCAAGACGCCATAGAAAAAACCGTAAAGCCCTAGAGGCCGGCGCAGGCGCAATATCTGAGTTCTGAGCTTTGCATTTTGAGATTTGAGATTAGCTAACGGCGTGCAAGCCAGGGAAAGTACCAGCAGAATCAGGCTGTAATCGCCGGTGCGGAGGGTGATTTCCTGAATCGGATTGGCCGTCAACCGGTCTCGCTGGAAATCCCAGACCAGCTTTGCCAGCGGGAGTAGCGCCAGAAAATGGACCAGGAACTGGAGCCAGTTTTTTCTTAACTTGTCCATAGTGCTAATTGCAGTCAATTTGATGCCTCTCCTTCGATGGACATGTGGTTTGGAATTACGCAAACAGCTTCCGAGTTGTCATGCTTCGTCCCGATAAGGCGTGAAGGCATCGGGACTCATCCAGAATGACACGCCGATGGTCACTTTCGCAATATACATCATGCTTCCAAAAGAAGAGAGGAAAAAAGCTGAAAAATCCCTCTATTTGTTTAAAGGAAACTGAGGTCGTTTGGTACTAGAAATTCTTTTTCAAATCCATACCGGCATAGAGGTGAGCTACCTCTTCAGCGTAGCCGTTGAACAGCAGCGTCCGGCGGCGTTTCTCTTCGCCGATGCGGCGTTCACTGGATTGCGACCATCGGGGGTGGTCGACACCCGGATTAACGTTAGCGTAAAATCCGTATTCATGAGGCGAGGCCGCCATCCAGAGGGAAACCGGCATCTCCTCGACCAGGTCGATTCGGACGATAGACTTGATACTCTTGAAGCCGTATTTCCAGGGCGCCACCAGCCGGAGCGGCGCCCCGTTCTGAGGCAGGAGCGCCTTGCCGTAAAGCCCGTTGGAGAGCAGGGTCAGGTCATGCATCGCCTCATCGAGACGCAGCCCCTCGATATAGGGCCAGTCATAAGTTCTATCCTCTTGGCCGGGCATCTGCTCCGGGTCGTAGAGGGCCGTGAAACGGACAAACTTGGCGGCAGCTGTCGGCTCGACTTCCTGCAATAGTTTCGACAGCGGAAAGCCCAGCCAGGGAATTACCATCGACCAGGCTTCCACACAGCGCATCCGGTAGATTCGCTCTTCAGGTGGAAACTTCTTCAACAGGTCTTCGATAGCAAAAGTCTGCGGCTTATTGACCAGCCCGCCAACCTCTACCGTCCAGGGCGATATCTTGAGATCGCGCGCCAGAAAGCCAATGCCGTTCTTGCTGGTGGTGAATTCATAAAAGTTATTGTAGCCGGTCACCGCGTCGAAAGAGGTCAGCGTATCGGCAGGCTGCTCACCACCCGACGTCTCAGGCGCCGGGCAGGCATTCAGAAAAAGACTGCCCGCCGCCAGGGCGCCGATGCCGGCGATGAACTTGCGGCGTGACAAATACAGATGTTCAGGCGTTATTTCAGAAGCTTTTATGGCTTTTATTTTCTTCATTCTACCCCCACCCTGCCCGACTTAATTCAAGTGTAGCCTAATATCACTCAGTTTTCAAACAGCTCTCACCCCCCCATTAAGGAGATTTTCTTCGAGTCGCCCGGTCAACGCGGAACGGGAGAGTTTGAGAGGGGAACGCCCTCTCAAATAAAACTACTTCCCCCCTCTCCGTTGACGGAGAGGGGGGAAGGGGGTGAGGTAATGAAAAGTTCAGTCTCTCGGCCCTAAGCTTCTTAGTTTTCTATCCAACTCTCATAAGGCTATCTTGTCGTCATCGAACTTCAGCAAGTTACGGGCATCCTGATACCTCAACCACATATACTCAACATGCTCCGCGGATAAACGGATTTGTCTATTATCCGCCAGAATGCCGAAATAGTGCAGAGGAATAACGTAGACATCGTCGCCCCAGAGATAACTCTCTCTGGACCTTGTGACAGGAACCGGCGCCACGGTATCTAGCTGAATAAGCGGGGATTCAATACGTATCCCTGTCTCTTCGTAGGTCTCTCTCCTGGCAGCTTCCTGAAGAGTCTCATTTCCCTCCCCACCACCAGCCACCCCTTCCCAGGAACCCCTGTCAGCGCTTTTGAGAAGCGCATATTCAAATTCGTTGTCACCTACTTTAACATAAGGATAAACAAAGACAATGAATGGAGCCCTTGCCATTTCGGAGCTACCTCTTCGCCTTCCACACCGTGCCGCTAGGCGTGTCTTCGATACCGATACCCAATTCGGTCAGCTTGTTGCGAATCCCATCGGCCAGCTGGAACTGCTTGGCTTTGCGGAGCTCCTGGCGGGTGGAGACCAGCAGCTCGATGAAAGGCGCTGATTCAAGGGGCGGCTCTTCCCGCGGCTTAAGCGTCAAGCCCAACACGCCGGTCAGCTCGGTCAGTGTCAGCTTGGGCTGAGTGACATCGCAGCCTTCATCATTCAGACGGTTGATATCCCTGGCCAAATCAAAGAGGGTTGCCAGGGCTTGAGCGGTGCCGAAATCATCATCCATAGCGGCGACAAATTTGCTATGATAACCTGGGATATCGATTTGCCCGGTTGTTTTTTCTCCATGGGGCTTTAGTTGAGCCACCTGGCGCAGCCGGTCGGCCCCCTTTTCGGCAGCTTCCAGAGCTTCCTCGGTGAAGGTGAGCGGCACTCGGTAGTAGGAACTGAGGACAAAGATGCGGAGGGCGTCGGCGCTGTGCTTGGCCAGCGCCTCTCTGATTGTTATCAAGTTGCCCAGGGACTTGCTCATCTTGTTTTCGCCGAGCCTCAGCAGCCCGTTATGCAGCCAGTACCTCACGAAAGGCTTCTTGCCGGTAAAGCTCTCCGATTGGGCAATCTCGTTTTCGTGGTGGGGAAAGACCAGGTCCTGCCCGCCGCCGTGAATATCAATGGTCTCACCCAGGTATTTCAGGGACATAGCGGTGCACTCGATATGCCAGCCCGGCCTGCCGGGGCCCCAGGGGCTATCCCAGGAGGGTTCGCCCGGCTTGCTTGCCTTCCAGAGGACGAAGTCCATCGGGTGCTCCTTACCCTCCCCTAGCTCGATGCGGATGCCGGCGACCATAGATTCCAGGTTACGCTTGGAGAGCTTGCCATAGTCCGGGTCTTTAGTCACCCGAAAGTAGACATCGCCCCTCGAAGGGTAGGCATATCCCTTATCTATCAGCACCTTGGTTACCTCGATTATCTTGGGGATTTCCTCGGTAGCCCTGGGGATAATATGGGGGCGGAGGATATTAAGGGCATCCATATCCTCGAAATACCTGACCGTATACTTCTCGGTCAGCTCCCGGAGCGGGATGCCGAGCCGGTTGGCCGTGGCAATAATATTATCTTCGACATCGGTGACGTTCTCGACGTGCTTCACCTTATAGCCGCGGAACTCCAGATAGCGTCGGACGACATCGAAGGTGATGTAGCTCAGGGCGTGCCCGATGTGGGAATCAGCGTAGGGATTAATCCCGCAGACATACATTTTGACCTCGGGATAGGGCACAACGCCGCAGACATTCCCGCTGGTCTCTTCATCCTGAGCGATGAACTCCTCTTTTTGCCCGGAAAGGGTATTAAAAACCTTCATTACTTATCTTCTCCTTTAATCAAAACGACGGCCTGAGCGGCGATGCCGTCGCCTCGGCCGGCGAACCCCAGCCCGTTCGAAGTGCTGGCCTTGACGCTGACCTGGCTCACCGGGATATTCAGCGTCCGGCTCAACTGTTGGCGCATCCGGTCGATAAAGTCCTTCAGTTTGGGCTGTGCCGCCACCACAGTGGCGTCAATATTATCTATCAGCCAGCCTTTTTCGGCAAGTTTGTCTTTTACTCTTTTCAGCAGCATCAGGCTGGAAATATTTTTGTAATCAGGGTCGCCGGGCGGAAAATGGCTGCCGATATCTCCCAGGGCGGCCGCCCCGAGCAGGGCATCGATAATGGCGTGGGTGAGCACATCGGCATCGCTCCAGCCGTCAAGCCCCTTATCGAAGGGTATTTCCACCCCACCCAGCACCAGCCGCCGCCCAGTCACGAGCGGATGAGCGTCATAACCCGTGCCGACACGAATGATGTTGTTCATCAACCTGTCCCCCTGCCTGCCAGAGCCTTGTGCGCCGGGCATGACTGTTCCCCCTCTCCGCAAGCGGAGAGGGGGTCAAAGGGTGAGGTCGAAGCGCCCCTAACTCCCATTTCCCTCTCCCCTTGCGGGAGAGGGATTAAGGGTGAGGGGTAACTATTTTCCATATTTCTCCCACAGCACCGCGGCGAAGGCCAGGTCGTCAGGGTTGGTTATCTTGATGTTGATGTAAGAGCCCGTATAAATCTTGACCTTATTGCCTAGCTGCTCCACCGCCCGGGAGTCATCGGTGACCTCGTATTTTAGCTGGCGGTAAGCCTCCGTAATGATATCAAACCGGAAGACCTGTGGGGTCTGCACCGCCCAGAAGCTCTGCCGGGGCGGCGTGCCCTGGACGATGTGGTTTTCTCCGGCAATCTTAATGGTATCGGTAACCGGCACGGCTGCAATGGCGGCGCCTGTCTCCTCAGCCTCTTCCAAACCTTGCTCAATCAGGTCGTTGGTGACAAGCGGCCGCGCGCCGTCGTGAATGACCGCCCAGCGGCACTCCTCGAGCCGGTTCAGACCGGCGACGACCGAGTCCTGGCGTTTTTCGCCACCAGGAACGATGTCGGTCACCTTTGCCCACTGCTGCCCCGCTGCCAGTTGCTCGCCCTCTTTCAGGTTCACCTGGCTGAGGACAATCACAATCTGGTCGATGGCCGGGCATTTCTGAAAGGTATCAATTACGCGGGCTAGAACCGGTTTATCGCCCAACGGAGCGAATAGTTTATCCAAACCAATCATCCGATGACTCGACCCGGCGGCAGCAATCACGGCGCCTACCCTGGTTCCCTCAAACATCTTAGGTCTTCGTCCGCCTTTTCGCCCCGATGATGGCGCCTATAATGGCGCCGCTGATAGCCAGCAAGATCCCCCAGGCTATAAGCGCCATCCGAAAATCGCCGGACCTTGGCAGAGTCAGCACCAGCAGAATACCACCAATCATGGTGGCGATAATGATGCCAGTAATGATATGAATGACAAGTCTCAAAGTCACTTCCCCTTGATGAGATTCAATTGAGTTTACACGGAATTCAGTTCTTAATCAACACCGCACCGCCGCTCCAGTTCAAAATCTCTCTCAATCTCCCTTTACAAAGGGAGATGCCTTTGCCGTTTGCTTCTTTCGCTGCAGGTATCCCCCTTTCGTAAAGGGGGACTAAGGGGGATTTGAATCCGTAGTCTATATTGACGCTTGGTTTTTGACTTTGGGCATTTATGTTAGAATCTTATTAACGATATGAATAATCTGAGGAAATACGGCAAGAAGCCTTTTAGTGTGGCTGTCGTTCACGGAGGGCCGGGGGCGCCGGGAAGCGTGGCGCCGGTCGCTCGGGAGCTTGCCTCCGCCTGGGGTGTTCTTGAGCCTCTTCAGACGGCGGATACCTGTGAGGGGCAGGCCCAGGAGCTTAGAGCTGTTCTAGAGGAGAATGGAGACTTACCACTTACCCTGATTGGCCACTCCTGGGGAGCTATGCTCAGCTTCATCGTGACCGCTCGCTTTCCTTCGCTGGTCAAGAAGCTGGTGCTGGTGGGGAGCGGCGTCTTCGAAGAGGAGTACGCGGCAGAGATTGAAGCGACCCGCTTTATGCATCTCGACGAAGATGAAAGAGTCGAGGCAATCGAGCTAATAGACAGTCTGGAAGAGCCGGATACGGATAAAGATTACGCCCGTGCCCGCCTGTTTGAGTTGTGGGCGAAGGCCGATTCCTACGAGCCGCTATCCCTTGACATCGAGGCGCTGGAAGTCCAGTATGATATTAATAAAAGCGTCTGGGAGGGAGCCAAGAAGCTAAGAGCAAGCGGGGAGCTTCTGGAGCTTGGCAAGCGGATAAAGTGCCCGGTGGTAGCCATTCACGGTGATTATGATGCGCACCCCGCCGAGGGTGTCAAAGAGCCTCTCTTCCGCGTGGTGAAGGACTTTCGCTTCATCCTCCTGAATAACTGCGGTCACTACCCCTGGCTGGAGGAGTATGCCAGGGACAAGTTTTTTGAGATTTTGAAGAAGGAAATACTAAATTCTAAACCCTAAATCCCAAACAACATCAAAACTCATGTCAAAAGTCAAAGCCATAGCTCAAAAGTTAAAGCCAAGTCACAAGACTGTCATTGCGAGCCATTCCGCCCGCAGGCGGAAGGCGTGGCAATCTGGGTGGGGAACATCTCACCACCTGGATTCTGGCCTTCGCCAGAATGACGGGCAGAAGTCTTTGATGGGAGGGGCACAATGACAACCGATAAATACGCTTCAAAACGCTTTGACGTCGAAAAAGAAGACGCTATAGATGTGGCGGTGCTGGAGGCGATTCCTTTTGACTACCCCGGCTCGGCGACCGAGGTGGTCTACGAGACGGACGAGTTCACCGCCGTCTGCCCCTGGACGGGCTTGCCGGATTTCGCTCGGCTTACAATCAAGTATGTCCCCGAAGATTCTCTCGTTGAGCTAAAGTCCCTGAAGTACTACCTGACCTCCTACCGCAACGTCGGCATTTTGCAGGAGCACGCCGTCAACCGCATCCTGAAAGACCTCGTGGACTTACTACAGCCCGTGTCGATGACGGTAGAGGCGGAATACCGGGAGCGCGGCGGCATCAAGACCCGGGCGGTGGTGGGGTGGGAGAGGGAGAGATAAAAAGTAGGGGCGGGTCTCAGACCCGCCCGGTCATAGTGGCCCGATGGTCAAAAGATATGGACGAAAAGCGTTACGCAGAACTTGGCATCGATGCCCCACCCATAACAAAGGAACCGACTCCAGCGCAAAGATGGCGGAACGCGCTGGTCGCGTTCGGCATACTGGCGCTATTGTTGTTTGTCTTCCAGTGGGTCACCGGTGAGGCGTGGTACTCGCGGGCGCAGGAAGAGCTGAAGCAAAACGAGGCCGTCTGGGCGAGCAAGGGCGTCTCCAGCTACCAGTTCATGCTGATAGGCTACGTCTGGGTGGGTGGGAAACAGCATAGCTCGACCGCTGAGGTGGTTGTGGAAAACGGGGCGGTCGCCTCGAAACAGATAGAACGGAACTCATTCACGCAGGCCGATATTCAGATGGACGATGTGGATACCGTGCCGGAGCTCTTTGCCAAAGCCCGCCAGGCGTTGGGAATTAAGCACCGGTCGCCCTTCAAGTTGTTCACGGGCGTTATCGGCTACGACAGAAAGTTCGGATATCCGACCGAGGTTACGCTGACTGGGTCGTACCAGTACAGGGCGTACTCTCTCACGCCCCTGGCCGCGTATCAGCCAGTAAGGTAAATCGCGAGATTGCCCCTTTTGTAAGAGAGTCGGCAAGGGTGGGCTGACAGTTGCCGTAGGGCGGGTGGAGCGAAGCAAACCCACCGCTCCGGGGTCGTTGGTGGTGGGTGCTAATCTTCCTTATCAGGAATTGGTTGGGTAAGTTCCTCAATCTTATTTCGGGTAATCGCAACCATTTCTTCCAGTTTGGTTTTGTAGTCAATGACAGTGGGAGGACTTACTTCAGTAGCATATCGTATATGCGTTAATAGTGGCTTTAAGATCGGCTCAAAGACACTGTTAGTCGCAAATGCCTCTCTTTCAAATGATTCACAGGCCCAATCGAATCGTTGTTGGATTCTTCCTAGTTTATCCCACGTATCTGCATCTGGAAAGACCACGTTTCCTGTTTTCTTAAGTTTTATGTTTTCAATATTCTCGGCCTCATCGACAGCCGCCAATTTTGCCTCAGCAATAGTCCTCAACAGAGTATCCTTATTGGCCAAGAATACTGATTTAGGTTTTGTCAGCAACGAAGCACGAGCCTCACTACGATCTTTCTCTACTTTCCTATACATCCAATAAGGGGCAAGAGACAGGCGCATTAATGCCACTACGCCCAATGCGATTAGTGATGCTTGCCACCAATTTATTTCCATAATTGATTCCAATGGTGACACGGACAGGTTTGGTTTGAAAAATCTGATGCCCTTTGAAATGAGGTAAACGATGAGAAAGACAATACTAAGTAGGTATTGAGAAACACTAAAAGACGATTTCCATGCCGTCCTAAAGACATTGCCAATATACGAACAAAAGAATCTGATTTCTTTTTTGAAACCCATGGCCCCCATTTTATCACACTTGCGTCAAGTATATGACCTCGCATTATTCATGAACTCTCTTAGTGTCATCATATCCTCTTTTCCCTATGACTCTTGTTCTGTTTCGCTCCTTGACTTGTCTCGAAGTAACCCCACCCCTACCGCCTCACGCAGAGTTCCCGCGGCGATAACCTTTATGCCTTCGGGGACGATGATGCTGCTGCCGGTTTTGGGAACGAGGCAACGTTTGAAGCCGAGGCGGGCGGCCTCGTTGACACGCCTTTCAAGCTGGGGGACAGCCCTTAGCTCCCCGCTCAGCCCCACCTCCCCCACCACCGCCAAGGCCGGGTCGATAGGAGCGTCGCGGAAGCTGGAAGCAATTGCCAGGGCGATTCCCAAATCGGCCGCCGGCTCCTCGAGCTTTAGCCCGCCGGTAACGTTCACGATAATGTCCTGCGTGCCCAGCTTGAGGCCGAGGCGGCGGGTGAGCACAGCGGTAATCAGCAGCAGGCGGTTGAAATCCACGCCGTTGGCGGTGCGGCGGGGCAAGCCGAAGGCGGTGGGGTTGGTCAGGGCTTGAACCTCGACCAGGAGGGGGCGGCTGCCTTCCAGCACCGGTACCACGACTGAGCCGATGGCTTCACTCGGGCGCTGGGATAGAAATGCCATCGAAGGGTTCTCCACCTCCACCAGCCCCTGCCCCTTCATCTCGAAAATGCCTATCTCATTAGTAGAGCCGAAACGGTTTTTAACGCAGCGCAGCAGCCGGTAGGCGCTGAAAGACTCACCTTCCAGGTAAAGCACGGCGTCGACGATGTGCTCCAGGGTCTTCGGCCCGGCGATGGCACCGTCCTTGGTGACATGTCCGATGATGAAAACCGGCACGTCGCTCGATTTTGCCCACTGCATCAGCCTCAGGGTGCACTCCCGCACCTGGGTGACGCTGCCCGGGGGGGCATCCACTTCGGGCAGATGCACAGCCTGGATGGAATCGATAATTACCAGGTTCGGAGAAAGCCCTTCCGCCTGGCTCAGGACCGCCTCCAGGTCGGTTTCTGCCAGCAGGTAAAGATTAACGCCCGCGATGCCCAGGCGCTCCGCCCTGAGCTTGGTCTGGCGCGAGGTTTCCTCGCCGGAGACATAGACCACCCGGCCCGGCGCTTCGGCTACCAGGGCGGCGACCTGAAGCAGCAGGGTGGACTTGCCGATGCCGGGGTCGCCTCCGATGAGGACGAGGGAGCCGGGGACGATGCCTCCGCCCAGCACCCGGTTGAACTCACCCAAAGGCAGCGGAAAGCGGTCGGCCGCCTCGGTGGATACCTGAGAAAGCTCCTGGGGCAGATTGCCCAGCGCAGCCGTTTTACGGGTAGTAACCTGAGCCAACACGGACTGCTCGAAGAAGCTGTTCCACTCCTGGCAGCCGGGGCAGCGCCCGAGCCACCTCAGCTCTTCATGACCGCACTGTTTACAGACGAAAACAGTCTTGGCTTTACCCTGAGCTTGTCGAACGGGCTTGTCCCCTTTTGGCATGGCTTTACTTTACCCGATTTTTGGGGGAAGTGCAAAAATTTCATTGTCATTGCGAGGGCACGTTCTCTTCGCTCAGTGTAAACTCCGCCACGTGGCAATCTGGGTGGGAGGGGTTTCGCCCCGATACATCGGGGTCTCGCAACGACGAAAGACCACAAAAAGAGTCCCGATTGTATCGGGACTCTTTTATGTTCTGCGCCGTCTGGTGGCGGTTAATATTCGATGGTCGCTAGCAGTTTGCCGGCCTCGACAACCTGCCCGACGGAAATCTGTATCTCGGTAACCTTGCCGGCTACCGGAGCCAGAATGGGGTTCTCCATCTTCATCGATTCGATGTAGCAGATGACATCTCCCTCTTTAACCGTTTCGCCCACTTTGCATTCTACGCTGAGAATCTTACCCGTGATGGGTACCTCAATAACTTCCTTGGCCAATTTTAAGCTCCTTTCACCAGTTGTGCCGATTCACTCCCCGATTTCATCGGGGCATTTTCATCTATTGCCGTCTCATATTCTAGCATAACAGAAGGGCGGGGGCTATAGCCCCCGCCCTTTCAAGTTTCCTGGCATCCCAATCAGGAAGCGACTCTAAGCGTTTCTCACTATGAAGACAAAGCTGCCACGGCTGCCGGATGCAGGACAATCTCTCCGTTTTCCAGGTCGACGATAACCGTGTCCCCGGAGCGGAACTGGCTGCGCAGCAAGGCATCCGAGAGCTTGTCCTCGACCATATCCTGAATCACCCGACGAAGCGGCCTGGCTCCAAAAACCTCATCGTAACCTTTTTCGCCAAGGAAATCTTTGGCAGCCTCGGTGACTTCAATCTTCATGTTCTTTTCCGCCAGCGCCTTGCTGACCATAGCCAGCATCAGATCGACTATCCTCCGGATGTGCTCCTTGTTCAGACCGTGGAAGACCAACACGCCATCGATGCGATTGAGGAACTCGGGACGGAAGACCTTCTTCAGCTCTTCGAGCAGCCTCTCCTTCATCTTCTCGTAGTCCATCTGCTGAGCCTTAGTCTCGTTGGCGCGCTGGGCAAAGCCGATAGCGCTGCCCTTCTTGATAAGCTCGGCGCCGATGTTGCTGGTCATCACGATAATGCAGTTGCGGAAATCTACCCTGCGACCCTTGGCATCGGTCAGGTGTCCATCATCGAAAATCTGCAGCAGGATGTTAAAGACATCCGGATGTGCCTTCTCGATTTCATCGAGGAGGATGCAGCTATACGGTTTACGCCTCACGGCCTCAGTGAGTTGACCGCCCTCGTCGTAGCCGACATATCCGGGCGGCGCGCCGACCAATCGGGAGACAGTGTGTCTTTCCTGATACTCGGACATATCCAGTCTGATGAGAGTATCTTCACTACCGAACATAAACTCGGCCAGCGCTTTGACTAGCTCGGTCTTGCCGACGCCGGTCGGGCCGATGAAGATGAAGTTGCCAATTGGGTGTCTCGGGTCTTTCAGACCGGCCCGTGCCCGTCTGACCGCCTTCGAGATGGTATCGATGGCTTCATCCTGGCCGACAATGCGCTTGCGTATCGCCTCTTCCATGTTAAGTAAGCGGTTGGTTTCGTCCCCGCTCAGTTGAACGATGGGAATGCCCGTCCACATGCTGATTACCTGGGCAATGTCTTCGGCGGTGACCACCGGTTTGCCTTGCTCCTGCTCAGCCTGCCACTCTTCTTTCAGCTTCCTTATCTTGTCCAGACTCTGAAGCTCCTGCTCGCGCAATTCGGCGGCATGGTCGTACTTCTGGCTGGCGATGGCCGCCTCTTTCTCTTTACGCAGGCTATCCTCGGTCTGCTTCTCTTCTTTCAAAGCCGGCGGCACTGAGCTGTGTCTAATCCTCACCCTCGATGAGGCTTCATCGATAACATCGATTGCCTTATCGGGCAGGAAACGGTCGGGTATGTATCTGGCCGCCAAGTTGGCCGCTGCGACTAACGCTTCATCGCTGATAGTCAGCTTATGATGCTCTTCGTAGCGGTGCTTGATACCCCGTAAAATTTCCAGCGTCTGGTCTGCCGAAGGCTCCTCGACCAGCACGGGCTGGAAGCGCCGCACCAGGGCCGGGTCCCGCTCGACATGCTTGCGGTAGTCGTCCAGGGTAGTAGCGCCGATGCACTGCAGTTCCCCTCTAGCCAGTGAAGGCTTGAGGATGCTGGCGGCATCGACCGCCCCCTCAGCGGCGCCCGCCCCGACAATAGTGTGGAACTCATCGATAAAGAGGACGCAGTTAGCGGCCGTCTTAATTTCAGCGATAATTTTCTTCAGTCGTTCTTCGAACTCGCCGCGGTATTTCGTCCCGGCGACCACAGCGGCAATATCCAGGGTAACCAGCCGCTTGTTTTCCAGCGTCTCAGGGACATCGCCGGAAGCGATGCGCTGGGCTAAACCCTCGACAATGGCCGTCTTGCCTACACCCGGCTCCCCGATGAGAGCCGGATTGTTCTTGGTGCGGCGGCTGAGAATTTGAATTACCCGCTCGATTTCTTTTTCCCGGCCGATAATCGGGTCGAGCTTACCAGCCCGGGCCGCCTCGGTCAGGTCGGTGCTCAACTGGTCGAGCACGGGAGTCCGGCTGGCGGTGCGGGCAGGCCGCGCCCGTGTAGCGGCAGCGGCGCCCTGGCTGAGCTGGTTGGTTACTTCGGTGCGGACCTGCTCCAGAGTAATGCCGAAGCTATCCAGAACGCCGGCAGCGACTCCTTCACCTTCATGTAATAGACCGAGCAAAAGGTGTTCTGTGCCGATGTAGTTGTGGCCGAGATGACGCGCCTCATCTATGGCCAGTTCGATAACCCGCTTTGCCCGGGGGGTCAGACCGATTTCTCCAACGGCCGGTTTCTCACCACGGCCGATAATAAACTCTACTGCAGAGCGCACTTTTGGCAGACTGATACCGAGGTTGGTGAGCACTTTAGCAGCCATGCCATCTTCCTCGCGGATTAGGCCGAGCAGGATATGCTCGGTGCCAATGTAACTGTGGTTGAGATTTTGAGCCTCTTCTTGAGCTGCGGTGAGCACACGACGTGCCCGTTCGGAAAATTTCTCAAATCGGCTGGGCATTTTGCCTCCTTAATAATCGCTACCCAGGTAGCCGACTGTATTTAGTTGCCTATAGTTATATTATAAGGGAACTGATGATAAAGTTCAAAAGGCTGATAGATGAGAAAGCGGTCAGCCTGATGAGTTGCTTGGTGAAGTCCCCTGGCAGTGGCTTATTTTCCACAAGGGATTGCTCCCTCAGTATCCTCGGCGCTGGGGCGTTTCACTTCCGTGTTCGGGAAGGGAACGGGTGGGTCCACCCCGCTCTAACCACCAGAGGACGTTCACCTATTCGTTTTAGCAGGTTTAGAAGTTCTGCCTTACTGGATTCAGGCTTATAGTTGTAGTGTAGCACCAAGTCCGCTTCAGAGTCAAGCCCTCTACGCTAAGTATTTCTACTGATTCTTGGCAATCCCCCATACTGGCTAATCGGCGGAGGGTAGGGGTGAATACGTATGCTGGCAGGGAGCATTTGATTATTAGCTACCTTAAGTGCCTATAATATACAAACAGTTTACGGGGGTGAAGATTATGACTACCGGCGTCAAGTACCTAGTAGATAAGAAGGGCAGGAAGAAGGCTGTCCTCATGGATATGAAAGAATATTCGCGGCTTGTGGCCCGTATGGAGGAATTGGAGGATGCTCTCGACCTCGATGAGGCAGCCCGCACAACACAGAACTTCAGGGATTACAGGGAGATAAGGGAGGAGTTGGTCAAAGAAGGCCGGCTGTGAGCTTCACAGTTCGGTTCGGGCGGCAGGCAGAGAAAGAGCTACGGAACCTGCCTGCTCAGATACTACGCCGCATCGATAAGCGTATTCTTGACCTTTCTAACGAGCCTTGGCCAAGAGGAACTGTGAAGCTGAAAGGCAAAGAGAGTGAAGGCTGGCGGCATCAAAGCTGGGGATTATCGTATTCTTTACACGGTTGACACACCCGGGAAAGTTGTCAGGGTATACCGGATAAAACACCGTCGAGAAGCGTACCGTTAGGAACACCAATGTACGACGCCGAATATACAAGGAAATTTTACAACGCCTATGGAGATAAAGAATGGGCGCGGCTGGAACGCTCGCCTTACGGACGCCTCGAAGCAATCATCCATAGTGATTTTATCAAGCGTTTTGTGAAACTGGGTGACAGGGTACTTGATGCGGGCAGCGGGCCGGGGCGATTCAGCATCTCGATGGCGCGGCTGGGGGCAAAGGTCACGGTGCTCGATATTTCCGATACCCAACTCGAATCCGCCAGGGAAAAACTCGCGGAAGCCAAAATGCTAGATACTATAGACCGGTTTATCCGAGCGGATATTACAGACCTCTCCATGTTCGGTGATGCATCTTTCGATGCCGTGGTCTGCTTCGGCGGAGCGCTTTCTTATGTTTGCGAGAGAAGGCAGGAAGCGGCCGACGAGCTTATTCGGGTGACAAAGCCCGGTGGGAACATATTGGTCAGCGTAATGAGCAACCTGGGGGCCGTGCTGGGAGTGGTAAAGGCTCCTGACCTGCCTTATCTCAGAGAACCGAGCAAGCGCGACCTCGATGCGCCTGGCATGTCTTCGTTATGGGAGACGTTTGAGACGGGTGATTTGCCCGGATTTCCTTCCCGTGCTGGACTTATGCACGCTCCGATGCATATGTACACTGCGAAGGAGCTTGAAGGACTCTTTGAAGGCTGTGAAATCCTGCGGATTGCGGGCTGCTGTGTGACGCTATCCGAATACCTGAAGACGCCTGAAGAGATAGCGCAGGAGCCGGCCTGGTCCACTGTGGTAGAGCTTGAGCGCAGGCTCAGTACGGACCCGGGGCTGGTCAATACCGGCAGCCATATAATCCTTGCCGCCCGCAAGGCGAAGTAAAATCTAGGCCTTGACCCGCTGGCGCAAGCGCCCTGAAACTTTATCTTTCAGCGGGTATTTCTCCGGGTTCTCGAGATTATCAATTTCCAAATCGACATCCAGTTCAGGCCAATACAAATGATAACCATGGAGCAATTGGACTTTCTGTATCTCGTTCAGAGTCCGCTCTCTAAAATAAGGATAGTCCTGATAGCTTAGAAAATATTCTTTCTTGTTCGCGAAAAGCCAGATGCCAAATGGGGTGATGTTTTCAACGCTTACCGAAATGTCTTCTCCACGCTTCGATGATTTCATTCTTATGCTCCTCGGCGATTTGTTGAATTTCGTTAAGCCTTACTGCGCTCAACCCTTCCCGTCTATAATTATCTCGCTATGGTCAAGGAGTACATCTTTCTGGCGGCGGGGTGTACGGCGGATTTAGGTCTTGACCCGCTGCCGTAAACGCTCCAGAATCCACATCCGGGCCAGGGTCGTCGGGCCGATGCCCAACTCTTTCGCATCTTGCCTCATCTGCTCCCACTTATCCGCCGGCAGCCGGACCGGGATTACCATGTTGAGAGGTTTCTTGACCTCTACCTGTACAACTTCGTCGGTTTCTTGCCAGGCCTCACCCTGCTCTATTTTCTCCAGTGCTTTATCAATATCAGACATATTACCTGCCTCCCGCCGCTCTATTATAGAGTCGTCTTTCGCTATCCGTCATTTGTCTGGCGGTTACTACCTTCCAGACGCCCTCGCCGAGGTTTACCAGCACCACCAGGATATAACGCCCGGCATCTGTCCGGCCAAAGAGCTTGTATAATCCCTCTTTACTCCGCCTGACATGGCGTTCTTCTGAGAGACACGCCTGCTCCGCTTCTTGAAAGGAAACCCCGTGCCTGGATTCGATTTTGTCCAGAATGTGGTCATCGATTTCAAGAGCTTCGATGCGCAGCAAAGGCAATCTCTCCTTATTGACAAGTGTATACTAATCATATACACTTGTCAAATTGGGCTTCGGTAACAGTTACTTTTGACGCAATACGATTGCTCTATCCGGACTGGTGTCCTATAATTTGTCTTGCTATGGTCAAGGAGTACATCTTTCTAGCCGCCGGTTGTGTTTCGGTAGGAATTCTGACGACCTTCATCGTGCTGGGAATGACAGTGCGACTTGGCATCAGCATAGAAGAGAATTGGTGGCTCGTCGCCATCCCGGCCGTCTTTTCCTTGATTCTGAACGTGACTCTACTTGAGCTTTTACCGCAAGGTGCGGAGGAGGAGGGGATGAGGCATTATTGCGCAACACTTTCCTCTCCTACTATCCTCTTCCATGTGGACGTTTGCTGGGAGTTGAGCAGCCTTGGTGTTCTTCCGTAGGGCAGGTTTCTAACCTGCCCGCTGGCGGTCGGGTTCGAAACCCGACCCTACGTATGCCGAGTTAGCTTTTGACCTGATAGCCTCACACTTCCACGGGGGAGGAGGACAAAACAAAAAGACGGGCGTTTAAGCCCCTCTTTCTTATTACGTAAATATTTCTCTAACAATTGAATCGGTCTAATGTCAATTCTGAAGCAGGTCAAGCCCTCGACCATTAGTACCGCTCAGCTGAACGCATTACTGCGCTTACACCTGCGGCCTATTAAGCAAATAGTCTATTTGCGGTCTTACCCCTGACCGAAGTCAGGATGGGAGATATAATCTTGGGGCCGGCTTCGCACTTAGATGCTTTCAGCGCTTATCCGAACCAGACATAGCTAGCCAGCCATGCCCCGGGCGGGACAACTGGAACACCAGCGGTCTGTCCCTCTCAGTCCTCTCGTACTAGAGAGAGCCCCCCTCAAATCTCCGGACGCCCACAACGGATAGAGACCGACCTGTCTCACGACGGTCTGAACCCAGCTCGCGTGCCGCTTTAACCGGCGAACAGCCGGACCCTTGGGACCTGCTTCAGCCCCAGGATGCGACGAGCCGACATCGAGGTGCCAAACCTTGCCGTCGATGTGAACTCTTGGGCAAGATAAGCCTGTTATCCCCGGGGTAGCTTTTATCCGTT
>JACPPR010000006.1 GCA_016190895.1 Chloroflexota bacterium | reverse complement strand
GGGAGCCGAGGTCTCTATTTTCTGGATTAACGATAGCCGGGAAGTCCGCCGCATCAAGAGCACCGATAGCGGCGCCACCTGGGGCAGCCCGGAGCTTATCGACTATTCTCCCACTACGGCTGTCAACGGACTGGCGGCTGCCTACAAGCCTAATGGTGACTTGGCTATCTTCTTCGCCGACCAGTCCACCCTCTATGTCAAAAAGCACGTTGGCGGCAACTGGCAGGCAAAGGCTGCTTGGGATAAAACGACGGGCGACCTTTCGGGTGTGGCTGCCGTCTACGATGCCGATTGGAACCTTATCGTGAGCGGGAAAGACTCGGCGGGCAACTTCAAGCTCTGGAGCATAATCTACGGCGATGGCGGGGATGTTGCCTCCGATACCTGGTCGGCGCTCAAAGAGTTTGCCTCTGCCCCTTCGGATGGCAGCTTTGAGTACCGCAGCGTTTTTCTCGCTAAGCCGGACGTCTACCGCTGCTTCTACATCGAAAAATTCAGCGGCACCCAGGCATACAATCGACCCTTCTGGTCTCACTCCATCCCAGGCAGCAAGTTTTTGGACAACTCATGGCGTGACCCGGTGCCTTTTAACCTGTCTGCCGAATATGGTGTGGCTATTGCCCATTACAGCAACTATTGCTGGCTCACCACGCCATACGGGGTCTGGAGGGCAATCCTGACTACAGTCAACCTGGATTTGAGCGCCGAGGTCATATCCCTGAGGCAAGAAATGTCGCCAAAACAAGGCGTAGCGACCATTGAACTGAGCAATGCTGACGGCGGCTACGCTACGTTGCCCTCACCGCTGGAGATAGGCTGCCAGCTGGAGGTCAGCCCGGGCTATGTCACCTCACAGGGAAATGAGGTCAGCGCCGGTCAGACCTTCACGCTCGAAGGCTATGAGTATACCAGCTCCGGTGGCAAGGCCAGTCTCTTCCTCTATGCCCTGGACGGCTGGAACTGGCTCAACAGATGGCGGGCCAGGCACCAATTCCGCTGGAATCAGAGTAGCAATGAGATGAACGTAAAGCAAATCCTTGAGTTCGTCCTGGCCCGGGTTGGCTTAAAGCTGGAAGTAGTTTCTCAGTCATCGGTGACTACCGGCTACTACCCGGACTTCACTATTCACATCGGTGAGAGGGGAGAAACCATCCATTGGTAAGCTGCTTGCGTTTGTCCCCGATGCGCTCTTTATAGAAGGCAGTAAAGCCTACCTGGTAAATCCCCTCTCCTCTGATAGTTCTGCCTACGGCTACGGACAGCCCCACACCTTACTCGAAGGCAGGTATCTGAAACAAACCTGGGAGCTTAATCAGGTTAAAGTCGAGGGCTTTGACCCATCAGCCGGTCAATCGATAGTGGTCGATTCTTTCGCCTGGAGCCAGCTAGATAAGCTCTATGACCGGCTGGGCCAGGTTGAGGATAAGAACGTAGATAGCGTAACCAAAGCCGAGCAAAGGGGAGAAGCCTATTTGAGAAAGGCTGAGATAGTTTCAGGCGGCGGGGACATCCGGATTCCGGTTAACTGCGGCCAGCAGCTATATGACGTCATCGATATCACCGATAGCCGGGCCGGACTCAGCGCCGAAAAGAAGCGGGTGCTCGGGATAGTCTTAGTTCATAACCCTCTTCGTGGCGAATATGAGCAGACAGTCATGCTGGGGGGAATGTAAACTCTGTTACGAAGGTCACGGTTCACGAGACCATCAAGAAAAATCCCTCTAAATCTCCCTTTGCGAAAGGGAGAGGACCAAGCAAGGAGAGAAAATGAACCCAATAAAAGGCATTCTGAAGAGTTTTGATTCCGTCAGTTACACGGCCACCGTTCAGCTATCAGGAAGCCATAAAGCCTACTTGGAGAGTATCGCCGTGGCTCGCAACATACCTTCGGCAGAGATGACTGCGGGCAGGAAAGTGGCCGTTATCTTCTTCGATGAGCACAACGCAAAAGAGGCGGTGGTAGTAGCTGTTTATACCTAATCTCTGTTACTAGCTACCCTCTTTCTTCGTGTTATTGTTATTCTTGTTGATGCTACTAGACAGGCTCTTCAGGATACTGAGGATGCCGATGACAGCGCGCTGTATCTCCACAGGTTCTTGCGCCAGTACTCTGGCGACGTAGGGGTCCAGCCGGTTGTTGCCATAGAGGGGCCTTCCTTCAGATATCTGAGTAGTTTGAGGAGAAAGGTAGCCAGCCAGAGTAAATAGCTCATCTTCCCCAAATTGCAGGGGCCTGGCAATCCTTTGCAGAATGTGAGCTGACGGGAAGCGCTCGCCTCTTTCGATACGGCCGAGATGGGAGGCCGATACCCCTGAAGCCTTTGCTAACTCTTGAAGGGTCAGCGATAATGATGCCCGCTGCTGCTTGATTATGCCGCCAAGCGGATTATCGTTACCGTTGTTAGTAGCCACATCATTATCCACGCTTGAATTATAAACTGCCAGTTGATTTATGTCAAAAGAGACGGTTCGAGGGTATTTAATAATGTCATGCTCCGGCCCCGTGTCGCGGCACGGGGTAAACTTGACCGGAGTATCCACAATCTCAGACCTTTATGGATTTCCCCGCCTGAAGCGGGGAATGACACGGAGTTGCTAAACGACCTCACGGTTCCGGCCACAGACGCAGTTTGACAACCCGATGTATCTCCTTATATACTTTTTCGGGAAGAATTCGGTGAGCCTTCCTCTTCTCAGATTCGGTTTCCCCGGCGTAATCCCCCGTGGTCAAGGAGGATGAAACATGTTCAAACTTTCCCTGATGCCCCGCGAAGAGAAGTTCTTTCAGCTTTTTGAAGAGAGCGCCCAGAACGTGGTCAAAGCAGCCCAATTGCTGAAGGAACTCATCGACAACTGGGATAATGTTGCCGAGAGGGTAGGTAAGATAACCGACCTTGAGCACGATGGAGATACGATTACCCACCGGATTATGGAGCAACTCCACCGCACTTTTGTTACCCCTTTCGACCGTGAGGATATCGCCCTGCTGGCTCACAGCCTCGATGATATCATCGATTTTATCCAGGCTGCGGCCGATACCATGTTGTTATACAATGTGGACCGTCCCGGCCAGACTGCCAAAGAGCTAGCCGATATTATCGTTCAGAGCGCCGATGAAGTGGCAAGAGCCATGCCCTTCCTGCGCCATAGTGGTAAGTTGAGGCAGATTCTTGAGCCGTGTGTGGAGATTAACCGGCTTGAAAATGTCGCTGACGGCATATACCGTACGGCGCTTGGTGAGCTATTTCATGGCACCGACATTGCCAGGATTATCAAGTGGCGTGAGATTTACGAGCAGATGGAGAGCGCCACCGACAGGTGCGAGGATGTGGCCAATGTCCTCGAGGGAGTCGCCCTGAAGCATGGATAACCTCACTCCGACGCTGATAGCCGTCTTACTATTAGTGCTGGCAGCCGAATTTGTTAACGGTTGGACGGATAGCCCCAATGCAATTGCCACAGTAGTTTCTACGCACGTTCTTTCCCCATTCCGCGCAGTGATTATGGCGGTGAGCCTCAATATTCTCGGTGTTCTGCTGACGGGCACAGCAGTCGCCGCTACCATCGGCAAGGGCATCGTCAAACCGGAAGCGCTCGACCTTTCCGTTGTGGCGGCAGCCATGATTACCATCGTTATCTGGAGCACGATTGCCTGGCGGTTCGGCATCCCCACCAGTGAAAGCCACGAGCTTATTGCCGGTCTGGCCGGAGCCGGTCTGGCGGCGGCCGGACCTTCGGTGCTGCTCTGGGGAGGCTGGCAAAAAGTGCTCATCGGACTGGGCTTCTCCACGTTTCTCGGTTTTTCCCTCAGTTTCGGGATAATGACCGGCCTCTACTGGTTGCTGCGTCGGGCCAGCACATCATCCGTGCGCAATATCTTCGGCAGGCTTCAGATAGTTTCAGCCGGTTTTATGGCTTTCAGCCATGGCAGTAATGACGGGCAGAAGTTTATGGGCGCCTTTTCCCTGGCTCTGGTGCTGGGTGGCGTGCTGAAAGAGTTCGCTATACCGGTGTGGGTAATGCTTCTTTGTGGTGTGGCGATGGGCCTTGGCACAGCTTTTGGCGGGTGGCGTATTATCCGTACCATGGGCTTCAAAATCACCAAGCTGGAGCCGGTACACGGCTTTGCTGCCGAGAGCGCTGGTTCTTTATCTATCTTGCTGGCTTCGCGTTTCGGGATACCTTTGAGCACCACCCACACCATCGGCACCTCTATTATGGGTGTAGGCGCCACCCGGCGGTTTTCAGCGGTGCGCTGGGGAATGGCGCGCAGTATCGTGATGACCTGGATAATAACCTTCCCCGTCTGCGCTGCGCTGGGTTACGTGCTGACTCTGTTGCTCAGGCTTATCTTCTAACCTAAAGAGAGGAAACGAATAAAGTCACCCTCACCTTTTAATTCCTCTCTCCTCAAGGGAGAGGAAAATGTGAATTTTAAAGAGTGATTTCTCGCGGTTTTACCCGGCATTTTTCAGCGGTGATAATTGCTTTGATGTCGGTTACCGCCCGGTCGATTTCGCCTTCCCGGTTCATCACCGCATAGTCAAAGCGAACTAGCTCTTTCATTTCTTCTTCGGCAACCTTCAAACGCCGGGCAAGGTCGAAGGCCGATTCGGTATGGCGGCGCCGGAGTCTCCGCTCAAGCTCCTCCATCGAGGAGGGCGTCAGAAAGATGGTGACTGCCTGCGGCACGATTTTCCTGATATTGGCCACTCCCTGAATGTCGACCTTCAGCATGACATCCTGCCCGTGGTCTAGAGCTCTTTTCACCGCCTCTTTAGGCACGCCATACCGGTTACCGTAGACTTCCGCCCACTCGAGCAGTTCGTTTTTGTCAATCAGCTCCTGGAACTTCTCAGGGGAGATAAAATGGTAATCGATGTTAGCCTTTTCGTTAGGCCGGCGCGGGCGGGTGGTCAGGGTAACGATATATTTGAGCGGGAAGTCCGAGGCTTTCATCCTGGCTAAGACGGCGTCTTTACCTACGCCCGAGGGACCGGAGAGGAGGATAAGCAATGGTTTTGCCCCGCCGGCAATGCCTGTCTTAAGCGCATTCCCCTTCACCACGTTCTGGGCCGGTGTAAATTCCGTCGAAGGGCCAGGCTGGCTATTGTGGTTTGCCTCGTTCATGGCGCTGTTCAGGTCTCGGCCTGAACTTCCTCTATCGAGACGGTCTTCGGGTCGACCTGGCGGTATCTCCCGGTGATGGTTTCCGGAGTTAGCGCCGAAAGAATAATATGGCCGCTATCGGTGATAATGACGGCTTTGGTCCTCCGGCCGTTGGTCATATCGATAAGCAGCCCTTTATTTCTACTCTCCTGGATGGTACGTTTGGTGGGCGCCGAGTTCGGTGAGGCTATGGCAATCACCCGATTAACCACAATGATGTTACTGAACCCGATATGGACCAGTTCTATGCTCATATCTTAAATCCCCCCGGTGGAACTCTATTCGGTAAGTGCCTATATCTTATACCGAAAAGAAGGGTTAAGCAATAGCATTTATCGGGATTATTTTTCTTAATTTGACCCATCCCCCGACCCCCTCCCAAGTGGAACAGGAGAGTTTGAGAGGGCTAACGCCCTCTCAAAAGATTCGCTTCCCCCTCTCAGCTTGCGGAGAGGGGGACCAAGGGAGTGAGGTCGCTCACAAATACTTGCAATACTCATTGGATAGTGTTAAATTATTAAGGGTGGCTGAATCCAGCCCCTTCGAGGTGTAACTTTGCAAGAAAAACTAAAAGAGGCTCTGGCTGCCTACAAGGGGCAGCGCGGGGCGACAATTCCGGTGCTACAGAAAGTGCAAGAAGAACTGGGCTACCTTCCTGAAGACGTAATCCCAGAGGTAGCCAATATTTTGGGTATAAGTAAGAACGAGGTCTATGGCGTAGCTACTTTTTATGCCCAGTTCCGCTTCGAACGTCCGGGAGAACACACGGTGAAGTGTTGCCAGGGTACCGCCTGCTATGTTCAGGGCGCCCCGCGTATCATAGATGCTGTGGAAGACGAACTCAAACTTACCGGCGGTAAAATTACCACTGACGATTACAAGTTTAGCCTGGAAAGAGTGGCTTGTTTTGGCGCCTGTGCCCTGGCTCCGGTTATGGTGGTCGATAATACCGTCTACGGTAAGTTAACCCCGGCCAAAGCGCGAGAAATTTTAGGCAAGATTTAAGGAGTCCGGCTTTGTCTTTCGAAGAGATTAGAAATCAGGCAATCGCAGAATGGGGGGCTTTGCAGAACAGCAAAAAGCCCCGTATTTATGTCGGCACCGCCACCTGCGGACAAGCCGCCGGAGCTACATCCATCCTGGATACCATCAAAAATGAATTATCCAGATTAGGTATCGATGCCATTATTACGCAGGTCGGCTGTATCGGGCTTTGCTATGCTGAGCCTATCGTAGATATCGTTAAACCGGGGCGTCCCCGTATCAGCTACGGGAGTGTTACCCCGGAGATTATTACCAGGCTAATCGAAGACTATCTGGTGAAAGATAACCCGCACCCGGAGTTAGCTCTGGGCACCATCGGAGAAGGCAGTATCGAGGGGATTCCCAGGTTTGCCGAGACGCCGGTAATGAAACCCCAGGTGCGCCTGGCAACGCGCAACTGCGGGAATATCGACCCTACCGATATCAAGCAGTATATCGCTAACGACGGCTACACCGGTTTTCTTAGAGCTATCAAAATGACCCCCGAAGCCGTCATCGAGGAGATAAAGAAGTCAGGATTAAGGGGCAGGGGAGGGGCTGGTTTCTCGACCGGGCAGAAGTGGGAATTCTGCCGTCGAGCGCCGGGCAAGGAGAAATACCTCATCTGCAACGCCGACGAAGGCGACCCGGGCGCGTTTATGAACCGGACCCAACTGGAGAGTGACCCTCACTCGGTTATGGAAGGGATGCTCATTGCCGCCTGGGCTATCGGCAGCACCAAGGGCTACATTTACTGCCGTGCCGAATACCCGCTGGCCATAGAGCGGTTAGAGAATGCCTTAAAGCAGATGAGAGAGAATGGGCTGCTCGGGGAGAATATCCTCGGTTCCGGCTTCAATTTTGACATGGAAATAAAAGAGGGCGCCGGCGCCTTCGTTTGCGGTGAGGAAACGGCGCTGATGGCTTCCATCGAGGGCAAGCGGGGAATGCCCCGCTCCCGGCCTCCGTTCCCGGCCGTGGCTGGCCTGTGGGGCAAACCGAGCAACATCAATAATGTGGGCACGTTTGCCGATGTCGCCACCATCATGCAGAAAAGCGGCGAGTGGTACTCTAAACTCGGCTCCGAGAAAAGCAAGGGTACCAAGACATTCTCTCTGGCCGGCAAAGTGGTGCGCACGGGATTAATCGAGGTTCCGCTGGGTACCCCGCTGAAGGATATTATCTATGGGATTGGCGGCGGTATTATCGGGAATAAGACTTTTAAGGCGACGTTGAATGGCGGACCTTCGGGGGGCTGCTTGCCAGCCAGTCTGAAAGACATACCGGTAGATTATGAAAACCTGTCACAGGCCGGCGCTATCATCGGCTCGGGAGGCATACTGGTAGCCGATGAAACCACCTGTATGGTTGATATGGCCAGGTTCTTTCTTACTTTTACCCAGAATGAGTCTTGCGGCAAGTGCGTTCCCTGCCGGGTCGGCACCCGTCAGATGCTCGCTATCCTGACGCGTATTACCCAGGGCAAAGGAGAGCCTGGCGATATTGCGACCCTGGAGAAATTAGCCACGCTGGTCAAGTCCACCTCCCTGTGCGGGCTGGGCCAGACGGCGCCAAATCCGATATTGACCACGCTCCGTTATTTC
Organism: Chloroflexota bacterium; assembly: GCA_016190895.1. Lineage (GTDB taxonomy): Bacteria > Chloroflexota > Dehalococcoidia > Dehalococcoidales > UBA2162 > JACPPR01. Next base: position 2,015 of record JACPPR010000006.1, on the reverse strand, counting down.
CGTGACGAATATGAGGCGCACATTAATGAAAAGCGCTGCCCCGCATTAGCCTGCAAGGAGCTGGTTAGTTACTATGTACTCCCTGATAAATGTGAAGGGTGTCAGATTTGCTTCCGGAACTGTCCGGTTCAGGCTATCGCCGGCGGCCGGAGAATGGTGCACGTTATCGACCAGGCTAAGTGCACCAAGTGCGGTACTTGTCTCGCTGTTTGCCCCGAGCGGTTTAGCGCCGTGACGAAGGTTTCGGGGGAGAAAATCGAGGTGCCTGCCGAACCAATCCCGGTGGTGGTGAAACCGAAGGCTGAAAAGGCAGCTAGTTCCTAGAGATTGTGACGAGGTTTGATACTGAATGATTAAGTTAACTATCGATGACCAGCCCGTCGAGGCCCCTGAAGGGTCGACTGTATTACAGGCTGCCAAAAAGGCAGGCATCTATATCCCGACCTTATGCTACTATGAACCCCTGACGCCCTACGGAGGCTGCCGGATGTGTGTCGTGGAAATCGAAAAGATGCGCGGCTTCCCCACTTCCTGTACGACACCGGCCGATAACGGTATGGTGGTCAAGACCAACACCAAGCAGCTTCAGGACTTCCGCAAGGGCGTGCTGGAACTGATTATGACCGAGCATCCCCATGTTTGCCTCGTTTGCGACCGCAGGGAGAGATGCAAACCCTTCGATATCTGTCTGCGTAGCGCTTCCGTGACCGAACGCTGCGTAGTCTGCCCCAAGAACCGGCGCTGCGAGCTGCAAGAGGTATGGGACTATGTCGGACTCGGCAAAGTAGACTTGCCCTTTACCTATAAAGAGCTACCCGTTCATACCGAAGACCCCTTCTTCGATAGGGATTATAACCTGTGCATACTGTGCGGACGCTGCGTCCGTGTCTGCCAGGAGATAAGAGGAGCCGCCGCCATTGCCTTCACTTACCGGGGCAGCCAGGCGCTGGTCGGGACTGCTTTCGATAGGCCGCTCCAGGAAGTGGGCTGCCAGTTTTGCGGAGCCTGTGTCGATTCTTGCCCTACCGGAGCCTTGATGGAGCGCAACGTGAAGTGGCAGGGTTTTGCCGACCGCGAGGTGCTGACTACCTGCCCCTACTGCGGGGTTGGCTGCCAACTCGAAATGCGAATCAAAGATGACAAGATAATCGAAGTCGTCCCCAATAAGAATAATGAAACGAACCGCGGTCAGGCCTGCGTGAAGGGCCGCTTCGGCATCCAGGAATTCGTTCATCACCCGGACCGTCTTACCTCGCCCTTGATAAAGCGAAACGGCAAGTTCGTCGAAGCTACCTGGGACGAAGCGCTGGAGTTGGTCGCCGGCAAGCTGTCCGGCTACAAGCCGGATGAGCTGGGCGTTATCGCTTCGGCCAAAGCAACCAATGAAGATAATTACGTCATTCAGAAGCTGGGACGGGCGGTGCTGGGCACCAATAATATCGACCACTGTGCCCGCCTCTGACATTCCGCCACCGTGGCCGGTCTGGCCACAGCCTTCGGTAGCGGCGCAATGACCAACTCCATCCATGACATCGGAGACGCCGCCTGTATTCTGGCTATCGGTACCAATACCTCCGCCACTCATCCGGTAATCGGTGTTGAGGTGAAGCGGGCTACCGGTAAAGGCGGCAAGCTTATTGTTGCCAACCCCCGTGAAATCTCGCTCGTACGCATCTCCGACCTCTGGCTGAGCGAGCGTCCGGGCACAGATGTCGCCTTGCTCATGGGTATGGCACGGGTTATCGTAGATGAAGGTTTGGCTGATTCCGCTTTCATTGAGAAACGCTGTGAAAACTTCGAGGCTTTCAAGACCTCGTTGAAAAATTTCGACCTCGATACCGTGGAACGCATCACCGGCGTGCCCAAAGCCAAGGTTGCTGAAGCTGCCCGTATGTATGCCACTAATAAACCGGCGGCAATCCTCTATGCTATGGGCATCACCCAGCACTCCCACGGCACCGATAATGTGCTGGCGGTCGCCAACCTGGCGATGTTGACCGGCAATATCGGCAAGC
>JACPPR010000044.1 GCA_016190895.1 Chloroflexota bacterium | reverse complement strand
ATTCGCCGGATTAACGGTATGAGCGTTGCCGGCGGACAGGAAATCGGCGGCGCGTGCGATATAGCTATCGCCTCCGACCTGGCTATTTTCGGACAGGCCGGACCGAGGCATGGCTCGGCTGCGGTCGGCGGCTCGACGGACTTTCTCCCCTGGGCAATGACTATCGAGGATGCTATGTGGAACTGCGTCTCCTGCGAAATGTGGAGCGCCTACAAGATGCTGAGGAAAAACTACGTCAGCAAGGTAGTGCCTGTGCTTAAGCAGGGCGACAAGTTTATTCCCAACCCGCAGGTGATTACAGACAGGTTTATTGAAGACGGCCAGATTGTTTACGGAGAGATGGTTACCGGACCGAAAGCTAATGAAGCCCGCGACCTGGCCAGGTCTCTGCCTGTTGTGCTGACCCGCCTGGATGAAGAGGTAAACAAAGTACTCTGGACCTTCACAAACCTCTTCCCCGGTTGTATCGATAAATCGATTGCCGGGATAAGGCAGAAGAAGAAGTTCTTCTGGGACCTGTCCAAGAACGACCATCGCTACTGGCTGGCGACGAACATGGTTGGTGAAGCTTATCTTGGTTTCACCGCTTTCAACACCAAACGGATAACCGGTAAGGACACCATCGATTTCATTAAGTATCGCCAGATGATATCCGAGGGCCATCCCATGGATGCGGAACTGTTCGAGGCCGTCCTGGGCAAGCCCCAGCAATAACTGAATAGAGTTGGGCAGACACAGAGGTCTGCCCCTACTTCGGGAAGCCCGCCCTTCCGCTTCCGGAAGGGCGGGCTTTTTGTTGCTCAAACCAGTTGACAGCCGTAGCGAGACGGCATACAATAACCTCACTCTTATTTATCGGAGGTGTCCCGGTAACCGCCATGCGCAGGAATAGCTAGTAACTCCATTGTTTCGTTCATTTAAATGAGCTATTGCATACTGGGCATGGCGTGTCTCTAAGAGATTAAACAGCAGAATCGCTACGTGGATTCATGTGCTCGCCGGCGCCCAGAAATTTAAGGATTTCTGGGCTTATTTTTTGCTATTGAGTTAACGCCTTTGCCCACGAAGATTTTCGTGAGTGAGGTATATAACACATATGTCAGTATTTAAAAGACTAATAAATCAATACAACTTCTCCGGCTTTCCCCGGGCCATCTGGGCCGTGGCCGGGATGAATGTTGTCGGCGGCATCGGCTGGTCTGTCTCGTTCACCTACCTGCCGCTGTACCTCTACCAGGAGCGCGGTCTGCCGATGACCCTGGTTGGAGTACTCCGCTTATCTCCGGCGCCTCAGCCAGTGTCTTCCAGGTTCTCGGAGGATATTTGGGGGATAGGTACGGTCATCGCCGGACAGCGCTATCATTTAGTGTGCTGTCAGTCCTCGCTTCAGTGGCGCTGGCTGTGTCAATCATCTTGAAAGCGCCGACGTGGAGCGTAATAGTTGCCGCGGCCCTTGTGCAAACCCTGGGCGCGGGGAACACCGCTCCGTGGAATGCTATTATTGCCAACGCTTCCCCGAAAGGCCGCATGACGGAATCCTATGGTCTATTAGCGATGATAGGAAACGTTGCCTGGGCTATCGGCCCTCTGCTGGGCGGCTACCTTCTCGGCATCGCCTCTTTCGCCTGGCTCTTCGGCATCGGAGTCGTGCTGAAAGCTCTGGCGCTGGTGGGACTCGCGTTCGTCCCGGCTGATTCGCAGACCGGAGACTTGAAGAGCGCCAGGGCGCATAATTTCAAAGCACTGATACCGGACCCGACCTTTATCATATTCGGCGTGGGGGTGCTGCTCTTCTTCCTCACTCTGTCCCAGTGGGGCGGAACGCTTTCCGTTTTCACCATAGACCGCATCGGCTTCACCACAGGACAATACGGACTCCTGATGAGCATCAGCAGCATCCTGATAATCATCTTTCAGTACCCTATTTCGCACAGAATGGCCGAAAAGCCCCGTATGGCTCTCGTGCTGGGGTGCCTGTTCTACGCCTTCGGTTTTCTCTCGCTGGCCTGGGTCAAGTCTTTCCTGCCGTCAATAGGCTCGATAGCCATTATGGTCACCGGGGAAATGCTGTTCATTCCCAGCGCGCTTGCGGTAGTGGGACAAATGTCCGGCTCGGCGGACAGGGGCAAGACTATGGGCTTTTACGCGCTGTGCACCACAATGGGCGTCTCGCTCGGCCCGCTCCTGGGAGGGTTCTTGCTGGACAAGTATCCGAAAACCCCGTTGTACCTGTGGGGTCCGATTTCACTATGCTCTTTCATAGCTGCAATCGGGTTTGCTGTTTGGAAGGGGTATTCGCCAGATGGTGGAAGTAGTGATGGCAAAACTGAGTAATGAGATAAGGCTACCGTACCGACGAAAAGCCTGCCCCGTACCCGATACGGGGTCGGTATCCATGTTTTCTGGATTCCGTGTCAAGCCCGGAATGGAAAAACGGATTGCTAACCGGGCGTAATTCTGATTGCCTGACTACACCCAGTGTGCTATACTTTTTTTCTATGGAAAACAAAATCGAATTTATTACCGGGGGCACGGTGACATCTCCGGAGGGGTTCTTCGCCGGTGCGACCAGCGCCGGCATCAAGAAAGCAGCAGATAGCCTAGACCTGGGTATACTCTACTCCCGGGCGCCCTGTGCTACCGCCGGCATGTTTACAGGCAGCAAACTGAAGGCGGCCGCCGTAGCCTTATGTCAACAAAGATTAAAGGAAGGCAAAGCCACAGCATTGATAGTCAATAGTGGCTGCGCCAACGCCTATACCGGTAAGGAGGGGCTTGCCGACGCCGAAGCGATGGCATCATTGGCTGCCGGCGCCATCGGCATATCCGACCGCGATATGCTGGTTGCCAGCACCGGTGTTACCGGCCAACGCCTGCCGATGGACAAAATCCCGGATGCCATCAGCACCATTGTCCTCTCTCATGATGGCGGCCACGAGCTGGCCCGGGCGATAATGACCACGGATACCGTGCCCAAAGAAGCGGCCGTAACTGTTAGGCTCGCCGATAGCGAATTTACCATCGGCGGCGTTGCCAAAGGCTCGGGGATGATTCACCCCAATCTGGCAACGATGTTTTGCTTCCTGACCACAGACGCTGCCGTAGAGTTGAATTTCTTAAGAAACGCCCTGAAGAAATCAGTAAGCCAGTCTCTGAATATGATTTCAGTCGATGGAGATACCAGCCCCAGCGATACCGTGCTGCTGATGGCCAACGGCCTGGCTCAGAACAAGCCGATTACCGCCAGAAGCCAGCAAGCGTCTGTTTTCCAGGCAGCCCTCGACCGTATCTGCATTCATTTTGCCAAAGCTCTAGCCAGAGATGGCGAGGGAGCCACCCGGCTTATCGAGGCAACGGTCAGCGGGGCGGCCAATATCACCGAAGCCAGAAAGGCGGCTAAAGCCATCATCGGTTCGAACCTGGTTAAAACGGCGGTACACGGCGGCGACCCCAACTGGGGCAGAATCGTCGCTGCCGTAGCGCAGAGCGGGGTGGAGCTGGAAGAATCGAAGCTCGACGTGTCCGTCGGTGGCATAGCCGTTCTGAAGGGGGGCAAACCCCTTTCCTTTAGCGAAGAAGCCGTAGGCCAGGCGCTGGAGCAGGACGAGGTGCTGATAAATGTCAGCCTGAACCTGGGCGCTGCCTCAGCGACGGCCTGGGGCTGCGACCTCTCCGAAGAATACGTCACGATTAATAGCCTGTACAGGACGTGAGTAACAAATGCCAAATGAATGATATATCCAAAATCCCCCTAATCCCCTTTTTCAAAGGGGGAGGCACGGACTCAGGCATCTCCCTTTATTAAAGGGAGAAAGAGAGGGATTTAACCCTTAGCATCTGGATTTTGTTAATTTGGATTTGTGGGGTTTGAGAATGCTAAAGAAAGTGATTTTGATAAAGATTGGTGGTTCGACGCTGGGCAGCCACGATACTACCATCGAGGACATCGTTAAGCTGCGCAAAGAGGGCAAATCGCTGGTGGTCGTCCACGGCGGCGGCGCGCTGATTACCGAGTGGCTGAAAAAACAAGGCGTTCCCACCACATTCGTGCAAGGGGAGCGAGTGACCGATAAGCCCACGCTTGAAGTAGCCACCGCCGTGCTGGCCGGCCTGGTCAATAAAGATATTGTGGCATCCCTCAATGGGCTGGGGGGCCGGGCGGTGGGCATCAGCGGCGTTGATGGCGCTCTGATTGAAGGCAGAATTACGAATAAAGAAAAGGGCTACGTCGGCACTACGGTCCGGGTGAATACCGGCATTCTCGAAACACTGCTGGCAGCAGGTTTTATCCCGGTAGTTGCTCCAATTGGCATCAATGCTGTTGACAAGCCGGCCGATGCTCCTTCGACACTTAACTTTAATGCCGATATCGTCGCCGGGGAAATCGCCGCCGCCATAGGCGCTGAGAGGCTAATCTTTCTTACCGATGTCCCCGGTATCAACGACAAGGAGGGTACGCGCCTGCCGAGTCTGTCACCGGCTGTAGCCGAAGCCCTGATTGCTTCGGGCGTAGCATCCGGAGGAATGATTCCCAAGATTAAGGCTTGCCTCACTGCCGTATCAGGGAAGTCGACAAGCTGCATCATAGATGGCAGACAGCCCCACGCTCTGCTTAAGGAGATTGAGGGCAAGAGCAGCGGGACGGTAATTAAAGCCTGACATTTTAAGGAGGTTAGGAGACGGCGATGACTATGGGAAACAAAGGTTTCTACATGCAATTCAAGAGAGAGGACCTTATCCTGCGGGACTACCTGGCAGCCGACCGCACCGTGCTGGCTAACGAACGGACTTTTATGGCGTTTATCAGAACTGCTATTGCCCTGGCGGCGGCGGGTGGCTCATTGATACAGTTTTTTGACTCCGCAGCAACCGCGGTGGCGGGTATTATTTTTCTCGTCCTAGCCGTAGCTACCTTGGGCTGGGGACTGCAACGGTTTTTCCATTACAGGCGCCACCTGGCTATGCTCCAGATGACCGACTGGCACGAACAGATTCAATGGGTAAAACCCGGCGAAGGCATATAAAAAAGCTCAAAATTCAAACCTCAAAATCCAAAGCCTAAATTATTCGGAGAATAAGTATGACGAACTGGCAGGAAGTAGAAAGTAAATACTATATGCAAATCAGCCCTCGCACCCCACTCACCCTCGTTAAAGGGAAGGGAGCGCGGGTCTGGGATGACGCCGGCAAAGAATACCTCGATTTTGTCGCCGGCTGGGCAGTCGATAGCCTGGGGCATTGCCATCCCGCGGTCGTCGAGGCAGTAACCAGACAGGCAAATACCCTCATCCAGACCTCGAACCAGTTCTATACCGTGCCTCAGCTTCAGCTATCCCAGCTTCTCGTCGAACATAGCTGTCTCAACCGAGTCTACGTCTGTAACAGCGGCGCCGAAGCCAATGAGGGAGCGGTGAAGCTGGCCCGGCGCTACGGCAGCCTCAAGCTGAATGGCGCTTACGAGGTCATCACCGCCTTCAATTCCTTCCACGGCCGCACACTGGCGATGACGGCCGCCACCGGGCAGGAGAAATTTCACAAACCCTACCTGCCCCTACCAATAGGATTCAAAAATATCCCGTATAACGATATGGACGCCATCAAAGCGACAACTTCTGTCCAGACCTGCGCCATCATGCTCGAGCCAATTCAGGGGGAGGGCGGCGTCAATATCCCCGCCGATGACTATTTGAAAAAAGTGAGACAGTGGTGCGATGAAAAAGGCATCGTCCTGATTCTGGATGAAATTCAGACCGGCATCGGCCGCCTGGGCACGCTCTTCGGCTATGAACAGTACGGCATCGAGCCGGATATCATGACCCTGGCCAAGGGGCTGGGCAGCGGCGTGCCTGTCGGCGCTTTTATGGCTAAGGAGAAATTCTGCGTCTTTGCTGCCGGCGAGCATGGCTCTACCTACGGAGGCAATGCGTTGACTTCGGCAGCGGCTTACGCCACCGTGAAATACATTATCGATAACGATATCGCCGGCAACGCTAAAAAAGTGGGCGAATACCTGATGAAGGCGCTGATATTATTGAAGACTAAATACCCCTTTATCACCGAAGTGCGCGGACGGGGACTGCTGGCGGCTATCGAGTTTAATTCCGATATAGGGGCAGATTTGCTCACCGCCTGTCTGGAGGGGGGCTTACTGGTCAACCGGGTGAAACCGAATGCTTTGCGGCTGATGCCCCCGCTTATCATCACCAATCGAGAGGTCGACGAAGCGATAGACATTCTGGATAAAGCCCTGTCCGCTTTGGCCAAAAAAGGTGTAAAATAGGGGCAGAAAATCCCCCTTAGTCCCCCATTGCGAAAGGGGGAGGGGAACTTCTCCCTTTAGTAAAGGGAGAATGAGAGGGATTTTTGGAAAGCGTAGACCTAAACCAGAGGAGAAAACGAAAACGGCCAAGAAGAAAAAGAAAAGAAACATATACGAAAAGAAAGAAATAAAACCCTGCATAAACCACAAATGGGGGGTGAAGAGTTTTGGAGGTCGAAGGGTGTGTGACGTGTGCGGGAAGGTGGAAACGTTCTGATAGTAGAGTTGAAATCCCTCTGTATCTCCCTTTGCGAAAGGGAGAGCCCCGGTTCCTCCCCCTTTGGCAAAGGGGGATTAGGGGGATTCCCCAGCACCCCTGTACAGAGACTCGGTAGCGCAAAGTAAAGGAGACCAGAAATGTCAGATAAGATAGTCCTCGCGTATAGCGGGGGGCTTGATACTTCCGTGGCCGTCAAATGGCTGAAAGAGAAATACGGTTATGATGTCATCGCCGTTACTATAGACGTCGGTAATGAGAAGGACTTCACCGCCGTGCGGGAGAAAGCCCTCAAGGTCGGCGCTATCAAGTCGCTGGTCATCGACGCCAAAGAGCTTTTCGTCAAATATTTCATCTGGCCGGCTCTGCAGGCGGACGCCGTCTATGAGGGCGTCTATCCGCTGGCCACGGCTTTATCCCGCCCCCTGATGGTAAAGCTGCTGGTGGATACCGCCCTGGCCGAGGGAGCTTCGGCAATCGCCCACGGCTGCACCGGCAAAGGCAACGACCAGGTCAGGTTCGATGTCGGCATCAACGCCCTGGCACCGGAACTTAAGATTATCGCCCCGGCCCGGGAGTGGGGAATGACCCGCGAGGAAACAATTAAATACGCCAAGAAGCATAATATCCCGGTGCCGGTGACGGTCTCCAGTCCCTACTCCATCGATGAATGCCTGTGGGGGCGGGCTATCGAGTGCGGCGCTCTGGAAGACCCCTGGGCGGAGCCGCCGGAGGAAGCCTACGGCTGGACGAAATCCGCGGACAAGGCGCCGGCCAAGCCGCAATACATTGAAATCACGTTCAAGGAAGGCATACCTGTCGCCATCGATGGGCAGGAGCTTGATGGGGTCGCCCTCATCCAGCAGTTGAACGAAACGGCCGGCAAGCACGGCGTGGGCAGAATAGACCACATCGAAAATCGTCTTGTCGGCATCAAATCCCGCGAAATCTACGAGGCGCCAGCCGCCACCGTGCTTTTGCAGGCGCACCAGGCGCTGGAAGCGATGACCCTCGCCAAAGACCAGCTCCGCTTCAAACAGAAGCTGACTATCGAATACTCCGACCTCATCTACAATGGCCTCTGGTTTTCGCAGCACAACAGAGACCTCTCCGCCTATATCCAGAGCTCGCAGCGCTTCGTCACCGGCACGGTCAGGTTGAAGCTGTTCAAAGGACAGAGCACGGTCGTCGGGCGCAAATCGCCCAAGTCTCTCTACAACCTCAGCCTGGCCACCTATGACAAGGGCGACCAGTTCGACCAGAGCGCGGCCGTCGGCTTTATCCATCTCTGGGGGCTGCCTGTCAAGACGCAGGCGCAGGTGCAATTACTCGGCGATACGCAAGGGCCGCTCAGCATCATCGCGCCGAAGGAAGAGGAGCCGTATTAGATGAGCAACATTCGCGGGCGTCTTCCGTCTTACTCCCTCTCCCTTGACGGGAGAGGGTTGGGGTGAGGGTGATACAAATGTTTACCCCTCACTTACATCTCTCCCGCAAAGGGAGAGAGAAGGAGATTAGATACTAGCGTGAGCAATATCCGTGGCCGTTTTCAGAAAGCCGCCGATAAGGCCGCCGCTGCCTATACCGCCTCCATTGGCTATGACTGGCGGCTCTATACGCATGATATCGCCGGCAGCATCGCCCACGCCCGGATGCTCGCCAAGCAGGGCATTATTACGGGCCAGGAAGCTAAAACTATCGCCGCAGGTCTGGCTGAAATCGGTCAGGAAATCGAAGCCGGGAAATTCCAGTTCAAGCCGGAGCTTGAAGATATCCACATGAACATCGAAGCCCGGCTCATCGAAATGGTGGGGGAGGTGGGGGGCAAGCTCCATACCGCCCGCTCTCGGAACGACCAGGTGGCGCTGGACATGCGCCTCTTCGCCAAAGAAGCCATCACAGATACGCTTCTCAGAATAAAAGAGTTTCAGCGGGCGCTGATTGGGCTGGCGGAAGCCAACAAGAAAGTGGCGATACCGGGCTACACACATCTGCAGCGGGCGCAGCCCGTGCTGCTAGCGCATCACCTGCTCGCCTATTTCGAGATGCTCCAGCGGGATACCGACCGCTTCATCGATTGCCTGGAGCGGACTGATGTGCTGCCCCTGGGGAGCGGGGCGGTGGCGGGGGTCGCTTATGATACCGACCGGGAATTTCTAGCTCAAGAGCTTGGCTTCAGCCAAATCAGCCAGAACAGTATGGACGCCGTCTCGGACCGGGATTTCATTATCGAATATGAGGCGGCCGCCAGTATCTGCATGATGCACCTCTCCCGTCTGGCCGAGGAGATTATTCTCTGGTCTTCCGCCGAGTTCGACTTTATCGAGCTTGACGATGCCTACTCCACAGGCTCCAGCATTATGCCCCAGAAGAAGAACCCCGATATCGCCGAGCTGGCACGTGGCAAGACCGGCCGCGTCTACGGCAATCTGCTGGCGATGTTGACGACGATGAAGGGCCTGCCCCTCTCCTACAACCGCGACCTTCAGGAGGACAAAGAAGATTTCTTCGATTGCGTGGACACGCTTCTTGCCAGCCTAGAAGTATTTACGGGAATGATTGCTACCCTGCGCGTCAAAGCCGAAAACACGGAGAAGGCGGCCGGCGAGGGCTACATACTCGCCACCGACCTAGCGGATTACCTGGTGAAAAAAGGAGTAGCTTTCCGAGATGCGCACGGTATTGTGGCGAAGCTGGTCAGCTACGCCATCGAAAAGGGCAAGACTTTCGGCGAGCTTAAGTTGGCTGAATACAAAAAGTTTTCCGGACTGTTCGGCAATGATATTTACTCGGTCAGCGTGGCATCGTCCTTGGCTGCCCGGAACAGCCCCGGCGGCACTTCCCCCAAACAGGTAGCCGCCGCGCTGGCGAGGGCGAAGAAAACGCTTAATCTTTAGGAGGTAATTATTGTTGCCCGATAAAGAAATTGATTCATTCTGGCGTGCCATTGCCAGTTCGGTGAACCACCTAGTGTTGTGCCTGGACGGACTCAACAAAGAAGACCTTAACTGGCGCCCGCTGGATAACGCCAATAGCTTATACGTCCTGCCAAACCATATAATGAGCAATATGGAAGAAACCATACTCGGAGTTTTGTGCGGTCAGAGCGTGAAAGCACGTCAGCGAGAAGATGACTTCAAAGTGAAAGGGAGTTCTATTGAGTCCACTAGGCAAAAGTGGCAAGAGCTTCAGCAAAGAATAGGCTCCAGCCTGGCCCAATTGCCCCCGGGCGCGCTAAACAAAGAATACGTACATCCTCGTCGCGGTAAAATCACCGGGCGCGACATTCTGATAGTAGTGACCAAACACGCCGCCGAACATGTGGGCCAAGCTGATTTAACCCGTGACTTGCTGTTTGCGGCACGAGGCAGACCAGCATCCCAACGAGACGAATACGGCAGAATTATCAGATGACGACACATGCTCAGAAAATAAAACTCTCCCCCTCGATTCTCTCGGCGGATTTTGCGCGGCTGGGGGAGCAGGTGGCTGAGGTCACGCGAGCGGGGGCAGACTACATTCACGTGGATGTGATGGACGGGCACTTCGTGCCCAATATCACCATCGGGCCGGCGGTGGTGGCGGCTATCCGCCCCCACACCACCCTGCCCCTCGATGTCCACCTGATGATTGAATCACCGGAAAAGTACATCAAGCAGTTTGCCCAGGCGGGGGCAAATATCATCACCTTCCACATCGAGGCCTGTGCGGACGCCCACCACGTGGTTGAGGAAATCAAAAAGCTGGGGGTGAAGGCGGGGGTTTCCGTGAAGCCAGGGACGCCCCTGGACTCGATTAGTGAGATTCTGCCTTCGCTGGATTTAGTCTTGGTGATGACGGTCGAGCCGGGCTTCGGCGGGCAGCTTTTTATGGAAAATGTGCTGCCCAAGATTGCTCGCCTGCGGGATGAGATAGACAGAAAAGGGCTGGCGGCGGAATTGGAAGTGGATGGGGGTATCAACGCCACGACGGCTCCGAAGGCGGTCAAAGCCGGCGCCCGGGTGCTCGTGGCCGGTGCCGCCGTATTTAATGCCAAGCAGACAGTTCAGGAAGCAGTTCAGGCGCTACGGGAGAGTTTAGGCTAGCGCCCTGTCCGTGCCAGAGAACGCGTACCATACCGACGAAAGTCGGTATCCAGAAATAGCAAGCCGAGAGAAGAGACTCTGGATTTCGTGTCGAGCACGGAATGGGGACGAGGCTATTTTCGTAGCGATGGGATTAAAGGTTAGCTTACGGCAGCAGCCAGTTTCCTGGCTTCCTTATTCTGGGTGCGAATACACCTGGTGCACAGGGTAAGTTTTTTGGTTACGCCGCCAATGACCACAGTAGCCGGATGAATATTCGGCATCGAACGCTTATTGGTGCGCCGCTTGGAGTGGCTTACATTATGCCCGAACTGGGGCGATTTTCCGCATAAATCACACTTCAACTTTTCTTCCCCTTCGACGTAGTTTACACTGAGCAGAGCGAATGTACTCAGGACAAGCCCTTCAGAGTCAGGGCAAGCCCTTGACCACACAAATAGATTCAGGTAAGATGCTAGGAAACAATATATCATAGCTAGACGCAATTGGCAAGGCAGGGATAAAGGAACGAGATGAAACAGGTTGAGACCGTTGGCGGACGAGAACTAAAAGAAATGCTCATAACAGCCACGAGTTGGCTGGAAAAGAGCGCTTCGGATATCGATGCTTTGAATGTCTTCCCGGTGCCCGATGGCGATACCGGCACCAACATGCTGCTGACGATGCGCTCCAGCATCGATGAAGCCAACCAGACGGCTGACACCAGCATCGGGGGTGTCGCTCAGGCAATTGCCAGAGGGGCATTGCTGGGAGCCAGAGGCAATAGCGGGGTTATCCTCTCTCAAATCTGGCGCGGTCTGGCAGAGGGTTTAGACGATAAAGAGGTTTTTGACGGCGGCACTCTGGCTGAGGCAATGCAACAAGCCTCCGTCACGGCTTACAAAGGCATCAGCAATCCGGTCGAAGGGACAATCCTGACAGTAATGAAGGACGCGGCTAAAGCTGGGCAGGAGGCGGCCAAGAGCAATCCTGACCTGATATCTGTTTTCGAGGCTATTGTTAGCGCCGCCAGTGAATCGGTGGCCAATACCCCCACTCTGCTGCCCGTCTTGAAAGATGCGGGAGTGGTGGACGCCGGCGGGCAGGGCCTCTACACCATTCTGGAAGGCGCTCTCCGCTACCTGAGAGGCGAGGCAGAACAGATGCAGTTCCGCAAGCCGCTTATCATCGCCAGCAGTGTCCCACAGCCCAGCCGGATATCACGGATATCTCCGACAGAAGAGGTACCTTTCGGATACTGTACCGAGTTCCTTCTCAAAGGAGCAGGCATGCAGGCGGATAAAATCAGGACCAAGCTGAGGAAAGATGGTGAATCCCTCATCGTGGTCGGTGATGAGAATGCCACCAGAATTCACATCCATACTCTCGACCCTGGTAAAGTCCTCCGCTTCGCCACGTCTCTGGGCACGGTGCACCAGGTAAGCATCCGCAATATGGATGAACAGCACCAGGACTATCTCGAGATGCAGAAGGATAGGACTCCGACCGTCGATATCGCCACCATCGCTGTCGTCTCCGGCGACGGTCTTGCCGAAGTTTTTACCAGCCTGGGCACCACCGCCATCGTGCCCGGCGGGCAGACGATGAACCCCAGCACGAAAGAGCTGCTCCAGGCGGTAAAATCGGTCAAATCGGATAAGGTCATTCTGCTGCCCAATAACAAAAACATAATCCTGACCGCCGAACAGGTGCAATCTCTGACCGATAAGACGGTTGAGATTGTACCGACCCAGACCATCCCGCAGGGTGTCGCTGCCCTGCTGGCTTTTGACTATGAGGCTGATTTTCAAACCAACGCCAACCTGATGCGAGAGGCACAAGCCAATGTGAAAACCATCGAGATTACCCGGGCAGTGCGCGCGGCGCATCTGAACGGTCTAAACATCAAAAAGAGACAGGTTATCGGTCTCCTGGATGGCGAACTGCTGGTATCCGGCAGCAATCCTATCGACATCGTTACCAAGATACTGGCTAAACTGGACTTAAGTAACATCGAGATAATGACCATCTACTATGGAGCGGACACTGAGCCGGCTGAAGCGGAAGAGCTGAGCGCCAGTATTCGGGAACGGCACCCCCGGCTTCAGGTCGAGATAATTCGAGGCGGCCAGCCCTACTATAATTACATCATCTCGATAGAATAGGGGAATCGGTTACGCTTGTCGTTGCGAGGAGCGTAGCGACATACCTGCACGCCGAAGTGCGTTACGGCACGCAGGCGGGCAATCTCAATAAATCTTGTAGATTGCTTCGTCCCGATGGAATCGGGATCTCGCAATGACAATAAGGTGTGATAGATATTCTTCAATAGGGGGTTGAAATGACGGTCAAAATCATCACAGATAGTCTGGCAGATATTACCAGCGACCTGGCTAATGAGCTTGGGGTAACGGTAGTACCCCTGACGGTGCTCTTCGGACGCGAAGCTTTTCTCGACCGGGTGACGATGACCACAGAAGAATTCTACCGCCGGCTGGCTAATGATTCCGTCTGGCCGACCACCACCCAGCCCACCCCGGCCGCTTTTGCCGAAGTTTATGAGAAATTAGCTAAGGAAACCGATGAAATTCTGGTAGTAACCCTCTCCAGTAAACTCAGCGGCACCTACCAGTCGGCAATTGGCGCTAAGAGTATGTTCAAAAGCAAAGCCCGCATCGAGGTGATCGATTCGCAACAGGTGGCAATGGGGCTGGGACTGATAGTTATCTCGGCAGCCAGAAAGGCTAAGGCCGGAGCAAAGCTGGACGAGGTAGTTAGTTCGGTGAAGAAGGCAATGTCCCGCTCCCACTTCATCGTCTATTTCGATACCCTCAAATACCTCGCTAAGGGGGGGCGCATCGGTAAGGCTCAGAGCCTGCTGGGAGCAATGCTATCCGTGAAACCGATAATCACCGTAAAAGAGGGCGAAATAGTTCCCTTGACCAGGCTCAGGTCCTTATCCGCCGGCATGGACTACCTCTATAATTTTGCTGCCGGCTACAAAGATGCCGAGCTGGCGGCCGTGGAATGGGCGACCACTCCCGACGAAGCCGATAAACTGGCGCAGCGCCTCACCGCCATTTTCCCTAGAGAGCGCATCTTCAAATCCGTCATCAGCCCGGTACTGGGGGTGCATGGGGGGCCGGGGGCGATAGCCTTAACCGTCCTCGAGGCGGAGAAGAAGTAGCCTTCGTCCCTTCCGTCCCCGCGAGGGCGGGAATTCACAACAAGGCTCCGTAGGGGCGGGTTTGCAACCCGCCCGTACATCTATGTGGAGTTGAACCTTGCCATTAAACACCGAAGCACTTACTAAAATCCTCGCTCTCGAAGCTGATAAGGGCTACGCCGATTCTGCAGTCATCGGCGGGCTTGACAGGTTCCTCCACAACTGGACCGGTCAGTCCGGTGAGGCGATAAGTAACCCCAAACTGCTCAGCCGCTTCAACAAACTTCTGGCAAACTTAAACTACGCTTTAATGACCAAAGACCAGCGCAAGGAGTTCGTCAACAGCGTGCTCGCTTTTCTCGTGGAGCTAAGCGTAGAGGGCAGAGGGCAAAGAGCAGGAGTTGCCCCCAGCCCCACCCAACCGAAAACGCCCCAAGCAGTAGCCGGGGCGTCCCTTGATTCACATATCACCGTCATAAAAGGCATCGGCACCGACCTGGCGGCTAAGTTTGAAAAGCTGGGCGTGAGAACAGTGCGGGATTTGCTCTATTTCTTCCCCAACCGCCATCTGGATTACAGCCAGAGGAAGCCCATCTCCCAGCTTGTCGAAGGCAAAGAAGAAACCATCGTGGCTAATGTCTGGGAAGCCCGCGAAACCAGGCCCGGGGGCAGGCGAAGCACCGAAGCTACCGTCGGTGATGAGACGGGTAATGTTCGGGTCATCTGGTTTAATAACCCCTATATGGTCAGGCAATTACATACCAACAGCCGGGTGGTCATCAGTGGAAAAGT
>JACPPR010000043.1 GCA_016190895.1 Chloroflexota bacterium | reverse complement strand
TCCTTGAAAGACATACCGGAGCCGGTCGACTATGTAATCTCCAGCGTTCCGGCGATGGCTGTCCCACAACTGCTGAAGGATGCCTCTGAAAAGGGGGTGAAAACTGTTCACCTGTTCACCGCCCGGTTCAGCGAAACGGGACGTCCCGAAGCAATCGAGTTGGAGCAAAGAATACTAAGTTTGGCCAGAGAATACGGAATCCGTCTCATCGGGCCGAACTGTATGGGCATCTATTATCCGGCGGGCGGAATGGCTTTTCACGCCGATTTTCCCAAGCAGGCCGGCGCGGCGGGACTGGTCTCGCAGAGCGGTATGCTATCGAGAGAGATGATACTTATTGCATCGCAGAGGGGCGTTTTTTTCAGCAAAGTCTTCAGCTATGGCAATGCCCTCGACCTGAATGAATGTGACTTCCTGGAGTACCTCGGCCAGGACCCGAATACCAGGCTAATCCTACTATATATCGAGGGAGTCAAGGACGGACGGAGATTCTTCAACGTATTGAAACAGGCGGCTTCAGCCAAGCCGGTCATTTTGTTAAAAGGGGGCGTGGCCCAGGCCGGGGCGAGAGCTACGGCTTCACATACGGCCTCTCTGGCCGGCTCTTACCAGACATGGAAAGCCATGGCAAACCAGTCCGGAGCTATCTGGGTAGATAGTTTTGAAGAGCTTATCGATGTTGCTGCCTCTTTCTATTTTCTGCCTCCGGTCAGGGGGCGACGGGCGGGAGTAATCGGAGGGACCGGCGGTACCAGTGTTCTGGCTGCCGATAGATGCGAACAAGCCGGCCTTGAGGTCATCCCCTTACCGGCAGAATTCAGGGAGGAACTAAAGAACCGGGGTGTCTCGGTCTGGGATTGGCTGAGCAACCCGGTCGACTTATCGATTCGGGAAGATGACAGTTTTTCCGTCGGTCTCATACTGGAGATGATGGCAAAAAACTCAAACTTTGATGTGCTCATCACTCTTAGCGGGATATCCGTTCGAATCATGGTGGCGCCCGGAGTAACGTACGAAGATTCCCTCAAACAGCAGTACCGGCTGGATGCCTGCCAGGGTAAACCATTGCTCGTTGTGGTACCTGACAAAACCCCGGGCAGCAAGGACTGGGATAGCCGGGAGACAAAGATGAACGCTGAAATGCGCACTGCGCTTATCAATCTCAAGATACCCTTTTATCCCACTATTTCACGAGCTGCGCTTGCAGCCAGGAAACTGGCTGACTATTACCAGCGCCTGGAGTCTTACCGATAACCCACGCGAGTAACGTCCAGGTAATAAAGTGACGGACTGTGACCGTCCGACCAGACCTGATTAAGAATAACTCACCTTCGCTACATACAGATGCGGTGGCTGGCAAACCCCGGTATTTTGAGTTATGATAGGCTCAAAACAAATGGCTTATGCCAAATTCAAGCACGGAGGTACGTAATGACAACACCCGGACCAGTCAACTGGCAAACTATCCTGGAGAAACAAGCTCCGGAACTACAGAAGCAAATCACGTCTCTCAGAGAATCGGTGCAGAAGGATGGCGCTCTTTCTGCCAAAACAAAGACATTGATGATGATGCTTTGTGACGCCTTGCTGGGCCATGCCGACGGCGTGGCCAACATAGCAAGACGCGCCCGTACTCTGGGAGCAAGCGAAGGTGAGATTGCTGAAACCCTGGCGGTCGCTTTCATGATGGGTGGGATGCCCGGTTTAGTCACAGGCGCCAACGCATTTAGAGAGCAAGCGTAATGAAGCTAAAGGCTAACTAAACCCAATTCCACCCAATAAACCAACTGAGCGCTGGAAGAGGAAGGCGACCGGCAAGCCGCCAGTCAGCGGCTGGGATTCAAAACCGTGATAATTGCGAAAACGGCAGCCAGTCAATCAGCCTAGTAACGACAGTGCTCCCTGATTGAATTCAGCATCCACTGGATAGCTTCATTGCTGGCTTTATCGGGTAACCTGATGTTAAGCATCAGGCCTCCGCCTTTGCCATATTTATCGAATATTCCTTTGTAGTAGTCTGCAATCTCACCCGGCGAAGCGAGTCGCAACGAAAAAGGCCCTCTGGCCAGCACGCAGGTGTGACCCTTCAAGATTTCTCTGGCTGTCGCCGTGTCCACATCTTCAACGGAGGCAATAATCTTGCCTTTGGGCAGTTCCAGTAAGCGTTCGAGTCGGTCTCCGAACCTGGCTTCGAAGAAAGGTATCGGCACGTAGCCCAGGTCTATCGTCGCCTGAAGCGCCCTCTTTAACCCGGGCCAATAGAACTTTTCAAACTGTTTGTCCGACATGAATACTTTGTCCCCACGCCAGAGTGGCATGCCCACCCTTCTGCCCCTGTTTTCCGGGGTGGCAGGCACAGCGCGGGCAATTCGCCTGTCCAGTATCATATCGCAGGCCCTGAGCAGTTTTTCCGGCTGACGGTACATATCCAGCATGGAACCCTTCATACCCCTGATGGAGCTTGAAAACGTATCAAAAGGAGCGCCTCCAATGCCGCCGATACCAAGCTGGGAAAATGGCGGAAAACCTAACTCGGCCAGCTCTCCATAGGAATCCCCGATAGTTTTCCTGAATTCTCGCGTCTCATTTCCTGCTTCTGCAATAGCCGCGGCAGCCTGCGCAAATTCGGGCGTGGACAACACCACGGTTAATCCCTCGAAACCGCTGAACATGGTACCGAGGGGAGGCAGCTTGGCAAGAGGAGCCATGGCCGTATACATCCGGGGCCAGTAATAGCGTATCATAAAATCCGTGGGGTCGGTAAGGAAGATATCATACTCTTCTTCCTTCAGAAATTCCTTCTCCTCGACCTGATACTCATAATCCGGAGGAAGGGGGCCTCCGGGCCAGAGGCGGTTAGTGACCCCGAGAGTCTCAAGCGCGGCGCCGGGCATAGGCAACCCGGCGTTACACATATCGGGCTCGAAGGTGACAGTGACATCTCTTACTGCCCTTTTCCAGCCAATGGGGTCATAATAGGCGGCGGAACGCCGGATGTTGGTATAGTTGGCGGGGTCCGCGTTTAATGACAGCGGAACTCTATCCGGCGTTCTCAACTCGGTGGCGTCTCTGGCCCTCTTCTCCCTCTCTACGTAGAGCTGTTTTGTTGTCTTCCCGTGCTTTCGTTCTATTTCATCCTTTATTCTTTTCTGCTCCTCGTAATAAAGCTCCACATTCTTGTCAGTCATCACTCACACAACTCCTTTTGCGTAGTCGATTTTGTTTTGATTAACACCTCGCTGATTCGATAGGCGGTCATCGGAAAAGTATCGCCTTCGTGCCTCAATTCTAACCGCTATTACATATTATCACAAGCCCCTTACGGGAGCTTCCTATAATTATGTAGCAACAGGGAACAAAGGTTTTGCCTAATTTTATTTGTGGTGTTTCGCAGAAAAGAAGACTGTGCTGGGCTGTTCCCAAAAATGACACACTTTTGTAATTCTTTCCTCTTTCATTTTATAACTTCTACATTGCTGGGTTTGTACAATATTGGCATCTAACTGTAGGAGGAGAGGGCTATGAGAGTAAACGATATCGGGATAAAAGAAGTACACTGCGCCAGTCCGACTATGAACCTGAGTGAAATCGCTTCTATGATGAAAAGGCACAACGTGGGTGTGGTGCCTGTGTGTCAGGGGAACAAGCTACTGGGCGTCTTGACGGACCGGGACATCGTGATTAGCTGCGTGGCTGCCGATATGAATCCGAGGGAATGTAAGGCCAGAGAATTCATGACTGCCAACGCGGTGACGGTTAGCCCT
Organism: Chloroflexota bacterium; assembly: GCA_016190895.1. Lineage (GTDB taxonomy): Bacteria > Chloroflexota > Dehalococcoidia > Dehalococcoidales > UBA2162 > JACPPR01. The sequence continues at coordinate 9,977 of JACPPR010000043.1, read as the reverse complement.
GATACCGACCTGGAAGATGCGGCCAGGATTATGGGCCGGGAGCAGATACACCGCCTGCCCGTAGTCGAGGCCGGGAATCTGGTCGGCATGCTATCGCTGGGAGACGTCTCGATGGCGCTCTCCGGCGATGACAGCCTCGTGGCCGAAACGCTGCGCAAAATTTCGACACCCACCCATGCCGTCGTATCCTGAAACAAGTCCCCGGCAATAAAACTGGTGATGAAAAGGATTCAACGACGTTTTTTCTCCCTTTCGTAAAGTCCCGATTCACTTCGTTCATACGGGATTCCGTATGAGTCTACGAATCGGAAGGAGATTAAGAGGGATTTAAGCTCAAACAAATCCCCCTTTGTCCTCTTTTCAAAGGGGGATGGACAAAGAAGGGTTTTCAGCACCCTGCTAAGGAGAAAAATGGGCAAAGTAAGAATTGTTTCGACCCGAGGTGAGCCGTTTACTGACCGGGAGGAAGCCGGGCGGCTGCTGGCTGAAGAACTTAGCGAATACCGCGGCAAAAATGTGGTTGTCCTGGGTATCCCGCGGGGAGGCGTGGTGGTGGCGCGTGAGCTGGCCAGGGCGCTCGATGCCGAACTGGATATTGTCCTGGCGCGCAAGCTCCGCACCCCCGGATATGAAGAGTTGGCCATGGGTTCCGTGGCTGAGGACGGCAAGATTTTCCTTAACCAGGAAGTTGTTGCCGATGTAGGTGTCAGCCAGTCTCAAATTCAAGAGGAGAAGGCACGCCAGCTTGCCGAGATACGGCGCCGCGCCGAACTTATCCGCCGGGTCCGCGCCAAGATACCGTTGAAGGGAAGGATTGTCATTGTCACCGATGACGGTGTGGCAACGGGCGCCACGACCCAGGCTGCGTTCTGGGGAGCTCGGGCGGAACAGCCGGCAAAGCTGGTTGCGGCTATTCCAGTCGGACCGGAAGACACCATTCGGAGACTGGCTAAAGATGTGGATGAGATGATTTGCCTGCGCACTCCGCCATTCTTTTCCGCCGTCGGTCAGTTTTATCAGCGCTTCTATCAGGTGGAAGATGAAGAGGTGCTGGAAATTCTGAGCGGATTGGCGAAAAAGGAGCCTGTGAAATGAAGACCGCAACATTGGAAACAGCGGTGGAATTGGCAAATAAGGTTGGCTATGTCTTCGTAAGCACTGCAGATGCGAATAACTGGCCGCACGTGGCTGTGGCACGAACTATGGCGCTTAAAGAACCGGGCCGGATAGAAGTTAATGAATGGTTTTGCCCGGGTACTATGTCTAATCTGCAGACTAATTCTCACGTCTCGGTTGTAGTCTGGGACGCTAAGACGGATACCGGCTATCAGCTTTTGGGTGATATGGAACACGTTATAGACATCGGTATGATTGACGGCTACACGCCGGATATGAAAAGCAAGTTTCTTTTGCCCCAGATTAAGAGCCAGCTAATTATCAGGGTGAATAAGGTCACTGATTTCAAACGTGCCCCCCATACCGACGTGGAAGAGTAGCTCAAGTTCCTTTTCCTCTTCCTTGAGGGGAGAGGACTAAAGCCTGCCCTGAGCGTAGCGAATGGGGTGAGGGTGATCCGAATTTTACCCCTCACTTTCATTTCCGATTCGTTTCACTCATACGGAATCCAGTATGAATCCCGATAAAATCGGGATGAATCGGGACTCTCCCGCAAGGGGAGAGAGAAGAGTTGAGTGTAAGTATGCAGGAACAGAAGCTCCCGCAGGAAGAGGGTTACGTCCGGCTCAGTACGGACGGAGTTTTCCTGCACGGCAATCTTATAATACCTGAGCCAGCCAAGGGTCTGGTGGTCTTCGCTCACGGCAGCGGAAGCGGCCGACATAGTCCCCGGAACCAGTACGTTGCCCGGATATTAAGAGATGCCGGGTTGGGCACTTTGCTCTTCGACCTGCTGACTCTGGAGGAAGAGGCAGAAGACCTCATCTCAGGCAGGCAGAGGTTCGATATCAAGATGCTTGCCCGCCGGTTGGTCGGTGTTACAGACATACTTCAATCGAATGAAAAGACTCGCCGGCTGAGACTGGGCTATTTCGGCGCCAGCACCGGAGCCGCAGCGGCGCTCGTGGCGGCTGCCGAACGGCCGGAAGCGGTCGGCGCTGTCGTCTCCCGCGGCGGGCGTCCCGACCTGGCCGCACCGGTCCTCGACCGGGTGAAAGCGCCCACTCTGCTTATCGTCGGCGGCGAGGATTACCCCGTTATCGAGATGAACCGGTCGGCGCTGGCTAAGCTCAAGACAGAAAAGCAGCTGGTGATTGTTCCGGGGGCGACCCACCTCTTCGAGGAGCCGGGAACGCTGGAGCAGGCAGCCAGGTATGCCGGGGACTGGTTCCTCAAGCACCTGACAACTTAACAAGAGGATAGGCCTCACCGGTTCAAAAAGACTATGGCAGCGATGTTACAGGCTATCTAGCAGTCGCTCGTCTAACAGCTATTTGCGTTCTACCCGAGCTTGTTCATCACTGACTGCACCTTGTAGTCTATGGTCAGATTCTTATCTCGCCGGTCATCGATGGTGAGTTTGGTGACAACTCTCTCGGCCCCTCTGTCGAAGACGCTCTCATGCATCCTGGTTACGGCATCCAACACGTCCTTTAGCTCACCCTCGAGGATTGTGCCCATCGCCGTCATTTGATACTTCACCTTCTTCTGCTTTGCCAGCGCCTCGATGGCTCCGGCTACATACCGGCTGACGGACGGAGTTCCCGTTCCGATAGGAATTATCGACACTTCAGCGATGATCATGTTCATTCTCCTTCCGGTTTCTCTAATAATAAGGACTAGCCTGCTCTGGCGGAATTATACGCTACTTATCCTCGCGTGAGCTAGCTTGACTACTCGGCGTTTTGTTGTATACTAGGGTCAGCCTGAAAGTCCACCCACAAATCAGGAGGTTCGGAGATGAAAGCTGCTTTCGTGGTCGCCCCCAGAAAATTCGAAATTAGAGATATCGAGATGCCCAAAATCACCGATGACGAGGTCCTTGTGAAAATCGAGGCCTGCGGGGTCTGTACCAGCGATATGGCAACCTACCTCGACTCATTCAGCGAGGAAGTCAAGAAACGGCGCCCGTTTCCGAGACGGGTCGGACATGAGCCGGCCGGCACCGTGGTAGAAGTGGGCAAGAACATCAGGGACTTCAAGGTGGGAGACCGGGTAACCGGAATTTTCGGTATGGGAGACTTCGCAGAATACGTCTCGTTTAATCCGGCGGGCGGACCCGGCCAGGGACGCCAACCGATGGTTGAGAAAATCCCCGATGGCATTCCGTTCGAGCATGCCATCGGCGAACCGATGATGGACCTGATGTCCATCGCCCGGTGCGCCAATCCGGAGATGGGCGATTACGTCTTTCAGATAGGGTGCGGCTTTATGGGGCTGGGCGTCATCTGTGGAGTGGCCAGTCCGAAATTGAAGGAGTATGTAGTCTGCGACCTGGAAGACTGGCGGCTGGATTTAGCCAGGGAACTCGGCGCTACCATAACACTGAACCCCAAGAGAGTGGATGTCGTCGCGGAAGTAATGAAGATAACCGGCCGGGGAGCCGATGTCGCTATAGAGGTTGTCGGCCACCCTATCGGCTTGAAAACGGTGGGCGAGGTGGTCAGGGGCAACCGGGGTAAGATCGTCGTCGTCGGCTGGCACCAGGCGCCGGACACCTACGAGCTGCAAAGCTGGATAAAATCACCCATCATTTACAGCCCCCAGGGCATCGGCATGTCGACCGACCCGAAGAGCGAGCTCCCCCGTGCCCTGTGGGCGATACAAAAGGGCATCTACCCGATGAAAAAGCTGGTCACACACAAATATAAGCTGGAAGAAATCGGCAAAGCCTTCGAGGATAACCTGGGCAGAACCCCGGGCTACATCAAAGGCGTGGTGATGCCATAAAACAAATACCAAAGCCCAAATGTCAGATGCATATTTGGAGGTTGTTTAGGAACAGGTGTCATCGCTACGAAATAGGCCGTAGGGGCGACCCTTGAGGTCGCCCCGCCACCCAAGCGGGCAGGGTCAAGCCCTGCCCCTACGTTTTCATACTTTGTGGTGCCGCTAAAATCGGCATGTTGGATTGCGAGGGCGAAGCCCGTGGCAATCTAAGAATCTTAGAGATTGCTTCGCCTTCCGCCTGCGGCGGAAGGCGAAGCAATGACAATGTTGGTATTAGACAGTCGTAGGTTGGGTGGAGCGCAGCGAAACCTACCGAAGCCATAGGACAAGAGACAAATACCAAGAGACTAGAGACAAATACCAACGGCAATTGCGGGAGGGTAAGGGATGAAAGCAGCAGTATACCACGGTGTGCTGGATATCGGTATCGAAGATGTTCCCGAACCTAAGATAGAGCCGGGGGCTGTCATTATGAGGGTACATGCCTGCGGCATTTGCGGCTCGGATATCCATTCCTACCAGCGCGGCCCGCGCGGCGGGCGGAGGGACCTGATACCGGGCCACGAGTTCAGCGGGGATATTGTCGAAGTGGGGGCGGGCATCACTGGCGTGAAGAAGGGCGACCGGGTGGTGGCGATGAGCGGGCGGGCTTGTGGCGAATGCTACTGGTGCAAACTGGGAGAAATCACCCGCTGCTCGAAACTGACAATGGTCGGTCTCGGCATTCCGGGCGCCTTCGCCGAGTATGTCCTGGTGCCGAATTTTTCATTACGTCTCTACGCTGCCAAACTACCCTCGAATCTTACCCATGAGGAAGGCGCCACTGCCGAACCGGTGTCTGTTGGTTGGCATGCCGTGACACAGGTGCAGCCCCAGAAGGACGATAGCGTCGTGGTCATCGGCGCCGGGTTTATCGGACTTGCCATCATTCAGATTTTGAAATCTATAGGCGTCAATCAAGTCATCGCCAGCGGCCATCGGGAAGCGCGTCTCAGGTTGGCAAAAGAGAGCGGGGCAGATCTGGTCATCGACGGGGCTAAAGAGGATGTCGTTCCCATAGTGAAAGAGGTGACCGGCGGCAAAGGCGCCGATATTGTTTTTGAGGTTGCCGGCACGGAACCTGCCTTCCGGCAGGCAGTGCAGATAGTGCGCAAGGGCGGCAAGATAGACGTGGTCGGGCTTTACGGACAGCCATTCCCCCTCAGCCCTTCTGCCTTCGGCGGTGACGTATCTGTAATAAATTGCGGTCTACGCTGGGACCTGCCCGGGGCGGTCGACCTGATGAAGAAAGGAAGCGTCCGCACCAAACCGCTCATCAGCCACCAGTTTTCTCTTAGCGAGGTGAAGGAGGCTTTCGATACGGCAAATAAGGCGCCTGACGCCGTTAAGGTGATAGTGAAGATATAGCCAATTTGTCACCCTTCGCTTTGGTGGGGGGCTACTCCGAAAAGTATGGGCGTGGATTCTCCGCCTGAAGCGGAGAATGACAGGATAAAAAGCGGGAATGACAGCGGAACAAAAGGAGGCGAAATATGGGAATGGACAAATGGACTTTGTGGCATATCGGGCTTTCGGTCAAGAACATCGAGCAGGCGGTAAACTACTACAAGTCGCTCGGTGGAAAAACGGCGGATGATAATCCCGGTCGCGTCCTGGACAGCGCCAATTTCAAGGATTTCAAGACCTATGGCAAGACGGACGCTCCGCCCTGGAAAATCAAGATAAAGATGGCGAATTTAGGCCCTCTAATGCTTGAGTTAACCGAGCCTGTCGAAGGCGACAATTACAACACGACCTATATGAGTGAACACGGCGAGGGAGCTAATCACATCGCTTTTCAGGTCGAGAACCTCGAAGCCGAGGTGAAGGAGCTGGAAGATAAGGGCGTGCCGGTGATGTACCACGCTAAAGGCGCCTACGCCTACGTGGATACGCGCAAGGTGGGCGGGGTGGTTATCGAGTTGTTCCAGAAGCGGGACAGGCCGCCGGGCCCGCCACCACAGGGTGGCGCCGCGCCTGGAAGATAGAGACATACCCGTCATTGCGACTAGTCCAGATGTAATCGGGATGACGTGGCAATGTATATAAATCTTAGAGATTACTACGCCCCGATAAATCGGGGCTCGTAATGACACATGGAAGATTGCCCCGTCCCGATAAATCGGGATTCGTAATGACACTAAAAATTAGGCAAGAAACAAGGAGGGTAAAATGAAATTCCTGGTCATCGGTGGAAGCGGGCTTTTTGGCCGCAAAACAATCCTTCACCTGCTCCAGGACAAAGACGTGACCAGCGTGGTTTCGATGGACCTGGCCCCGCCCAAAGACTGGTTTATGAAGGAAATCGATAGCTACAAAGACAGGTTCCACTTTGTCCGCGGCGATGTTTCCCAACTTGAGGATATCATGAATGCCCTGAAATTATACCCTGTCGATGGGCTGGTCAACTGGGCTTTTCTTATGCGTGAAGCCAATACCATGCCCCGGCTGGCTACCAAGGTCAACGCCCTCGGTATGTGCAATGCCTTCGAGGCTGCTAGGCTGATGGGAGTGAATCGGGTTGTCTATGCAAGTTCCGAGACTGTTTATGGCCCCCAGGATAAGTATGGTGACAGGGAAGTGGTCGAAGACGACCAACTCTACCCGAGCCATTCCTATGCCGTCTGCAAGCGGTTTGCCGAGATACTGGCCGACCAGTATTCTACAATATATGGTATGAAGTTCACCGGCGTCCGCCCGACCATCGGCTACGGGCACGGCGGGGTCTCGCCGGCTCAGTACTGGTCTGATATGCCTTCGTTTGCGGCCGTCGGCAAGCCGTTCTCAATGGAAATGGACGGCAATGCCCTGTCTTCCCTGGTCTGCGCCGATGACCTGGGGATATTGACTACGATTCTGCTCAAAGCGCCTTCGTCTCCTCACCCGGTCTATAATGTCGGCGGTCCTCCCAAAAGCGCCCGGGACCTGGCTGAAGTGGTGAAGAAGTATATCCCCGATGCCAGGATAGAGTTCGGCACGCGCCAGCCGCCAGGGGGCGGGCGGGGAGGGCTGCCCTGGAAAGTAAGCATGGCAAGGTCTATTGCCGACTTCGCCTTCGACTGTATGCCTATTGAGAAAGCTGTTTTAATCCACATCAATGACGCCCGGACGGAGGCGGGGCTGCCGCCGATAAAGGGATGAGGTCTGAGTGACAATCTAGTGTCGTAATTCGTCGTATACAAGAAGGCGAAATTGCATACAGGAGGTACTCAACATGGCTTATCCGGTGGTAATCAAAATAGACCGTCCTGAAAAGCTCTCGAGGCTGACGACTTTTTTCCGCATCTTCATGGTCATACCTCAGTTTGTAGTCTTCGTCTTCGTCAGCATTGCCGGAGCGGTTATCTATTTCCTTTCCTGGTGGGCGATTATATTTACGGGTAATTATCCTCAGACGTTCTTCAAATTCGTCACCTGGTGGTTCAGATGGGGGGCAAGACTGTTCGGTTATATGTACCTCCTGACGGACAAGTATCCGCCGTTTACAGGTGACAGCGGTGTGGCTTATCCGGTAACACTCGAGGTCGAGACGCCGGGCAAGCTTTCTCGATTGACCACTTTTCTGCGGCTTCCTATCTCACCCTCCCCCGACTTTGACATGCTGAAGGGGTGGCGTCTTTCCACCGGTCTTACGGGATGGCCTATGACCATTCCCCAGCAAGTGGTACTGTTCTTTCTCGGCATTGCCGCCGCTGTAGTCCTTTTTCTTACATGGTGGGCGATTCTCTTCACTGCCCGGTATCCAAAGGCCTTTTTTGACTATGTCACATGGTACTTACGCTGGGACATGAGAGTAAGCGGCTACACACTACTGTTGACTGACAAATACCCGCCTTTCAGTGGCGCGGAAGAGGCTGCTTCCGAGCCATAACCCGCCGCAATCAGATAGCCCATAACAAAGGCCGGAGGGAGGCGGGAATGAAACAGACAAGGATGAGGCGCGCCGCCATACCGGGCGAAAGCGGGTATCCAGAATACCTATACGCATGAGGGCGGGTTTTCTGGATTCCGTGCCTGCACGCCGAAGTGCCCGTCCGCCATCTCTCCGAGACTATGGAAGGCGGGCGTTATGGCACGCAGGCGTGTCAAGCACGGAATGGCATGATTAGTGAGTGGAGTTGCTTGTCAGGCATTGATTTGACCCACCACTCAAGGTCCTGTTGAGGGTTGGTGCAAGAAAATGAAGCATTTAGATGGACAGTTCAAGGGGTGTGACGGCCTCAATCTCTATTATCAAGGCTGGCTGCCGGATGCCCCGAGAGCTATTTTGCTGGTTGTCCACGGCTTCGCTGAACATAGCGGGCGTTACGGCAATCTGGTGGATTACTTCTTGCCCAGGGGTTATGGAGTTTATGGTTTCGACCTGAGGGGGCACGGACAATCGGACGGACTGAGAGGCTACACCGACCGGTTCTCTAACTTTGTGGACGACCTCGATATTTATTTCAGGTTGGTTCAAAGCAGGCACGCCGGCGCCAAGATTTTCCTGGTGGGTCATAGCACAGGCGGTACAATCTCTACTGCTTACACTATCTCTCATCAGCGTGGCTTTGACGGTCTCGTTCTTAGCGGAGCAATTCTGAGCCCACCCGCGGATGTGGCAGCTATTACAATCTTTGCCGCCCGTGTCCTCGCCCGTTTCATTCCCAGAGCCGGCCTGTATGTCCTGGACTCTGAAGCTATCAGCCAGGATAAAAACGTGGTGAATGCCTATGTGCATGACCCGCTCGTGTATCTGGGGAAGGTCAGGGCCCGTTTTGGTGTCGAGCTAATGAAGGCAATGGCAATGATTCGGCGCCAGATACCCGAAATCCACCTGCCAATTCTGATTATGCACGGAACCGCCGATAGAATATCTAACCCCGAAGGCAGCCAAACGTTGTATCGTGAAGTGAGTTCAACAGACAAGACGCTCAAGCTCTACCCGGGCTACTACCACGAGATTTTCAATGAACCCGGCCGGCATCAAGTGCTTGCCGATATGGAGGCATGGTTGAATGCCCACGTATAGCACCTAATTACAATAATAACCGTAATAATCAATTTTTCTCTCCCGTTAAGTGAGAGGAAATTATTAAAGGAATTTGGGAGACACTACACTAGCAGCTTGCGCCTGTCCGTCATTCCAGCCCCGTATCGCAGTACGGGGTAAACTCCGGCTGGAATCCAGTGGATGGGGTATGTGGATTCCGGCCGGAGTTTACACTGAACGAAGTGAACGTGCCAGAATGACGCTTCCCTCAGTGACCAATTTTTCATCATTCGGGTGACCATCGTAAAAGGCATGATAGATTACCGCAAAAATAGCAAGTCTCCTATGTGTCATTCCCCGCCCCGTGTCGCAGCACGGGGTAAACTTCAGGCGGGGAATCCAGAGGGAACGGAAGGGGACGTAGATTCTCCGGTCAAGCCGGAGAATGACAGAACCCCGATAGAATCGGGGCTATTTTCATATTTCGTGTGCCCCGATGCAATCAGGGCATGGAGGATTATGGAATTGAAAGTTTGCGCAGCTGGCATTCTATTTAGAGATAACAAGGTACTACTCGGGAAACGATGTTCCGACCGTGACTTTTACCCCGATACTTGGGACCTTCCCGGCGGTCATTGTAAAGACAACGAAACGCCCGAAGAGACGCTCCTCAGGGAACTCAAAGAGGAGCTCGGTATCACAATCACTGAATTCAATTATGTGGCATTGCTTCACGAGCCGAAAGTAAGTCTATACGGAGAGTATTATTACCACATTTATCTGGTAACGAACTGGCTTGGAGCTGTAAGAAACTTAACTACGGGTGAACACTCTGAAATACGCTGGTTCGAGCCTGATGATGCCCTAAAGCTTGACCTCGTACACCCAGATTATCCAGCGCTGTTTAGACAGATTAATACCTAGCAGGGTGCTGAAAAAGTCCCTGAAAGTGGCTGACTTAGCTTGTGGGTTATGGTAAAGTAAGGCCAACGAAGTAATCGGAGGCCAAGATGCGGGGGAAGAGAGACACACAGGTGACAATGCTGAGTCTGGTGACGGC
>JACPPR010000002.1 GCA_016190895.1 Chloroflexota bacterium | reverse complement strand
TCTTCATCGTCCGGGTGCAACAGGCCGGAGCCGACGGCAATCGCATCCAGCCCGCGGCCGAGCGGGTCCTTATCGATATCTTGTGCCACATCAGCGGCATGGACAATTTCAGCCAGGCGTAGCAGAGCCTTGTCCTTTAAGTCATACTTCTTGATAATAGACTCAAAAGAGCATCTGCCTTCGTGGTGGTCTAGCTCCGCCTGCCCTCCGATGTCAAAAGGAATCGCCCCTTCGCGCTTGGCTACGTTCATCACTTCGCTGGCTGGTGCGAAGAGAAACTCAGCCTGGTTATCCACAAAGCGCTGAATCAGCCAGGGGCAGGCAACGCGGTCGACATGCACATGTGAGCGAGTAACCCATTTCATAGTCTTTCCCTCCCCTTATTTTCAAGTGTCATTGCGAGCCCCGATTTTATCGGGGCGTGGCAATCTCTAAGATTTATCTGGATTACCACGTCATCCCGATTTCATTGGGATTCCTCGTAATGACACATTGTCTACCACTTACCAATTTCCTCCAGGACTTTAACCACCCGCCAGGTTTCAGCGCTGACGGCAGTCCCGCCCATGACGACAGCTACCGAAACAGCTTCCATTACCTCGTCTTTGGTGGCGCCGGCGGCGACGGCGTCTCTTATCTGCCCCTGGACGCAGCGGGTGCAGCCTGCCTGCAAGCCGCAGGCCAGGGCGATGAGCCGCTTTGTTTTCAAGCTGAGCGCTCCATCTTTATAGACGCCTTGACGGAAAGCAGTGTAGGCGGACATTGCCGGCAGCGCCTGGTCAAACCTATCACGGTACTTCCCGGTCTCCGTGTAATATTCTATCTGGTTTTCCATAAATACCTCCTGAGTAATAATTATTACAAGCAGAATGTAGCAGTTGCTACAATTATAGGCTTATGCTAGAATACCTGTCAATACGTAGGCGCAACTCGATGAAGAAAAGATTTTCTCCTTTCCTGCTCCTGTGCATCACCGGTGGCCTGGCTATCTTCAGTTCGACGATGTCGAAGAACCCGGCGCTGCCGTTATTCATCCGTTCCTTAGGAGTGCCGGTCTCGACAGTCGGCTTTATTGCGGCGGCTTCTACGGTAGTCGGTATCGTGGTCAGTCTGCCCGCGGGCATTCTTTCGGATATTATCGGGCGACGGCGGGTGATACTGATGGCGGCGATTGTCTTTGCCACGGCGCCCTTTTTGTACCTCTTGATTACCGCTCCCTGGCAATTGGTTCTGGTGCGCATCTATCACGGGTTGGCTACGGCCATCCTGGGTCCGGTGGCTATGGCTGCCGTCGCTGATACTTTCGAGAAGGGGCGCGGGGAGAAGATGGGGTGGTACTCTTCGGCAACTATGGTGGGACGTTTCCTGGCTCCTTTTGTCGGCGGACTCCTCATCTTCGGCGAGGACTTCCGCTGGGTCTATCTGGCTGATGGTTTTGCCGGGGCGCTGGCACTGGCCGCCGCCATCAGGCTGCCTATGACTACGGCAACGACCGCGCCAATCAGGGACGTCTTCAGGCAGCAGCGCGGCAAATACAGTCAGGAGATAGCCTTCGTCTTGCGCCATCCCGGTATTTTAGCTACGAGCGGAATCGAGGCGGCGCAATACTTCGCTTTTGGATGTCTGGAAACGTTCTTACCAATTTACTTGAATGAGAAGCTCGGCTACCCAGCCTGGAAGATTGGTTTGCTTTTTACCGCTCAGATACTGACGGCTGCCTTAACCAAGCCGGTAATGGGACGCCTTTCTGACCGCTACGGGCGAGTACCGATGATTGTTATCGGGCTGGCGCTGGGGGGCGTCACAACTGCCACCATGCTCATTTTGACCAATTATGTGGTTATTATGGCGCTTATCGCCATATTCGGTCTGGGCTTGGCTACTGTGACGGCTTCAACCTCGGCGCTGGTCGCCGACCTTTCGCGAGCGCAAGGTCGAGGAGGAGCTATGGGTATCCTTTCCAGCATTATGGATATCGGTCACTCAAGCGGCCCTATGGTGAGCGGAGCCTTAATCGGCGTCTACTCTTACCGGACGGCCTTCGGTATAGTCGGCGTTAGCCTCGTTATTATCAGCCTTATTTTTGGCTCGGCAATGCGCCGTAGATGAAGCAAACTCAGACCCAACTGTCATTGCGAGACCATTCCGCCGCGGCGGAAGGCGAAGCAATCTGGGTGGCGGGGAAAATTACCCCACCCTGAGATTCTTCGTCCCGATAAAATCAGGACTCCAGAATGACATGACCGAACAAGTCGTCTTACCCCACCGCCTGCTTCAGTCCGTGGAAGACATTCTTCTGGTGCTCAACGTAGCGGTACATCCAGATGGTGCAGCCGATGAAGACCAAACCGAGAATGGCCACATAGACCAGTCCCTGAGCGCCGAGGGCTTCCCAGCTAGAGGCAAGAGTGAGCAACAGTCCGGTCGCCAGATGAACGGTTACCGTCAGGGCGTTTGGCGGTGAAGAAGGGGATGCGGATTGCCATCCGCCAGTTTCTCAGCTTCATTTTGACCAGTTTCCAGTCGCTGACCGCCTGCCGGTTCTGGGGGAACTCGATGACCGTGGGCGGCTTGCCCTGCACTATCTCGGCAAAAATGCGGTATTTGACCACTTCTGGCAGCACCACCTTGATGCAATCGAGCAGGCCGCCGTTGCCGCTCTCCGTGAGATACTTGACCACGGGCGACCTTTTGGCGGTCATCTGCAGGGCGCGCTCCCTTTCCTGCTGGTCGCGCACGAAAAAACGGCTTTGCCGGTGATTTCCACCTCTTTCGAGCCATTGATGTCTGCCCCCGGCGAGTGGATGAGCAGGGAAATCGAAGGCTGGTTGGTCAGTTGAATCGTCTTTGGGTCGCCCTTCATCGTTGCCGCATAAACGTTAAGGTTCTCATCGGCGGCGTAGTGCATCATTCGGTTTCGGAGCGTATCCCCGGCTTTTGTGGCCACCACCGCTACCGGCACGCCCTCCATCATCTCCAGAATCTCCGCCTGGCTGTGCTGTGTTGTGCTTGCCATCTTCATGCCTCCCTGATTCTTAGTATATTTATGCTTTCACTATATTAGTCGGGGAGGGGGCGGTGTCAAGGGGAATGGAAGAGTGTGTTTAGTAACAGATATTAGAAGGTGTTTAAACTGTGGCAACAGCAGGGAGTGCCGTCATTGCGAGCGTAGCGAAGCAATCCGTGAAGCTGGAGACGGATGCTTCGGACGGAGTTTACACTGACCCTGAACGTAGTGAAGGGGAATGTGCCCTCGCAATGACGGCCGTTGTTAAACGCCCTCATGCAATAGTCGCTAGTGTTCAAATTAGGTAGACATACGTATTCAGTTCGTAAGAACTCCTGAGATAACATAGGTTAAAGGGTACAACATCAAAATCTGAAAGGAGGGCTTATGAAATCATTTCTTATCTATACTAACGCAGGTCCGGTGCTAATCCTGTCAAAATTCGATTCGGTCAAACATCCGGAGTTAGCGTGCAAGCTGGCGGCCTACGGAAAGTTCATGGCGTATGAAATACCCCTGGAGTCAGTGAAAGCCAGCTATACACCGCACTTTGAACACGTGCTCGAAGACCATAGGCAGACCGACGAATTTAGAGTCCTCGATGTAGATGGTAAAAGGATTTTCAACAATATCAGTTTCGAGCAACTGGGTCCGCCCGCCTTTTATGAGCCGGAAGCCCAGCCGCTCGCCGCGAAGGCAGAGGCGAAATAGGCACTACGTAACTGTTCATCAAGCCGGCTTACCAGACGTTGGCAAAGAGAGAGGGGGCTTTCGCCCCCTCTCTCTTTGTTTCCCCTTAGTCCTCTCCCGCAAGGGGGAGAGGAGATGAAACAGAGCTAGTCCACGCTGAATTTCTTGGTCGAGTCCACCATCGCCTTGACGAGGACTGGTTTTGCTGCCAAATTGACAACCAAGTACACAACAGCTAGAATCTAGCCCATCTGCTAACCGTCTTATCACCAGGTTACTATTTTGCGTTGGCGATAAAGGAGAAGTGCTTATGACCACCACTCCAGAGGACAATGTCCGCCCTGCGATTATCACCGATATCTCGGCTGGAATGAGCAAGATATTCGCCCTGAAAGCAGCTATGGAACTCGACCTGTTCACCCCGCTACGCGACGGACCGATGAGCGCCCATCAACTGGCAAAGGCGGCTAGAGTCGATGCGGGTAAGCTCGGATTGCTGCTCTACGTTCTTGTCTTTCTCGGACTGCTTGAGGTTAAAGATGGGAAGTTCTCTAACTCACCGGAGGCGCAGCGTTTCCTCGTCAAGGGCGAACCTGGCTATATGGGCGCTGCTCAACGGATTTGGGGGGAGATGCTAGAGGCTATGTCTAAGACTGCTGAATCAGTGCGGACGGGACAGGCGCAGGGCAAAATGGACTTCGCGGCGATGCCGCAGGAGCGGCTCAACAATGTCATACGTGGCTTGCTGCCCGGCGCAAAGACGGCCGGCCGAGCTCTGGCCGCAGCTTATGACTTCTCCGTTTATCAAACCTTGCTGGATGTAGGCGGCGGCTCCGGCGGGCTTGCTCTTGCCATTACGGAAGTGTGTCCCCAGCTTGCTGTGACGGTTGTCGACTTGCCTAACGTTACCCCAATTACTCAGAGTATTATTGACGAGGCCGGGGCCGACAGCCGGGTGCGGGTCAAGACAGCGGACATCCTTGCCGAACCACTCGTCGGCTCATACGATGTGGCGGTCATGCGATTCGTCACTCAGGTATTAGGGGCAGAAGAAAACGCCCGGGCGCTGGCGCATCTAGCTCAATGTGTACGGCCGGGAGGAGTCGTTTACCTGGTAGCACAGGTTCTCGATGACTCGCGTCTGGCGCCGAGGCCAGCCGTGACGGGAAACCTTCTGTTTTTGAATATCTACGATGGTGGGCAGTCTTACACTGAGTCGGAATACCGGCGCTGGCTGACCGATGCCGGCTTCGAGGATGTGCGCCGGACGGGTCTCCCCGATGGCAGCAGCGTAGTTATCGCGCGGCGATGTGCTTAGTGGTGTGCAAAGGTCAGATAACGAGCGAGGGGGCATGCCCCCTCGCTCTGTTCATCATCTGCACAGGCAAGATGCCTGTGCCACCAAAAGCCAGCTAGTCCACGCTGAATTTCTTGGTCGAGTCACACATCGCCTTGACAAGGACGGGGTCGGCCGTATCGGTGGAGCTGCCGTTGGTCAGGATGAAGCCGCCGCCCTTGCCGCAGTATTTGATGAGGTCTTTGCAGTAATCTTCTACCTCGTGGGGCTTGCCGAACTGCAGTAACGGCGAGGGCACATTGCCCATAATGCAGACGTGGTCCTTCAAAACATCCTTCGCCCTATGCATATCGGTCAGGTCGAAGTGGCAGACCACCTTGCCTTTGGGCAGCTCGAGGAAATACTCCAGGCGGTCGCCGTACTTGCCTTCACAGAACGGCATCGGCACAAAGCCTAGCTCGATAGACCTGAGCATGGCCGCCTTCAGACCAGGCCAGTAGAACTTTTCAAACTGTTTTCTGGACATAAAGGTCTCGGCGCCGCGATGGAGAGCTATGAATAATCTCTTGGGGTTGCCGGGCGTGTCTGGGTTGGCAGGTTGCGCTCTTCTCACAGCTTCCTGTGAGAGTTGGTCCAGCATCCTCAAGAGGTTTTCAGGCTGGCGGTACATATCGGTCATCGTCCCACGCATGCCGCGGAAAAAGTCAGAGATTTGATCGAAGGGCGCCCCGCCGGCGCCGCCGCCATGGCCGTTGGGCGGGAAGCCGAGTTCAAACATATCTACTTCCAGGCTGCCCACTGTCTGACGCCATTTTTCCTGTTCCTGCCCGGCTTTGAGTAATGCTTTGGCCATATCCCTGAATTCCTGCCGGGTGAACATCGGCGTCATTGCGGCGAAGCCCTGGGCGCGGCCGGCCAGTGGAGGCAGGCTTGCCAGGGGCGCCAGGGCATTGTAAGACCTGGGCAGCAAATATCGAATTGCGAAGCCGGTCGGGTCGGAGAAGTAGATGCCGTATTCATTCTCCTTCATAGTCTCGACATCGATAGCCTGATGGGAGACGTTGTCGGGCAGGGGGCCGCCAGGCCAGCGTGTCTGGGTCGGGTCGAGGGCTTCGTTGACTGCCCCGGAACTGGTACCAGAGGAGCACTGGAAGATATCGGGGTCCATATTGGTGACAGTCTTGGCGACGGCATCACGCCAGGCTATGTTGTCATAATAGGCGGCGGCGGTGGGTATGCCGGCATACTTAGCCGGGAAATAGGTCATACGCAGAGAGACGGGTACCTGGTCCGACTCTCTCAGCGCGATGGCGTCTCTTACTCTTGCTTCCTTTTCCTCATAAAGCTGCTCTACCGACTTGCCGCTTCTTTGTTCGATTTCCTCTTTTCGCCTCTTTTGATTCTCCTGAAAATCCTTTAGTGAACTACCCTTGACCTGTGTTGCCATTCTTACTCCTTCCCCCTTCTAAAGATAAAGATAAAATCAATTTAATGGAAAACGGGCTGGGTTGTCAAATCGGCGTTTGCGCCATCCGGCACTAGATGCGTGGTCGAAAGAATGCCGTTCCCCAGCCTGGATGGAGAAAATCCCCCTCGGTCTCTGTTTGCAGGTAAGGACGATTCGCCCCCCCTTTATGAAAGGGGGAGTAAACCAGCCTCCGGTTTAACACAGGGATTGAGGGGGATTTTGAGCTAACACATTCACAACCATATGTCCAGATACGAGGGCAGTACCGCGTCACAGGATATGAGCTAAGCTGGGGCAGTGGGCGGGGCATTTCGGGGCGCGGCAGCTTAAACATCTGGTGACCAGCCGCTCCGAGTTCTCGATTTCCTTCGCCATTTCAGTCAGTCGGGTCAACTCTTCTTTCAGTTTCTCTTTTTGCAGGCGCAGCAATTCCAGAGTGCGCTCCACACGCACTTTCTGTTCCGGGCTTGTCTCAAAGATGCCCAGAGACATCTTTATCTCTTCGATATTCAAACCCAGCGTCTTGAGGCGACGGATAAAGATAAGCCGGTTCAGGTCTTGCTGGTTGTAGAGGCGAATGCCGCCCGAAGTAAGTCCGGAGGGGTTCAGCAAGCCCTTCTCCTCGTAGTAACGAACAGTCCTGATGCTGACGCCGGCCCGCCTAGCTAGTTCGCCAATCTGCAGGTGAACTTCGGTAGCTGTGTCTTTCTTCTCTTCTTCCATAGCTAACGTGATTGTAGCACCAGTCTACCCTTATGTCAATAGGTTAACACAGGGGCTTGACAGTGACGTAACGTCATAGTAGAATGTCCCTTAAAACGTTGTTGAAAAGGAGGGATAATTCATGGCAAATCTGCTGACGGACAGCGAAGCTACGGGAAAAGCCAAGGAAGTTTTCCAGGAGATTAATGCGATGATGGGCATGGTGCCCAATTTTTTCAGGGCGCAGGCGGCCGCTGACCCGGAATGGCTGGAACTGAATTGGACGCGGTGGAAGAGCATAATGGGCCGGCAGCGGCAGCTGGACAGGAAGACCAAAGAAATCGTTGCTCTGGCGGTATCTTTGACTAATAACTGTCAGTATTGCAGTCTGGCTCATGAAACAATGGCGCTTATGGTCGGCGCTACTGAAACGGAGATTACGGAAGTAAAGGAGGTTATCGAGCTATTCGAAAGTTTCAATAGCATAGCGAACACGCTGCAAATTCCCTGCGACATAACTCCGGCTATGGTTAAGCGTTAAGACAAAATAATTCAATCGGAGAGTCTTGGTATGGCAATGGACGCAATCAAATATCGTGAACAGAACCGGACCTGGCAGAAAAAATATGACGCCTTGGCGCCAAAAGCCGGAGATATGGCCCCGGATTTTGAGCTGGCTGGCGCCAACGGCGGTAATCCGGTCAGGTTGTCTTCCCTCCGGGGCAAGCCGATAGCGCTAAATTTTGGCAGCTATACCTGACCGCCTTTCGTAAGGGGGACTGTGAGTCTCCGTGATTTATATCTAAAATATCGTGACCGGTTCGAGTTTTTGACCATTTACATCCGGGAAGCGCACCCAATAGATGGGTGGTGGCTTGGGGGAGGCGCCGCCGGGCAGTTAACCGGGTGGCTGCTGAGAATGGGCATGAGCGGGCGGATGAAAGAAGCAAGCGCCATTAAGCCAGCGATAGATATTTATGACCCAAAAACAATCGAGGAACGTCAGACTGTTGCCCAGCGCTGTGAGAATACTTTGGGCTATGAAATGACTACGCTGGTCGATGCTATGGACGATGCGGTCAACACAGCCTACGCAGCTCATCCGAACCGTCTCTATCTGGTTGGAGCGGATGGCCGGATTGCCTACGCCGGAGGGCTGGGACCTTTCGGATATAAACCGGCTGAGCTTGGAGAAGCGATTGAAAAGTACCTGGCAAAATAATTTTTCAAAGAAAGAAGGAGGAGAAAATTGGCAAAACTAAGTGAAGAAGCGAAGAAACTCATCGGAGATATCCACCCGGCATTGATTGCCACGTCAAGCAAGGCGGGAAAGCCAAATGTATCGGCAAAGGGGTCTTTCCGGGTACTGGATGACGAGCATGTCGTCTTCAGTGATATGAACTCGCCACGCACGGTGGCTAACCTTATGGAGAATCCGCAGGTGAGCATAATCTGTTTGGATACATCCACGCGTAAAAACTGCCGCATCTGGGGCACGGCCGAGGTACTGGATTCCGGGCCGCTCTTTGATGAAGCAGTCACCGCCATGGCGGCCAGGAATATGAAGCCAAAGCACGTGGTGAAAATTGCGGTAGAATCCGTGGAGTGCGGCTAGATTTTCTGCCATCACTAGAGCGAAGGGTCGATAAACAAAGCCTGCTAGAAGGGAGGTGTCATGTCTGCAGTGCATCCGAAGACCAAGCCTAATCTGGCTCAGTTCTTTGAGGAAAGCATCAAAACGTATATCGCCGGTACACCGAACAACGTTATGCCTGCATTCCCCGGGGAGCGAATCTGGGATGGGCCGGCGGTCGGGTTTGCTGACGGGGATGACCCTCTCTTCAAAGAATACAAAAGTATAATCGGGGATTTCCACGTTACACCGCGGGAAGCCCTGGAAATGCACCTCAAGAAGGCTGCCTGCGGTTATCAGCCGGAACAAGTTCGCGTTATCTCCTGGGCGCTTCCCAGCACGCGTGAAACGCGCCAGAGCATGCGCCGGGAAACTCAGGTTTCTTCCCTCAGGTGGAATTACACGCGCTGGTATGGGCAGGAGGCGAACGCGCGCCTGGCGCGCCATCTCGTGGCCCTGGTTGAAGACATGGGCGGCCACGCCGTCGCTCCGGAACAGGAAAGCTGGTTCGAGGTGAAGCGGGATGTGCCCGGCGGTCCGGCTTCGAGGTGGTCGCAGCGGCATATCGCCTATGCTGCCGGCCTCGGTACCTTCGGTCTGAGTGACGGGTTCATCTCGCCGGTGGGGATGGCCATCCGCTTGGGGAGCATAGTGTGCGACCTGGATATCCCACCGACTCCCCGCGCTTATCCGGGCCATCTTGATAACTGCCTCTTCTACCGCACAGGGAATTGCGGGAAATGCATCAAGCGCTGCCCGGCCGGTGCCATCAGCGAGGCAGGGCATGATAAGGCGAAATGTAGCAACTATCAGTCCAGGGTAATGCCCGTCATACTTCAGGAGATGGGCAGAGACCACGGATATGTCGGGACCTACCGTGGTTGCGGGCTTTGCCAGACCGGCGTGCCGTGCGAGGGGAGAATACCGAGGAGCAAGGACGAAATCGATTAGATAGCGGAATAGTCGGTAGAACGGTCTTAAGGAGGGAGCGATGAGTATTATAGGATTCTCTAGCGGTGGTGCCGGGCATTTGGGTAATACCGACCGTATGGTTCAGGCGATACTTGACAGGAGCGGCCTGGAGTCCGAGTTTGTCAAGCTCACCGACCTGACGTTCAGCGGCTGCAAAGGCTGTGTCGACCTCTGCGCCAGACCCCAGGTATGCCGTCTCGATGACGAGGCGATGCCTAACTACCAGAAGATAAAGGAGGCTGATGCCGTTGTCTTCGGAAGCGCGGTCTATTCCGGAAACCTGAACGCGATTGCTTTGAGCTTTCTCGAGAGGTTCTTCGGATATCGTCACGTAACCCCGGCGATTAAAGACAAGCCATTTGTTGCCGTCATCTGCGGCCATAGAAATGTCGATGACGCCGTGGAACAAATCCAGAAAAAACTGCGTGGCCAGGGCACGAAGCTTCTCGGCATAGTGAAATACCTGTCCCATTCGCCGCCCTGCCTTTATTGCGGGCGGCACCGCGAATGCAGCATTGGGGCGCTTTACCGGATGATTGGAGAAACAGCTCATTCCCTGGAGAGCACGGCGCACCTGTTTCAGCGATGGGAAAACAATTGCGAAACGCTTGCCGCTATCGAAGAAGCCGCCGCAAAGCTCAGGGAAGAAGTGACCGCACATAAAACAATGGTAACAAAGGAGGTGCCGTAATGGTTCGTCTTGAGAAGTTAAGTGAAGAAGAGAGAAAACACCTTGTAGAAGCGGAATGCCCGACTTATGACATGCGCCCGTGGGTCGAGGGGCCACCATTAAACCAGAGGCGGGTGGCTCTCGTTTCGGCGGCCGGCCTGCACCGGCGTAGCGACCGTCCCTTCACCCGTGATACCGGAGACTACTACCGGGTTATTCCGGGAAATGTCAAAGGCGATGAACTGGTGATGACACATCTGTCAATCAATTTCGACCGCAGCGGCTTTCAGCAGGATTTGAACGTCATCTTCCCTGTGGACAGGCTCCGGGAACTGGCTAAAGAGGGCGTTATCGGCAGCGTGGCCGATTTCCACTACTCCTTTATGGGCGCTCACGAGCCGAAGAATATAGAAAAACAGGCCCGTGAGGTGGCCGTGCTCTTGAAGAAAGACAAAGTAGATGCCGTATTGCTCTTACCTGTCTGAGCGATGTGCACGCGCGCCGTTGGCGCGCTGTCTCGCTTCTTTGAGGAAGAGGGAGTCCCGACGACAGGGATAAGCCTGGTCAGGTTGCACACCGAAAAGATTAAGCCGCCTCGGGCGCTCTGGGTGCCTTTTGAGCTGGGGCGTCCACTCGGTATGCCGGATGACCCGGCGTTTCAAAAACGGGTGATGGTGGCGGCGCTGAAGCTGCTTGAGGCGCCAGCCGGGCCCTTGATTGAGGATTTCCCGGAGGATGTCCCCGCTTCGACCGAGGAAGTCATCACTCTGGCGTGCCCGGTGAATTTTGCGCAGGCCACAGTGGCTTCCGAGGACGCCGAACAACTACATGAGTCCCTCAAAAGCGAAATTGCCTGCTTGCGTGCCTGGTATGACATCGCCGTTGAGAGACGCGGGCGTACTACAGTGGGCTCCAGTGGGCTGGATGTAGCTGCTATCGGAGATTTGATTTACTCTTTTCTACAAACCGGTAAACTGGAAAGCCCGCGGAACGATATACCACCGACCAATCTACTCAAACTGGCCTCGGATGACTTTAAGGCCTATTATTTCGAGGCAATCACTGCCCAACCCGGCCAGGAATACGCTTCCAGCCAGGCTTTGACTGACTGGTTCTGGGATGAAACTGTAGCCGGTAAAGTGATGATGGCAATCAAAAACAAGTACGAAAACAGCGAAGACAGGGCCTTACGGGGCGCCGCCCGGGGATTTCTTGTGCCGAGGGAGGTAGCCCGCCTCAGGAAAAGGTGAGCTAGGCTCTTGCTGAGTGAAAAGAAGTAGGACAATGGTGCTAAAGACAACCGGAAAGCTATGAGTACAGGATTCGTAGTGCAGGTACTATTGCACATTGACAGAAATAGAGAAAGGAAGTTAAGAACATGGTAAGTCCTGAAAGACCTGGCGCCGGGGCGCCAAGAGGCCCCGGAGGCCCGCAGATGCCGACATTCAATACTTTCCCCTGGGTGAAAGGGCCGCCGCTCAGCGAACGGCGTGTCGCTATCATCACCATGGCCGGTTTGCACCGGCCAGAAGACCGCCCGTTTACCCGAGATTCTGGCGATTATTACCGCATCATCCCGGGCAACGTCAAATCAAGCGACCTGATAATGAGCCACGTATCGCTCAGCTTTGATAGAAGCGGATTTCAACAGGACTGGAATGTCGTCTTCCCCATTGACCGCCTGAGAGAGTTAGCAGATGAGGGAATCATCGGCAGCGTGGCTGATTATCACTATTCCTTCATGGGCGCCGATGACCCCTTAAAGTGGGAACAGCAGGGGCGCTTTCTGTCTGGCTTGCTGAAGAAGGATAAGGTCGATGGTGTGCTGCTCATCCCGATATGACCGGCACTCTGCACGCGCGCCGTTGGCGTGCTGTCCCATTTCCTGGAGGAAGAGGGTGTGCCGACTACAGGGCTAAGCCTGGTCCGGCAACATACTGAAACTATCAAGCCCCCGAGGGCGTTATGGGTGCCCTTTGAGTTCGGGCGTCCGTTAGGTGCACCTAACAATCCGGCCTTTCAGAGGCAGGTGCTGCTGGCGGCTCTTAAGCTCCTTGAAGCGCCCGAAGGCCCCGTGGTGCTAACGGATTTCCCGCAAAATGCCCCTGTTTCTGCGGAAGAACCGCCAGTGCTGGCCTGTCCGTACGTGCCACCAGCAGAGGAGTCCAATACCACCGATGCGGAGAAATTCTGTCAGGCTTTCAAAACGGAGATGGCGTCTTTACGGCCCTGGTATGAGTTGGCCATGCAGAAGCGCAAGCGCACTACCTTGGGGCTATCCAGACTGTCTCTTGACGAGATGACCGATTTTATTTGCTCTTTTCTGGCCGAAGCTCCGCTAAAGAATCCGCGGCAGGACATACCCTTGGCGTCCGAGCTCAGGTATGCCGCAGATGACCTGAAAGCCTACTACAACGAAGCGGTTACAGCACAACCCGGTATGGAGACCTCAGATAGCAAGCTCCTTGCCAAGTGGTTTTGGGAAAATACAGTGGCCGGAAAAGTGCTAAAGACGGTGAGGGAAGCCTGCGCCAGAAGCCAAGATAAAGCATTGCAAGGTGTTGCCGCCGGGCAACTGGTCCCCAGGGGATTTGCGCCGACACCGGCGCCGCGACCAGAACCGCCAAAATAGGGACACCGCACTACTGGCTGTATGGTTTATTGGCCGAGGTATTTTTTGACATTAGAATCTTGGTAAAAAATCTGAGAGCGAGGAGGCTAAGATGAGCCTGGCTGTTTGGACAATGATTATGGTGATTGCTTCCGGAATTTGTGCTCTAACGCTGAAGGTAGAAAACAATCCGCTTAAGGGCTTCATAACGCGCCGGCTTTTCTTCGTTCACCCGCTGCTTGGCATAATCGCTATCGTGCTGGCAGTGCTTACTGTCATAAACTCCTGAAGCCCAGCGCCTTATTTGGTAAGTCCTAGACATAAAATAGGTAGGCATACGTATTCTCTTACCTCCCTGAGAGGTTTAAACTTAACGTATTGTGGGATTATAGGGAGGGCAAAGTATGAGCCAGGCTGTGAAAACTGTAGCCAAGACCAAAGCGAATCTCATGAAATGTCTCTGTATGAGATGCCCCACGTACACATTCACATGTAAGGTAAAGAGCATACCGAGTAATATGTTCGCCATGATGAGAGACATTGGTAAATTAGACCATCTGGAAGGCATGTTTTGCGCGTTCGAGAAGAGCATATGTATCACCGAAGAGAAAGGCTGCATTTGCATGACATGTGCGCTCTATAAGCAATATGACCTTGATAAGGCGTACTATTGTCTCGGCGGCAAGACCGCTCAGATGTAATGCCCGGAGACCACATGTATCCTGGCGAATGATGTCACGGGTATCCTTAATGATTCCGGGGGTAGCTATGAAAAGACCGATGTCATTATTGGCTCTGTTTATTGGATTGTCACTTGCCCTAACAGCCTGTACCCGTGCGCCGGCACCCACGGCAGAAGTCGATGCAACATCTGTCTACAGATATATTACAGCGGAGAACGACTACCACAACTGGAAGATGTGGCCCGGTAGGCAGGCGCTCTATCTCGGCCAGGAACCTCATGGCTTTTATCTCACCACCTACGTGACTGATAGCGCTTTTTCGGCGATAGAAGGTAAGCAGGGTAGCATTCCCGACGGTAGCATAATCATAAAAGAGAACTACACGCCCGATAAGGTTCTGGACGCGGTCACGGTCATGTACAAAGTGAAGGGTTTTTACCCGAGAAACAACGACTGGTTCTGGATGAAGTATACCCCCGATGGTACGATAGCCATGAGCGGCAGAGTCAACGAGTGTATTAGTTGTCATGGCAAGAAGAGGGCCAACGATTTCATCTATACCAGCGATTTGCGGTGAGCACCAACCAGGAAAACCCGAATCATACTGGTTGCTGAGTGAAAAAAGAAAGGAAAGGAACAGACCAATGACAACCGAGAAAACCGTGAAAAACCCCCAGACTCTATCCGAACTTTTTAATCTGGCGAAGGAGAACCTGAAAGCGAAGGGATTGGAACGGCAGGTGCCATCGGCATCCAACTATCAGGCCTCGTCACAGCTACAGCGGAAGCTCCTGGATGCCATCTTTATGGAATCCCGATATCTGGAGCCGGTAGCGCCGGATACAGGGCTGACTCTTTTCGGGGTGAAAATGAAAACGCCCACTTTCTGCACGGCGCTCTCCAAGCCCGGGCATCTATCCGATGAAGAAATGGTCGACCTCGTCCGCGGGATGGGCAAATCCGGGTCGATGATGATACTCGGCATCGGCGGTTCGGAACTGCTTCAATCCGCCATAGATACCGGCGCACCTGTGGTGAAGATGGTCAAGCCTTACCGGACTACCGACCTGATATACGAGAAGGTAAATGATGCGGCAAAACGGGGCTGCGTCGCCGTCGGTATGGATATCGACCATTTTTATGGCGGGTTTCGTGACGGCAGCGGGCGGCAGACCGACACCTACGCTCCCAAGAAGACAGATGAAATTCGCCAGGCGATATCAGCCACCAAACTTCCGTTTATTATCAAAGGCATTCTCAGCATCGAAGACGCGAAGAAAGCTGTCGAGATGGGCGCCTCGGCAGTGATGGTCAGCAATCACGGCTGGGGAGCCTTTGATTTCGGCGTGCCCTCCATAGTGGCGCTGCCGAAGGTGGCAAAGGCGGTGGGCGGTCAGGTCACTGTGCTGGCGGATAGCGGCTTCAGAACCGGCAATGATGTGTTTAAGGCGTTGGCGCTCGGCGCCAAAGGAGTAGGGTTTGCCACTTCCATCGTGATGGCGGCTTCGGCCGGAGGCGCCGAGGGCATCGAACAGTTCATCGGTTTTATCACCGCCGAACTGAAAAGGACAATGGCGATTTGCGGTTGCCCCGACCTCTCGGCCATAGACCGGTCGCTTCTGGTCGCCTCACCCGAAGTAAGGGAATGGTGGTAAAAGCCGGGTCACTTTGACGTCTCGTTCTTTCTGAAGGCAATGAAAATGCCGGCCAGGATGAGAATACCGCCGCCGACTTCACTGAGAGTCGGCGGCTCCTTTAGTATCACTGATGCCAGTATAGTAGCTCCCACCGGCTCACCGAGCACGGCGACGGTGACCAGGGTGGCTGAGATGAAACGCAGCGCCCAGTTTACCGAGGAGTGTCCGATAAGCTGGGGTACGATTGCCAGCAGCGCCAACATCAGGTAGGTGTCGTTGGAATAGCCGAAAAGTCTGTTGCCGGAGACGAGCGCTGCCAACAGCAGGAGCGCTGCCGCTGAGCCATAGGATAGAGATGCGTAGCTCAAGAGTCCCATAAGCCGCATTAACCTGCGCCCGATGATGAGATAACCGACCACAGCTAGGGCGCCCAGCAGGGCCAGAATGCCACCGAAGAGCGAGCCGGGCCCCACTTTCCAGTTGCTGTAGCCGATAATAACCGAGCCGATGATGGATATTGCGATGCCCACGCCCGTTCGCCGGCTCAGCTTTTCGTGAAAAAGGAAATATGAAACGACGGCGACGAAAATAGGCGTGGTGGTGACCATGACCACCGATGTAGCTACCGAAGTGTAGCTGAGCGAGGCTATCCACAGTCCGAAGTGGAGGGCCAGGAAGGCTCCTGAAGCCAGCGCCAGCAAGATGTCCCGCCCCGACAGGCGGCGTAGCTCATTGCCCGACCGCCACCACGCCAGAGGGACGATGACCAGAGAAGCCAGCCCCATCCGGTAGGCGGCGATAACCAGAGACGGCGCATCAGCGAGACGGATGAATACAGCGGCGAAGGAAACGGATATTACGCCTATTGCCAGAACGAAATATTGTCGGTTCATATGAATAGGTCTCGTATTCCCTGGAAAAGCGTGTGCTTCGGATTAGAAGGACATCAACGACTTGTTATGCTGGAGTCCCGATTCCATCGGGACACGTTCGCTTCGCTCAGTGTAAACTGCGCATCTCAGGGAAGGGAGGAAACCCCACCCAGATTGCTTCGCCTTCCGCATGCGGGCGGAATGGTCTCGCAATGACATTCAGGCAAGTGCACTAGAGATGGGGCAAGCCTACTTCCTCAGCACCTCGCTCGCGGCAGCGACTCCCGCACCCGGTGTCAGCTTGTAGCCCTCTTCGGCAAGCTGCTTTTCCAGAGCGGTCAAGACAAGCAGGACGTTCTCTGCCGTCGAGCCATACCCCATCAGTCCGATGCGCCAGATTTGCCCCTTGAGAGGACCCAGCCCGCCCCCGATTTCAATATTCCATTTATTGAGCAGAGCCTGCCTTACCCTGAGGTCGTCCACACCCGATGGAATGCGCACCGTGGTCAGGGTGCTCAGGCGGTAATTCTTTTCGGCATGCAGGGTCAGCCCCATCGCCTCGAGGCCGGCCTGCAGAGCGGCACCGTGTTTCAAATGCCGCGCCGTACGGGCTTCCAAACCCTCGTCGCTGATTAAGGCTAAAGCCTCATGCAGGGCAAAGACCATGCTGATTGGGGCGGTGTGGTGATAAAAGCGGCTGCTCGACCAGTAGCCGACAAGCAGGGAGAGGTCGAAATACCAGCTTGCCATCTGGTGGGTGCGCTTCGGCAAGGTGGCAAGCGCCTTTTCGTTGACGGTAAGGGGGGCCAGCCCCGGAGGGCAGCTCAGGCATTTCTGGGTGCCGCTATAGCAGATATCGATGCCCCAGTCATCCACGGCTACCTCGTGCCCGCCCAGGGATGTGACGGTATCCACCAGGAAGAGAGCTTCGTGCTCTCTAGCGAGCCTGGAGGCCTCGGCTAGCGGTTGAAGGACACCTGTCGAGGTCTCAGCGTGGACCAGGGCAAGGAGCTTCACCTTCTTTTCATTGTGGAGAGCTTCCTTGATGGCGGCGGGTTCGATAATCTTTCCCCACTCGGCAGTCAACTGGATGACTTTAGCGCCACAGCGCCGGGCGTTCTCGGCCATCCTTTCGCCGAAGAGCCCATTAACGCCGATAATGGCGGTATCCCCCGGCTCCAGGAAGTTGCAGAAGCTGGCCTCCATACCGGCCGAGCCGGTACCGGAGATAGGGAAGGTCAGCTTGTTCTTTGTCCGGAAAACCTGGCGGAGCAATTCCATAGTATCTTCCATGATGGTGACGAAGTAGGGGTCGAGATGCCCTACCATCGGCGCCAGCATTGCCATCTGGACTCGGGGGTGGACGTTGCTGGGACCGGGGCCGAGTAAAATTCGCTGGGGCGGGTTCAGATGTTTGTAAGCAGCTTCAGCCATAGCAGGTCTCTCCTTTTTCTTGATGTTATAGATTACCATAATTGGGGTAGTAAAGTCACCGATTGCGTTGTCATTGCCTGCATTTTCCGATAGCCTCAGAGCGTTCTTGCTATCTACGCCCTCCGGTGATAAGATTGGGAGTTCCCTTAACGCAACACTCGAAATGGAGCAACCGCCCGTTAATGACTGCCATACGCAAGCTGCCTAAGATATTTTACGGCTGGTATCTGGTCGCCGCTTCTGTCATTATCATTCTTTATACCGGTGGCATCGCCCATTTCGGCTTTACGGCTGTTTTCGAGTCAATCTCCAACGAATTTGGCTGGAGCTACGCCCAGATTTCGCTGGCGGCATCCCTGCGTGGCTTTGAGACTGGCCTGCTATCACCTGCGGTCGGGATTCTGGTCGACCGCTGGGGGCCGAGGCGGCTGATATTCTTCGGCAGTATCATCATTGCCCTGGGTTTCCTTCTTTTGAGCCGGGTCACCTCGCTCGGGATGTATTACCTGGCATTTATTGTGATAGCCCTTGGTATGAGCACCTGCACGGGCGTGGTGCTGATGGCGGCGGTGGCTAACTGGTTCCGCAGGAATGCCGGGCTGGCCACCGGGCTGGTTGCCAGTGGCTTCGGGCTGGGCGGCCTTCTGGTGCCGGTGGTAACCGCGCTAATCGATACTTATCAGTGGCGGCAGGCAATGGTCATCGTCGGGCTGGGGACATTGCCCATAGTGTTGCCGCTTTCACTGATGATTCGGCACAAGCCGGAAAAATACGGCTACCAGCCCGATGGCGATACCCGTGAAACTACGGTGAATAGTGATGGAACTAATCAGCCGGAAGTAAGCGAAGAAGTCAATGTGCCGATGAAGGAGGTGTTGAAAGGCCGGGCTTTCTGGCAAATCGCCGTATCCTCTGCCTGCCACTCGTTCGTGGTCGGCGCCGTGGTGACTCACATGATGCCCTATCTCAGCAGCGTTAGTATCAGCCGGTCTATGTCAGGGCTGGTGGCTCTGGTGCTGCCTTTAGCCAGCATCGGGGGGCGCCTCAGCAGCGGCTGGCTCGGTGATAGGTTCGGCAGCCGGACGGTCTTCACAGCCAGCTTCTTTTTTATGATGGCCGGGTTGTTCCTTTTCGGCTATTCGAGTGCGGAGAGGATGTGGCTGCTGGCGCCCTTCGTCATTATTTTCAGCCTGGGCTGGGGGGCGAGCGTCACTTCCAGGATAACCTTGCTGCGCCGATACTTCGGGCGGGGCAACATCGGCAAGGTGCTCGGCTTTAACTCGGGCATCATGATGCTGGGGAATGTCTCCGGCGCTCCGTTGGCGGGGTGGGCCTATGATACCTGGGGCAGCTATCAGGGCGCCTGGTTGAGCTTCGCTATCCTGACCCTGGTCGGGGCGGCGCTGGTGACGACGCTACCGAAGAGCGGGAGCGCCGAAGCGCCTCTGCAGTGACGCCATGTCTATGGTATGGTACTTGGGTGGGGCTGGCGGGAGGTTAGCAGTCTCATAATGCCGAGCAATAAACCTGGTGCTGAGGGAGTGGTTCACCAACACTTCATCAGCGGTAACAGCCGAACCGGAATCAGCCGCGCTGTTGTCATCGACCCTAAAACGCCGGGAGAGTTTCCGGATATCGATTTCGTGGTGTATCAACCTGGCAAACCTGACAGTTTTAACTTCGGAGGCGGGGCGGCTGGGTACGAGTTTCGCGCCGGCAATCGTTCCATAATGCGGAGAGAACTTCTTCCAATCCATGGCGTGGTGTACCACGTCAGCCGGTGCTTTGCGCTGGCTCTGCCAGTTCAAAGGAAGTGACTCATCCTTAGCGTTATTGTTTTTCACCGGAATTGGAATCGGGCGAGGCTCACTCCGGGCAGAGCGCTCTACTTTTCCTGGAACGCCGGATTTGCCGGCATTATGGACGGGACGCCTGGTGGTGTGAGCCAGATAATGCTGGAACGTTCCCCGTAGGCGCTCATACAGGTTAGCCTCAAGTCTTTTGGACAGATAGCGCGCGCCAAGTAGGAGCGCTACGCCGAATGGGGTGGTAACGGCCTCTGGCAAGGTTATCAAAACAATGCCCAGGCGCCTCATGAACTTGATAGTATCTCTCGCGGTAGTCATATCGTCCTATGTATGTATATCCAAGCTAATCCGCACCCCAGGGCAAATCCCCCCTCTTACGGCTGTGGCGAGTAACAGGGTTTAAATCAGAATATAGTGCCTTTGGTGAGTGTTGTCAATGGGGATGTACGCTCTTTTTTTGACACGTATCACCGGTAAGGGTAAAATTATTATGTAGTAGTATTACATCTCTTCTTCTACTAAATTTCGCTATCGGTCACGGTGTGTCTAGTTTTATTGCCGTTTCCACGCGGCAGAGTGCTCACATAATCTCTGACTGAGGATTGCAAGTGGGGGTGGGGAAAGTGGCGCGAAAGGCACTGCTAGCCGTTCTGATTACGGCTTTGTTTATGGGTCTCATCGGCGCCGGAGTTTCGGCTTCGAGTCCTGAGATGGTCGAAGTCATAGTAGCCTTCGACCATGAGCCAGGCCCGGCCGAGGAGGCGCTTATTGCGGAAGTTGGCGGCGAAGTGAAGCACAGCCTCCGTCTGATACGGACAGTCGCTGCCCGTATCCCAGCGGCAGCCCTGCAGAGACTCCGGCAAAATCCCGGCGTTGTCGGCATCGAGGAGGATAGCGACGTATTCTCTGCGGACATCGAGCTGGACAATAGCTGGGGAGTGAACCGCATCGCAGCGGGCGTCATGCATGACGCTGGCAACAAGGGAACCGGAGTAAAAATAGCCGTCATCGATAGCGGCATCGATTATAACCATCCTGACCTCGCCGCTAACTATGCCGGGGGCTATGACTTCGTCAATGACGATGATGACCCGATGGATGACAACGGTCATGGTACGCACGTGGCCGGTGTCATCGCCGCTATAGACGACGATGTCGGTGTAGTCGGCGTCGCTCCCGAAGTCAGATTATATGCCTTGAAGGTGCTGAACGCCACGGGCCGCGGACGCGCCAGTGATGTCATCGCTGCCGTCGAGTGGTGCATTGCCAATGGCATTCAAATCACGAACAACAGCTACGGACGGTATACCGACCCCGGTCCAGTGTATAAGGCCGCCTTCGATAAAGCGTACGCCGCCGGCATATTGAACATAGCTTCGGCGGGGAACCGGGGCAATGCGCTCGGCTTTGGCGATACGGTGAGTTACCCTGCCACACTGGATTCCGTGGTTGCCGTAGCCGCCGTCGATACGAATGATATTCGTCCATCCTGGTCAGGTGCCGGTCCGGATATCGAGGTGGCGGCCCCCGGCGTGCGCATCAACTCTACACTGCCTGGTGGTGGCTACGGTGTGAAGAGCGGCACTTCGATGGCGGCGCCGCATGTCGCCGGCCTCGCCGCGCTGATAATCGCCGGCGGAATTGCTGATAGCAACGGCAATGGCAACATTAACGATGAGGTGCGCGAGAGGCTAACCACTACTGCCGCAGACGTGGGAACGGTTGGCCGAGACGCGCTGTATGGTTACGGTATTGCACGTGCCGGAGAAGCGGCGCCGGTTCTGGTGGCGCCGACCCCTTCAGCCCCCGGAGACGTTCCAGAGGTTCCGCCCGATAGCGGGGGAACTATCAACGAAGCTCCGGTTACAACAGACCTTCTTCCTTTCTGAATCAGCCAGTCTTGACTCATACAAACACACGAGTCATGATACACGCATACTGGAAAATCCCCCTTAATCCCCTTCCGATTCGTAAACTCATACGGAATCCCGTATGAACGAAGTGAATCGGGACTTTGCCAAAGGGGGAGATTCTCCCTTTTGTAAAGAGCCTGCCCCGTACTTGATACGGGGGAGATACAGAGGGATTTCAACCCGAACAGAATGCGTCATTATTTGAGTCGTTTGTATTAGATTCGCCAGATTCGTTCACAGTGGCGGGCGTGGTATAAGTCGATGAGGTCGACTCTGCCGGAGTAGATTTTGCTGCCCTGCGGGTCGCCGTATTCTTCGGCTAATTTACTCTGAGGATAGTGCAGGAGAATCTGAAGGCCAAGAATCTCATCACGCTCAAATCGGCGCATAATCGTTTCCACGGAATCTACCTTGAGATTGCCGAGCTTCCACCACGGCTCCAGCGTGCCCACGTTAGAAAAGACGTCCCAGTTGTTGGTGACGAAGAACCAGAATTGAGATGGTTCAGCAAGCACACTTTCATCTGCCGGACGAGGCTTCTCGCTTTCCATTATCGACTTATAAAGTTCGCTTTCCGTTTGCCACAGCACATCGGTCTTGAGGTGCTTTCTCGACGCGTCCAGAATCTCTTCGGGAAAGTTGGCCACTTCCTCCGCCGTTGGGCGCAGGTACTCAATCTTTCCTGCCTCGCCAATAGGGTCCGGCGCCCCCATAAACAGTTGGAACTCTCCGCCAAGCTCCTGCACCCTTTCATGTAGCCTGAGGCTCTTAATCAGGCTTAACAGTTCATCTATTTCAGGAATCAGTTTCTTCGTCAGAAATATTTGCCAGCGGGGTTTCATACCGACATCGAGGAGCCGTTCCGTAGCGGTAAGAGCGTCCTTAAAAGCGCCTTTCCGCCGGTAGAACCAGTCGGTCGTTTCCTCCATTCCGAAGAAAGTTATCTGGCAGGTCTGCGGCCCGACCGATTTCGCCCAGGCAGCGTATTCTTTGTCGTGGGCCAATCGCCGGATGCTCAGGAGTTCGTGACGTTCGACAGGCTCATCGCTCAGTTCTTGGTCTAACTCGTATAGGTGGCGGTATTCATCGGAGTAATCGGGCTCACGGAAAAATGAGGACACGTTGAGGGATTCGATTGCCGTGTCGGCAGTTTTCAAATAATTGCGGAATTGAGCCGCCATCCAGCGCAAGTCGTCATCGGACATTCTGCCGTTGGAGCCAGAGCCTAGATAGCAGTGCCGGCACCGGTTCGGGCAGCCGAACATATCCAGCGAAACACCTATTTTCTTTGTCTTGATAGTTGGCATTTGTCGGTCTCAGGCTTTAGTCTCCGGATGGCGGAAAAACAGGACCAGAAAAACAATAAAGGCAGTCAGGACAGCGAGAATGTACATTCCGGCTCCGGCGGCCAGGCCGATGGCTGCCACCGACCAGATGCTGGCCGCCGTGGTCAGCCCTTCCACAGAACGGCCGCGGTGCATAATTGCGCCGGCCCCCAGGAAACCGATGCCGGTAACAACCCCGGCAGCTACCTGAGACGGAACGCCCCCCGGGAATCCGTTTGTCGAGACTACGGTGAATAAAGCGGCGCCGATGGCAATCAGCATGTGGGTGCGTAAGCCGGCCGGCTTGTGGGCTTTCTCCCTCTGCCAGCCGATGATTGCTCCGAGCGCTGCCGCCAGTAGAATCCGCAGCGCCATCTCAAACTGAGCCATTAAAGTGAATTGCGGCATTATCTTTCCCCTGCATCCCTGATAGCCCGGACAAAAGCCGAAGAGTCTTCCGGAGTTGCCAATTCAGGGGGGTCTTCGTCTTTCCACGCGCCAAACCCCTTCTCCATGGCTATTTTTTGCTTCTGGAGGGCTGACTTCCTTTCTGCTTTGGCTTTCCTACCCATCTGTTTTTTCTTCATATTACCCCTCACCTTAATCCTCTCCCGCAAGGGGAGAGGAGATGGAGACGTAACTCATATTAGCATTTTACCTGCCCAGCAATCTCAAAGCTTCATCCACAACTCTCTGAGTGGTTATCCCCAGTCTTTCGTAGATGACGTTGCCCGGAGCCGAGGCGCCGAAGCGCGCGATGCCGATGGCGGTCCCGTCCAGTCCGATATACCTCTCCCAGCCGAGCGGCGTCCCCGCCTCGATGGAGACGCGCGCCCGGATTCCTCGCGGCAGCACTTTTTCCCTGTAATCGGGGGGCTGGGCATCGAAAAGCTCCCAGGATGGCATCGAGACGACCCTGGCTTTAACGCCCTTTTCCTGCAGGAGCTTGCCCGCCTGCAGGGCGAGGTGGACTTCAGAGCCGGTGCCGATAAGGATAACTTCCGGTAATGTGGCAGCCTCCCACAGGATATAAGCGCCGTGGCGCACCCCATCAGCCGGAGCTAATGCGGTCCGGTCGAGCACGGGCAGGTTCTGGCGCGTTGTTATCAGGGCGGTCGGCCCGCGACGGCGGTTCAAAGCGACCCGCCAGGCTTCGGCAGTCTCGGTGGCGTCGGCGGGGCGGAGGGTGACCATATTGGGCACGGCGCGCAGTCCCATCACCTGCTCGATGGGCTGATGGGTCGGCCCATCTTCGCCCAACCCGATAGAATCATGACTGAAGATAAAGACTACCCTGATGCCGGATAGCGCCGCCAGCCGCAGCGGGGGGCGCATGTAATCATAAAAGGCAAGGAAGGTCCCGGTATAGGGGATAATGCCGCCGTGCAGAGCCATGCCGTTGGCGATGGCGCCCATAGCATGCTCGCGGACGCCGAAGTGGAAATTGCGTCCCGAGCAGTTCTCGGCACCGAAATCACCACAATCGGTCAGAGTAGTCTTAGTCGAAGGCGCCAGGTCTGCCGAGCCTCCGATAAGATTGTGCATTTTCCGGGCGGTGGCGTTCATCACTCTCCCGGAAGCATCTCGGGTTGCTATGGGTTTATCGACCGTCTTAAACAGGTCGGCCAGTGCGTCATCCCACCCTTCGGGAAGCTCCCCGGCCAGTTCCCGTTCCAACTGGTTTGCTTCATCAGGATAGTCCCGGCGGTACTCCTCCAGCTTGACCGACCACTCCTTTTGCTGGCTGAAGCCTCGCTCTTTAACACGGCTGAAGTGAGCGCGTGCCTCGTCAGGTACTGTGAAAGGCTGCTGGTAGGGCCAACCTAGGTTATCTTTGGTCAGGCGCACTTCTTCCTGCCCAAGGGGTTCGCCGTGGGCGGAAGCTGTGCCTGCCTTGTGCGGTGAGCCGTAGCCGATGGTGGTGCGGCAAACAATCAGGCTGGGACGCTTTTTCTCCGCCTGAGCCTTCTTGATAGCCGTTTCTACCTCGCCGGTATTCATCCCGTCGATAGGCCCGACTACATGCCAGCCGTACGACTGGAATCTCCGGCCGACGTTTTCGGTGAAAGCCAGGTCGGTGCTGCCTTCTATGGAAATGCTGTTGTCATCATAAAGGTAAATCAGCTTGCCCAAGCCGAGCGTACCGGCCAAGGAAGCGGCTTCGGCGCTGACGCCTTCCTGGAGGTCTCCATCGGAAAGGAAGGCATAGGTGTAATGGTCGATAATCTTGTGTCCCGGGCGGTTGTAATGCTCCGCCATCCACCGCTCGGTGATTGCCATGCCCACTCCGTTGGCAAATCCCTGCCCCAGCGGGCCGGTCGTTGCCTCGACGCCGGGCGTGAGGCCGTATTCGGGGTGTCCCGGCGTCTTGCTGCCCCACTGGCGGAATCTCTTAAGCTCATCGAGGGGCAGGTCGTAGCCGGTCAGATGAAGCATTGAGTAGAGCAGGGCTGAGGCGTGGCCTGCCGAGAGAACGAAGCGGTCCCGGTCGGGCCATTTGGGGTCGGCGGGGTTACACTTGAGAAAGCGGGTCCATAGTGTGTAAGCCATCGGCGCCATACCCATCGGCGCGCCGGGGTGTCCCGAGTTGGCCTGCTGCACCATATCAACGGCCAGGAAGCGGATGGTGTTGATACAGAGTTCCTCTATTTTCGCACTGCTCATCGTGTTTGGTTCTCCTTCAAGACTTTATCATGACCAGCATCATTTTGAATGGCTTGATAGCCCTTAAGGCGTGAGGTTTGTCGGCGGGCATTATGATGCTATCGCCTGCTTTCAATTGAAAAGGTTTGCCGGAGATAGTAATCTCGGCTTCGCCATCGAGCAGATAGACCAGGGCGTCGAACGGAGCAGTATGTTCACTCAAACCCTGCCCGGCATCGAAGGCGAAGAGGGTACAGGTGCCCGCTTTCTTATCGATTATCGTCCGGCTGACCACGGTGCCGGCCTGGTAATTTACCAGCTCTATCGGGTTGATAACCTTGCCAATCAGTTCCTTATCGTCTTTTTGCTGCGTTATATCATCACCTCACAAGTTCCGGCCTATCGTTCCTGCTCAGCCGTTTCGCTGCTATAGTATAACCCATATTCGCTGGCGGGCAAAGGGCAATGTTTAGGCTAAAGTATTATCAAAATCCCCCTTACTCCCCCTTTACCAAAAGGGATACCTAGCAGGGTGCTGAAAAAGGGCAAAATGGGTAAAAATGGCCTCGATTTCGTGCCTAGCTAACAGCCCTTTTTAGGCGAAAACGGGGTTTTTCAGCACCCTGCTAGAGCAGGGGTGGTTAAATAAGCAGCATCTCCCTTTGTAAAGAGCCTGCCCCGTACTTGATACGGGGGAGAAAGAGAGGGATTTCACCAAATAGTTTTACAGGACTAATCCCTTGCGTTATACTGGAACTAATACCTCCGTAAATGGCCCGGCGATGAGTTATAAGCAACTGATTGAGACCGCTCAGAAGTACCTTCCTCCCGAGAAGATAGCCGTAGTGAAGGATGCCTATAACTATGCCATGAAGGCGCATGAGGGCCAGCTGCGCAAATCGGGCGAGCCTTACCTGGAGCATCCTCTGAACGTTGCCCTGACGTTGGCCGGACTTCAAATGGATACCAGCTCGCTGGCGGCCGCTTTGCTTCACGATGTCCCCGAAGACTGCGGGGTACCCCTTGAAGAAATCAGCGCCCGGTTCGGCCCGGAGGTCGCCAGGCTGGTTGATGGCGTCACCAAGCTGGGCAAGCTCGCCTGGCAGACGCCCGAAGAAACAACGCAGCGGGGCGGTAAAACGGCCCGGGAAAGGCAGGCGGAGAACCTGAGGAAGATGCTGGTTGCTATGGCTGAAGACCTCCGCGTCGTCTTTATCAAGCTGGCCGATAGGCTGCATAATATGCAAACCCTGGACGCCCTGTCCCCTGAGAAAAGGCGCAGCATCGCCCAGGAGACAATAGAAGTTTACGCTCCCCTGGCCCACCGTCTGGGAATATGGGAGTTGAAATGGCAGCTGGAAGACCTTTCCTTCCGCTACCTCGAATCGCGCAAATATCAGCAGATTGCCAGGTTGCTCGATAGCCGACGTACCGAGCGGGAGAAGTTTATTGCTGAAGTCATTCAGATTTTGCGCGGGGAGTTCGAGAAGGCCGGGCTGAAGGCCGAGATTTCGGGCAGGCCGAAACACATCTACAGCATCAACCAGAAGATTGAAAAATACGCAGCCCTGGGCAAGGACTTCGATGATATCCACGACCTGCTGGCTATCCGGGTGCTGGTGAATAGCATATCCGATTGTTACACCGCACTCGGCATCGTCCATAACCTTTGGCACCCCTTGCCCGACCAGTTCGATGACTACATCGCCAACCCCAAGCCCAATGGCTACCAATCACTTCACACCACCGTACTCTGCCAGGGCGTCACTCCCCTGGAGGTGCAAATCCGCACCCATGAAATGCACCGCATCGCCGAATTCGGTGTCGCTTCCCACTGGCGCTATAAAGAGGGTGACAAGAAGGATATGCGCTTCGAGGAAAGGGTAAGCTGGTTGCGTCAACTGGTCGAGTGGCACCGGGAGTTGAGCGGAGCCGAGGAGTTCCTCGAATCTGTCAAAACCGATATTTTCAATGACCAGGTATTCGTCTATACCCCCAAGGGAGAGATAAAAGACCTGCCCAAAGGCGCTACCCCGCTCGATTTTGCCTATCGGGTGCACACCGACCTCGGGCACCGTTGCGCCGGGTCCAAGGTTAACGGACGGTTGGTGCCGCTCAACTACCAGCTTAAGAATGGCGATGTCGTCGAGATTATGGCCGCCAAGGGCGAGCGGGCGCCGAGCCGGGACTGGCTGAATCCGGTCCTCGGCTATGTCAAGACTTCCCAGGCCAGAACGAGGATACGGCAATGGTTTAAGAAACAGCACCGGACCGAAAATATCGAGCGGGGCCGCGAGCTTCTGGAAAAATCGATGAGACAACTTGGTATTTCTTTCCTGGAGCGGGACAGTCTGGCACGCCTCTTCAAATATGACGACCTCGATGATTTCTACGCCGCCATCGGTGACGGGGACATCAGCACCCATCAAATTGCCTTGAAACTGGCCAGCCAGCAGCAACAACCCAAGATAAGCGAAACCGCCCATCCGAAACAACCAATCTCCCCGGTTACGGTCCGGGGGGTGAGCAACATGCTTACCCAGTTGGCCCGCTGCTGCAACCCGGTACCAGGAGACAAGATTATCGGTTACATCACCCGTAACCGTGGGGTGACCGTCCACCGTCAGGATTGCCACAATGTAGTGAACGAAGACGAAAAAGACAGACTGATACCTGTGGAGTGGGGAGAGAGCAACGCTCTATACCCGGTTCTGATTCTAGTCCAGGCTCATGACAGGGTCGGACTGATGCGTGATATCACCACTTTGATTGCCGAAGAAAAAATTAATATCGTCGCAGTGAACCTGACCAATAATAACGGCGGCAGCGTGTCGGTATCCATTTCGCTCGAGACATCGACGCTCGCCCAGCTGAGCCGACTGCTGGTCAAAATCGAGGGTATACGGGGAGTCATCAGCGCCACGAGGACGGGGGAGAGGCCCCAGCCGGCGACAGGCCCTACTGCCGAGGCAACCCATAGCACACCGAGAGTTGTGTCCCGCTAACTACTGACTCATACTTAATTCGTGTGTCTGAATCCAGAACTTCACCCTGAGCGCAGTCGAAGGGTGGCAATCTGGGTGGAGGAGTCTTACCCGCCCAGATTGCCACCCTTCGACTGTGGCGGAATGGTCTCGCAATGACAGGGCAGACTAGTTCTGAGAATCAGCGGATTGCGATTGACTACGGATGCTTTATTAATCCGACCGAACAGTGTATAATAAGCGAGAAATTCAGGAGGTAAAAATTGCCAATTACTAAATCAGCCATCAAACAGATGCGAGTCTCCGTCAAGAGGCAGAGGGCGAACAAGTCTTACAGCAGTAAGTCAAAGAGCGCTGTAACCAAAGCGGAAAATCTGCTTTTCTCAGGCGAGGTTGAGAAAGGTCAGACGGCCGTAACCTCGGCTATCAGCGTTCTCGACAGGGCGGCTGAGAAGGGGATTATCCATCCTAATAACGCTGCCCGGCGCAAGTCGCGTCTGATGAAGAAGCTGAACGCAGCCAAGAAACCGCCGACAGCTTAAGGCCAACCGATTCCA
The DNA here is from genome assembly GCA_016190895.1 of Chloroflexota bacterium. GTDB lineage: Bacteria > Chloroflexota > Dehalococcoidia > Dehalococcoidales > UBA2162 > JACPPR01. The sequence goes on along the minus strand of JACPPR010000002.1, from coordinate 6,799 downwards.
ACAAGCCGAAAAACAATTCCCCTCTAATTAGGAGGGGAATTGTTTTGTAGGGGACTTGACAATATCTCTATTTCGTTATAGAGTTTCTTCTATAGAACAGTTGTTCGCTGCTACAAGGGGTTGTTAATAAAGTGAAAACGCTCTCAGCCAGGCAACAATGCATTATCGATTTTCTCGGCCGCTTCGCTCAGGAGAGGAGCTATCCGCCTACCGTCAGAGACATCGTCAGCGGTTGCGATATAAGCTCGACTTCAGTCGTCGATTACAATCTGGATATTCTGGAACGCGAGGGGTATATCCGTCGCCACCCCGGGATTTCAAGAGGCATTGAGTTGGTTTCCAGGGTGGTTGCCAGTCATATTCGGCAGATACCTATTATCGGCCAGATAGCCGCCGGTGAGCCGATACCGGTGCCGGCACCCGATGCCTGGGATGTCACGGTTTCTTCGGAGATGCTGGAGGTGAGTGAGGACTTAACCCGGGGTCGGGAAGCCGTTTATGCGCTGAAAGTAAAGGGCACCTCGATGATAGACGCTCTGATTAACGATGGCGATATCGTCCTGATGCAGAATGTCAATACGGTGGAAAACGGCGAAATGGCCGCCGTCTGGCTCAAGGCTGAAAAAGAAGTCACCTTGAAAAAGGTCTACCGCGACCGGAAGCGCATCCGTCTCCAGCCGGCCAACAGCCAGATGAAACCGATATACGCCGAGCCGGACAATATCGAGATTCAAGGCAGGGTCATCGGCGTTATCAGGCAGTTAGCCTAGTAATAAGTTGCAGAAATTCGCGCCACTCTCCAATCTCTTCTCCCTTGAGGGGATAGGATTAAGGTGAGGGTGACGTAAGATTTAATTACCCCTCACTTACATCTCTCCCGCAAGGGGAGAGAGAAACTGATTATTAGCGTTAGTTGGCTGGCAGCTTGCCTTTCCTGGCTCGTCTTTGTTTCTTCTCATCTTCGTCCAGCCGCAGCAACTCGGAAATGAGCTTGCGTTTGCTGCCAGCCCTGGTCACAGCCTCTCTCGCCGTGGGAAAGAAGTGAACCGCCATCATCACAATCAACAATACTGAAAAGATGACGGCCAGCCATTGTCTTTCAAAGAACCAGCCGGTTAGCGGCAGGGAGAGAAGTCCGATACTCAATGACAATATGGGGTTGCGGGTAACGACGGTCAGAATGAGCATCATGCCCAGGACGACGACAAGCTCCCGGGTCAATGTCAGAGACAGGACGCCGATGGCGGCCGAGAGGCCGTTGCCTCCGGTGAATTTCATGTAGATAGACCACATATGTCCGGCTACGGCGGCCAGTCCGGCCAATGCCAGGAAGGGCTGGGGGGCTTTCAAAGCCAAATCGGCCATTGCCATCGCCGCAGCGCCCTTGCCCACATCGATAATCGCCGTCAGGATAGCTGCCTTTAAGCCGACCTGACGGTACACGTTTCTGGCGCCGGCATTGCCGCCCAGCTTGCGGATGTCTTTTCCGGTCAACAAACGGGTAATAAGATAAGCGCCCGGAATAGAGCCGAGCAGATAGGCAATGGCGATGGCGCTGACTCCGGCCGTAATTCCGCTAATTTCCATCGGCACCTCTATAGGGCAGTTGCTCCCCCTTTGAAAAAGGGGGATTCAGGGGGATTTTTGAACGTAAATCCCTCTTAATCTCCCTTTATGAAAGGGAGAGAAACGCATTGCCCCCTTTCGTCAACCTGCCAATACTTGACTTTCCGCTTATACCGCCGTGCACCAGCCCATATGTTTCGGAGAGTTGCCACGTATCGCCTCGGAATATAGTGTTTGGAGTTTGGCTGTTATCTTGCCGATTTCACCATCGGCTATCTTGCGCCCGTCGATTTCAGCCACCGGCGTAATGTGGGCGGCCGTGCCAGTAAGGAAAATTTCTTTTGCGCTATAAAGCTCGATGCGGTCGACGTGCCGTTCCACCGTCTTGATGCCCAGTTCCTCTTCGGCGAGTTGAATTACCTTCTGGCGGGTAATGCCCATCAGGATGCCGTCATAGCTAGCGGGGGTGACCAACTGACCGTCGATGACCAGGAAAATGTTCTCCCCACTGCCCTCGGCGACATAGCCATCGGCGGTAAGCATAATCGCCTCATGATAGCCTTTTTCGATAGCCTCGGTCTTGGCCAGAGCGTTGGTGACATACAGTCCTGTGAGTTTGGCCCGGGGCACCTCTTTGGGGAAGCGCCAGGAAGAGACGCAGCATTTTGCCCGGTCGATATCCAGGTAAGGTCCCCAGGGGAAGGCAAAGGCCATAAAATCACACTCCAGGTCGTGCAGGCGGACACCCAGCGATTCGGAGCTTTTGTAAGCCACTGGCCGAACATAAATATCCTCCTCGAAAGCGCACTTCTTCACCAGTTCCACTGTTATGTCGCAGAGCTTCTCGACGCTGTAGGGCAGGTCGATTTTCAGTATCTGGCAGCCCCGGTGCAATCTTTCATAGTGCTCTTTCAGGCAAAATAGATACAATTTCTTCTTTTTGTCATTCCAGTTGCCTCGGATGCCCTCGAAGACGCCGGTGCCATAATGGATAAAGTTAGTCATCGCTCCCAGTTTGGCTTCAGATAAGGGGACAAACTCGTTCTTAAAAAAAGCGTAAGTCGGCTCCATAGGCACTATCCTCCCTTCGGCGTAGCTCAGGATAAACCCTTCGGCTAGCTCAAGACAAGCTCTAATGACGCTCATTATAATCAATAAGCCTGATAGAAGACAAGTAGATGTCGTGCGAAACGCGAAATACTAAACCCTAAATACTAAATCCGAAACAAATCCAAATGTCCAAATAGTCAAATGACAAAGATGAGACTGTCTAATAACGAACTTTGTCATTCCGTGCTTGACACGGGATCCAGTGGGAGGGATGGGTAGATACTCTGGATACCGACTTTCGCCAGTATGGAGGTAACGTTGTTAAACAACTTCTGTTCTCTTACCTCGAAAGGCTCGGTGTATGCAGGGAGTAGTCCTTTTCATCCTCGGGGAAGACGTCTTTCAGGAGCAGGGTCTGGCCGGTCTGGATGGCGGTAAAGCCATATTTGTCCCGGATTCGGTCGATGGTTCTGTCTAACTGAGCCAGCCTTTGCACCGGTGAATCGAGAAAACTCAACTGCCCGCCCGGCTCGACCAGATTGGACACCCCGATGCCAATCAGGCGCACCGGTTGCTTCTCCAGGGAGAGAGCCTTCTCCATCAGTCTGGCTCCGGTAGCGAAGATTATGTCGTCATTATCGGTGACTAGCTTCAGGGTATGGCTGCGGGTAATGGTGGTAAAATCAGCATATCTCAACTTGACGGTGACGCACCTCGCCTGTTTCTCCTGGCGGCGCAAATCCGCCCCGACCTTCTCCGCCAGATAGCGCAGAGTTGCCTTCAAAAAGGGGCGGCTTCGGGTATCTCTGCCGAAGGTGGTCTCCCGGCTGATAGATTTGGCCGCCGCCGGAGGCTCCACTTTGTCACTGCCGATGCCCCTGGCCCGGCGCTGCAGGTCCTCACCAAACACGCCGAAACGGCTTTTCAGTGCCGCGGACGGCGTATTGGCTAGCTGGGCAATGGTCTTGATACCTGACCGGGCTAAAATCTGTTCTGCCTTTTCGCCGACTCCAGGTAGCTCGCCGACCGGCAAGGGCGCCAGAAAGTCGCGCTCCCCACCTTTGGGCACTTCGATTAAGCCGTCCGGCTTGGACTGCTCGCAGGCGACCTTGGCCACGACTTTGTTACTGGCGATACCCACCGAGGCGGGCAGACCAAGTTCGTCTTTGATGCGCCTCTTTATCTCCAGCGCCATCTGCCGGATGGAGCCGTGTAGCGATTCGAAGCCGGTGACATCCAAGTAGGCTTCATCGAGTCCCATCGGCTCGATAAAGGGGGTGAAATCAGCCAGGATGGCCATAAATTTGTGCGAGGCGTCACGGTACCTGTGGAAGTTGCCCGGCAGGAAAATAGCCTGCGGGCAGAGACGGACGGCCGTCTTCAGAGGCATCGCCGAGTGCAGACCGAACTTCCGCGCCTCATAAGAAGCGGCGGCCACCACTCCCCGCCCTTCCGGACTGCCTCCGACCACGACCGGCTTGCCCCGCAGCTCCGGGTTCAGCGCCTGCTCCACGGAGACGAAGAAGGCATCCAGGTCGACGTGCATGATTGTGCGGTTGGACATATGGTTTACCTCTCCACCTTCACCCACAGCCTCTTCCCATTGGTAATCAGTTCTATTCTACCATTCTCATCGGTGCGGTAAATGTTTTTCTCGCCTACTTTCTCTTTCAGCCTGTCCATCACCTCTTTGTGGGGGTGGCCGTAGGGGTTATTTTTACCGGCTGAGATGATGGCCACGCTCGGGTCGACCGCTCCCAGAAATCCCTGGCTGGTGGATGTCCGTGAGCCGTGATGCCCCGCCTTCAGCACAGTGCTGGCCAGGTTCGCCCGCCGGATAATCATCTCGGACTCTGCCTGCCACTGCACATCGCCGGGAATCAAGAAGCTGACCGCTCCCGCCTCCACGCGCACCACCACGCCGTTATTGTCTATATCAGAATCGGCTTTGCCGGAAAAAATGCCCGGTGGGTTGAGCACTTCGATGCTGGCCGACCCGAAAGTAATCTGCTGCCCGGCTTGCGCTAGCGTGAACTCGATATTCTTTTCCTCGACCAGCGTGAGCAATTCACTGATTGACTTGAACCAGTCACGATACACAGATGACTGCTCGTCCGGTTTGGCGTAAAGCACGCGCTTCACCTTATATCTTTTCAGCACCTCCACCAACCCGTCATAATGGTCGGCGTCAGGGTGAGTCAATATCACGAGGTCGATAGTCCGGTCCCAGAAAGGCATCTCCTTGCCCAGCGCCAGCACAATCGCCTGCTCGCTGGGGCCGCCGTCGATGAGAACCTGCTGGCCGCCTTTTTGAAACAGGGTAGCATCCCCCTGACCGACATCGAGAAAGCTGGCGTGGAGATTACCATCAGGCAGAGTAAAGACGGCAGCCCATACCAGAATGGCTACGACTGATAACGAAGGGACTGCCCATTTCACGGGTAACTTAGAAAATAGACCGCCAGATTTCTCCGCTCCCGATTTTAGCCATTCCCATATCTTAGTCATCATATCCCTGTCGTTGCCGAGCCAGACAACCAGCGCCAGGACTGAATAGTAAACCCAAATCAGAGCCGGGTCAATCCGGACGCCTTCGCTGAAGGGCACGCTGCTGAATACCCTGACAACCAGCAGCATATACGACAGAAAGAGCCAGGTTAGCCAGGCGACGACCAGGGCAACGGGCAGGGCAATAAGCCCGATGAAGCCTGTCAGCACACCTGTGACAATAATCGCTGGCAGAGCCGGCAAAGCGAAGAAGGTGGCGACCGGGCCAATCCAGGAGATAATGCCGAAGTAATGGGCAATCAATGGCCAGACGGCGATGATTGTGCCCAGGCTGACACTGAAACTATCGACAATAAGATTAACTGCGGAGACAAGCCTGCCATCTTCACCCAATCTATTCTTAACTGCCTTGTGTCCCAGAGACTGGAGAAGCGGGAAGATGAAGATGAGACCGGCCATAGCCATGAAGCTCAACTGGAACGAGGCCTCTCCGAGCACCCCGGGGCTGACGCCCACCATCACCGCGGCGGTGAAAAAGAGTGCCGTTGCTGCGCTGTGTTGCCGCCCCATGAGGTCGGCAGCCAGAAAAACGCTCGCCATAATCGTCGCACGGACTACCGGCGGGTTCATTCCCGTCAGCAGGGCGTAAAGCCAGATTATCCCCAGCGCCAGCCAGATGTAGAGATAGTGCCTGCGGCCGAACAACCAGATGCCGAAGCCGACCAGTATGCCCGCTATAATGCTGAGGTTCTGGCCCGAGATGGCCAAGAGGTGGGTGGTACCGGTGTGATTGAAATCAGCCAGGAGTGACTTCGGGATATTACTTCGAATTCCCAAAACAATGCCTTGAGCCAGCGATGCCTGCGGCTCGGGCAAGACCTCCACAATTACCTGCGCCAGATTCGTTCTCAGGTGTGAGACCCATTCCGGAGGGAGACTGCCTTCGCTGGCGAGAGGCAGTCTGGATTGATAATAGATTGCGCCACCCAAAAGAGCTAAAAGGCACAGGCTGGCGAGAATGATTGGTTTCCTGTACTGGCGGGCAAAGAAAAGCAGCAGCAGAGGGATAAGCCCAGCCAGAAGATAAGGCCAGGGCAGTCTAAATCCCGGCTCGAATAGTTCTGAGCCTAGCCAGATGCCGGCTACCCAGGCAACACTCAGATAGATGAGTAACACGACTTCACGTCCTTGCTATTGCTGCGAAATGACCTCTCGACCATTCCGGCGAAAGCCGGAATCCAGTGTACGGTACCTCTGGATACCGACTTCGTCGGTATGGCTATGTTACTAGTAATTAGTTCGGAAATGCCTGTACCATAGCAATCCCTTCTCCATTGAGGGGAGAAGGTTAGAGCCTGCCCTGAGCGAAGCGTGAGGGATGAGGGTGATTTTGAGATTGCCCCTCACCTTAATCCTCTCCCTCAAGGGAAGAGGAAATACGTATATTCAATTATGCAACTAAGTACTAAAGTCATTATTCGCCAACGGTAATCAGACCCCTAATTCGCTCATAGGCGCTCGTGCCAATGCCGGGCACCTTGAGCAGTTCCTCAGTGCTGCGGAACGGCCCATTCTTCCGGCGAAAGTCGACAATACGTTTGGCCAGGGTCTCGCCGATGCCGGGTAAAGCCTCGAGTAACCACGCCTCGGCCCGGTTTATGTCGACCTTCTGCGC
>JACPPR010000041.1 GCA_016190895.1 Chloroflexota bacterium | reverse complement strand
TTCAGGTAGAGCCGGCAGATGGGAAAGCAGGGCATTGACCAGCGTTCCGGTGGGGTGGCCGGGGGCGGGGTGAACAGCCAGCCCGGGCGGCTTATCGATAACGAGCACATCGTCATCTTCATAGAGGATTTTCACGGGAATGGCTTCAGGGGAGAGGGGAGTGGGGGCGGCGGAGGGCAGACTGATGGTGATACGGTCGCCGGTATTGAGCTTTAACCCCGCCTTAGCTGTGCCATCATTAACCTTGATAAGACCATAGCCGATGAGCTTCTGAATCTGAGTGCGCGAAAGGTCATGGCAATGCTCGGCGACATACTTATCCAGACGGGCCCCCGGCTTATCAGCAACAAGGTTAATGATGTCAGGATTATTGATAACCCTATCTCCTTAAATCCCCTCTTAAGGTGCGAATGGGCGACGGTTTTGGACGGGGGTTCGTCCTTTCGAGCTTCCCCGGAGCGAGATTTCTTCGCCTTGCTTTTATTAATCGGGCACTCCTGACTGTAATAGCGTTCTTGTCTTGTTTGAGAAGAGAAACAGGAAGGCAAACAGAACAACTCCGATGCTGACAGCGGAATCGGCTAAATTAAAGGTCGGCCAGATGCCGACGTTGATAAAATCAGTGACCTGGCCGAAGCGTAGGCGGTCGATGAGGTTACCGGCGGTGCCGCCGAGAATCAAGCCCAAAACTATCTGCCCTGCCGTGGTATTCAGGAAGGGATAATGGCGGGGAAAGAGAAGGGCGAAGAGCAGGATAACGAGAATACCGGCGAAGGCGACGACGGTTAAGAAAAAGGTCTGGTCCTGAAGTATGCCGAAGGCAGCCCCGCTGTTACTGGCGTGAGTGATACGAAAGAAGCCGGCCTGAAAGATAACCCCTCCTTCAGGGTATGACCTTATCCAGAATTTGGTGAACTGGTCAACGGCTGCCACCATCAGGGCAGTCAGGAAAAATAACATATGCCACCTTTTAATCCCGAGCGCAGTCGAAGGGTTAACCAGGGGCGACCTTACCTTTGACACTCTTCGCTTTACAATCTAGGCAGAGGCTTGCCTGAGGCAGGGCTTCCAGGCGTTCCGCGGGTATCGGTTTGCCGCAGATATCGCATAGACCGTAGGTGCCTGCCTCCAGCTTGCGCAGTACGTGCTCTATCTCAGCCAGAGAGTCGGTGATGCGCTTTTCCAGGCTAAGGCGCTTCTCCAGTTCCATGCTTTCGGTCGCCTCTTCCTCTCTCTTGCCAAATGGGCTGCCCTCTCTCCTTGTCTCGGTGGTCTGGGCGCCGGTTTCTAATTGCGCCCGTTCCTGGCGCAAACGTTTCTGTTCATCTTCCAAGCGAGAGCGGACTTGTTTTAAGTTGGCAGCCATTTCGTCTTCCTCCCATTAGCCTGTCAGCTTGAGTTAGATTATCATCGATTTGGGTATCAGCAGGGACGCTTCATCGGGTGTTGTTTCAGAGAGTCCTTCCGTGTAACCGGAAGGATGAACGGATGGATTATTCCGGTATCAGCGACAACTGACGAATCCTTCCTGAAGAAAGGACTGCAGTTCGAGAGCGCCGGGGCTTGCCCTGACCTGTCCTGAGTACGTTCGCTTCGCTCAGTGTAAACTCCGCCGAAGGAGCGAAGTCGAAGGGATAGCTGGCGAAGTTAGAGGATGCTCGTGAAAAAGCCTGGGTGATATTGGTATTATCGTCTTGCTGGTAGGTCATTTCTTGTCTATCCAGATAATAGAATATGGGTAGTATAGCATAACTTCAGCGTATTTACAACGCGAGGGTCAGTACCAGCCGAGGGTGCCTTCCTTCTTGGAGCGGGCAACGCCCCAGCGCAAGACCCGGTAGCCAATGGGCAAAAGGATGATGGCGAAAAGCCCGCCTTTCAGAAATTCGAGCAGCACCTTCGGGTCGGTAAGTGAGGCGTTAGTCAGCATGGCCAGCCGGGAGAGGTGGTAAACCCATGTCTGAGGCAGGAACCAGGACAGGTTGGAAGCCCCCTGGAAGAAGATTGTGTCCAGGTAGACGACCGGGAAAGCGACGCCGGCAAAGAGATTCTGGAGGATATTGATCGCCCAGGTAATCGGGTCGGTAGACTTGGTGACAATCCTCAAGCCGGTCGAAATGAAAGCCATACTCATCATGATAGCGGCGGAGATGGTGAAAGCCAGGATAGTAGAAGGGATATTCACATCCAGCCGGGCGCCGAAGACAGACGTTCCGATAAGCAGATAAGGAATAAAGGTAAGCACAGAGAAGATGTAATTCCAGGCTATGTTGCCGATGACGAAGACAGGGATGCTGATGCCCGTCATCAGGACGGTTTCGAGCGTCCAGGGATTGAGCTGTCTCTCTACCCCCTGCACCAGGGGCATGACCAGGTTGCCGATGGCGATGCCGACGACGAGGAAGGAGACGTAATCGCTATTGTACATCTCGGCAACCGGCTTCTGAACGTAGGAAGCAGCCACCCCCCAGGAGAAGACGCCGATGAGGATGTTGATGAGCTGGGTGGTCATCGCCGTCTTGTAGGTCGTCCAGCTGAAGAAGTCCCGTTTGGTGAAGGCAGCAATTTGCTTTAACTGTATCGGTATTTCCATCGTTTCCTACTGGTCATTGCGAGACCCCGACTTGTCGGGGCGAAGCAATCCGTGTGGCGGGGGCTTCTCCCCACCCTTCCCCTTCGACTTCGCTCAGGGCAAGCTCTGAGATGCTTCGGTCGCGGAGTTTACACTGACCTGGTGAATGTGCTCCCTCCAGCATGACACCCCCTATTCCCCCCGTCTCCTCGTAATAGCCATAAAAGCCTCTTCGAGACTGGGTTCGGTGGTGTTGATACTGCTAATTTTCAGGTCGTTCTTCATGATAACCGATAGGATGTCGGAGAGGTCGGTATCCTTATCCACCCGTAGGGAGAGTCCCCGCAAGTTTCTCGCCGTATCGACATCGGGCGTCGCGCCGTGCACGCCTTGTATCGCTTCCAGAGCGTTCAGCATCTGCCGCCCCCGCTCCTCATCGAAACGCCCGTCAGCGAAGGCGATGCTGAAGACCTTCTCATCATGTACGGCGTACTGGATTTTGCCGGGGGTATCGCAGGCAATTATCTTGCCCCTATCGAGGATGGCGATACGGTCGCAGATGTCCTGGGCTTCATTCAGATTGTGGGTGCTGAGCATTACTGTTGTGCCTTCCTGGCGGGCAAGCTTGTCCCGCACCAGGGAACGGAATTCGGCGGCGGCGGTCGGGTCGAGACCGGCGGTCGGCTCATCAAAGAGCAGCACCGGCGTGTTGCGGAGCAAAGCGCGGCAGAGCAGCAGCTTACGCTGCATACCGGTCGAATATTGCTGGTAGCCGTCATTGGCGCGGTCCTTCAGCCCGGTCAGCTCCAGAAGATAGTTGACTCTCTCTCTGGCTGCCTTTTCCGGAATTCCGTAGAGCAAGGAGTAGAATTGCAGATTTTGCTTTCCGGTCAGCCGCCAGTTGAAGCCGCGGCTCTCAGGCAGCACCGCCTGAAGATGCTTCACAACATTGCCAGGCTCTTTCTTGACATCGAAGCCGTTGACGTAGGCTTCGCCCTCGTCGTGGATGACCAGTGTGCAGAGAATCTTGATGAGAGTGGTTTTGCCCGCACCGTTGGGGCCGAGCAAGCCGAAGATTTCCCCTTTCCTAATCTGGAGGTCGATACCGCGCAGCGCCTCGATGTAGCTACGTTTCCTGTTTCGCAGGACATCGAATATCGCCACGAAAGAGTCGGTACTGCTGTGCCGGCCATAAAGCCCACCGCTATCATCCCGTCTCGTCGGGTATTTCTTGGTCAGACCGATTGTTTCTATGGCGTATTTTGCGTTCATTGTTGAAGAATACCATTGCGAAACCATTCCGCCGCAGGCGGAGGCGAAGCAATCCATAAGATTTATCGAGATTGCGAGTCCCGATTTCATCGGGACTCGCAATGACACCTTTCCAACGAAATTATACAACTTCCGAGGCTGGTGCTGCCAGTCGGGGGGCGGGCGGACACGGAGGTCCGCCCGTGCGACACAGCATAGGTTGGTCAGTATCGTGGTTGGTGAGCAAAGCTAAACCACCATGAAATGATTTACTGCTCCGTCTTTGATAACAAAGATTCGATAACCTCAGCCTCCCTAGGTTCAAGAACAACAAACTTATTGCATCGGGATATCCTCAGCTTAGGTTAATGGTGGGTTTGCGCCCACCCTGCGACTGTATCGGGATGTGCCTCGGTGGGAGTCGCTTCGATTTTGCTTTTTGCCTCTTCCGTCATTTCATACCGGCGGGGTTTCTTGTTAGGATTGGTTAAACGTACCCCATAGCTCTCTAATATCGGCCATATACTTTTAGTAAATCGCGTGCCGAATTTGGCGGGGTCAAGCTTGGTCAAGGGATGGTCGGGGAAGTGCTGCCTGATAATCCTGACACAGTCCGTGCTCTTGAATGACCCGATTGGTATATTCTTGATGATAGTATCTGCTATTAGCCTAGCTTCTGCCGTATCGCTTTCGCTCTTTTGTACGGCGGCAGCCGGAGACACCCGTCTTATTCTGTGCTGGGGAGCCGGTTTCCTGGTATCGCACGCCACGGTTCTCACGTAACGGGACGGGAAGAATTCATTCAGGATAGAAGAGCGTGTATCCAGCCTATCGGTCATGAACCAGATGAAGGGCACAGCTGAGTCGTCCCGCCTGGGGAATTCCTGGCTGATTTTGCCGAACAAAACGGCGAAATCGCTGTCATCGCTCAACACGGCTACATACGTGGTTCTGCCTTTCAGGAGGTCTGCCATTGCATCCAGAGCGAGTGCGATGTCAGCCGAGTTTTTGGATGCGCTCACGGAATAATGCTGCACGCCCGTAACGTGGACCTCCAGTGAAGGGAATTTGTGAGTCGCCCAGACTCGCCACAGTTCGACCTGGTCGGCCCTGGCATATAGCTTCAATACGCTTGGGCGGGGGAATTCTTCAGGCCATTGTTCGAACGCTGCTGCTATCGCTTCCTTGGCTAAATCCATCAGATTCTCTACATCGACGTACAATGTCAGTCGTTCTTGATTCAACAATTATCGTCTCCCATCTTTATTTCCTCCCCTCCCCATCGCCTCCCACGTCAGACGTATGCCTTCCTTTAGCCCGGTTTGGGGGCGGTAGCCGAGGAGCTTTTTTGCCTTATCGATATTAGCCTTGCTGTGCTTTACTTCCCCTTTTCGGAAAGGTTGGTGGGAATAAGGCACCTCTTTACCGGTGACTTCCCTGATAATCTCAATCAATTGTTTGATGCTGTGCACCTCGCCTGTGGAGATATTGAAAATCTCGCCGATGGCGGCGGGCCGGGTAGCTGCCAGAACGTTGGCATTGACGATATCGCTGATGAAAATAAAGTCCCGCGTCTGCTCACCATCGCCGAACACCGTCAGCGGTTCGCCCTTGAGGGTGCGGCTCAGGAAGATGGAGACAGCATTAGCATATTCGCTGCTGTCCTGCCTCGGCCCGTAGGCATTAAAATATCTGACGGCGGTAACCGGCAGGCCGTAGACCTTATGGTAGGCAAAGGCGTATTTCTCGGCGGCCAGCTTGCTGACGGCGTAAGGGGACTCGGGGTTAAGGGGGTGCTCCTCATCGATGGGCAGGTATTTCGCCTCACCGAAGATAGCCCCCGAGGACGAGTAAACCAGCCTTTTCAGGTTCGGATTGCTGCGGCAGGCTTCCAGCAGGTTGAGCATCCCCTTGATATTGACCTCCATATCGAAATAGGGGTCTTTCAGCGACCTGATATTGCCGACGTGGGCGGCCAGGTGAAAGATATACTCGACCCTGGCCACGGTTTCGGCGACTAGCTCTTTGTCCCGGATATCGCCTTTGACGAAGGTAATCATGTCCTTGCTCTTGGATAGATTGTCAAGCGAGCCGTTGAAGAGATTATCCAGCAAGAAAACATTATTGTCCGGCGCAAGCCTGTCTACGATGTGCGAGCCGATGAAGCCGGCGCCGCCGGTAACCAGGATATTTTTGCCTTTAAGTTCGGTTGCTTGCTCTACCACTTTGCTTCTCCTTGATGGCTGTGAAACTGTCACCCTCCGCAAAGGCGGAGGGTCTACGACTCCGGTTAGATGGATTCCCCGCCTGTGCGGGGAATGACAATACTACGGTTTCTGCCACTTTGCTTCTCCTTGATGGCTTCCGCCAGGATTGCCTCCAACTGCCGGGCGATTTGCTCGACGCTGTATTTGTCCCGCACCTGTGCTAGCCCCGCCTCCCCCAACCGCCGCCGGCGCTCCGGCGATTTCAGCAGGGCGATGACCGCCGGAACCATCTCCGCCGGAGTTTTGGCGTAGACCACGCCGTGAGACTCGCCGGGCAAGAGCGTGGTGATGCCGCGCAGGGCGGTGGCGACGGTGGCTTTGCCGCAAGCTACATACTGCATCATCTTGGCCGGGAAGATATCTATAGTTGTCTGCGTGAGCAGGAAAGGGTTGATGCAGACCGTTGCCAGGTTGATATACTGGGGCATCGTCTGGTAGGGCTGGAAACCGGTGATGATAACCCTGTTTTCAAGCCCCGACTCCTTGATGATTCGCTCCAGCTTCGGGCGCTGGACGCCATCGCCGACGATGAGCAGCTTTGCCTCCGGTGTTTCTTTCAGCACCTCCGGGAAGTGGCTGACGAACTCATCAAGCCCGCTGAAATCGAACAGGGTGCCGATGAAAACAATCACCGGCTCGCTCTCTTTCAGCCCCCATTTCTGCCTGACCTCGGAGCTATCGACACCCGGCCTGAAAAGCCCCGTGTCTATCTGGCAGGGCAGTAACTTTATCTTCGACTCAGCCACCCCCATACTGGCGACGTATTTGGCGTATTGAGGTGTGTTAGGTATAACCAGGTCGACCTGCGAGTAGACACGTTTTTCGAGCATCTTCGTTATCGGGCGCAGCGGAGGGAACGGCACCAGGATATGGAGGATATCTATCGACCTGAAGAGCACCGGGATATTGAATTTTCTGGCCAGCCGGACGGTCTGCAAGCCGTTGGTCGGCACTGAATACAGAATTATGGCATCGATTGTCTTTTCCTTGATGGTCTTGCGGATTTCCAGATAGTGTGTAGCGGCGGCGGACATCCGGCTCAAGCCGGGAATCTTAATGAAACCGGGGCGTCTCAAGCTCACCGTCGGCCCGCCTAAGGCCCGGGAAATCCCGTCAAATTCCTTTGTCTTCAGGCTGCCCAGGTCGAAAATCCCGTTTCGCGTCCAGGTGTTCGCATAATCGATAGCGTAGATTTTGTGCCCGAGCTGTGACATAGACTCCGATAGCGTGTGGATATCGAAAACGACTTTCCGGAGCCAATCGACTTCATGAACAAAGAGGATGTTCATGCTTACCCTTTCCGCAGAGTGCCCAGGAGCATGGCCAAACCTTTGACATTGACCACCAGGTCTCCCGGTGATTTAATCTGGCGGAGGCGCTGCCAGTAATACGAGGGGCGCAGGTAGAACTCCCGGTAGGCTCGCTTTGCCCAGCGGCGAATCTCATTTCTGCTGAGCAAATCGCTTTCAAAAACGGGAGACAGCCCCTCACCCGTCCCCGCATAGACGAAGTTTTCCCAGGGAATATCGGCATTCTTCTTGCCGTGCATGTAAAGGTCGTGGAGTTTGGTGCCGGGGAAGGGGGTAGTCACGGCAAACTGGGCAAAATCCAGTTTCAACTCTTTAGCGAATCGAATCGTCTGACGGATAGTCTCAGGAGATTCTCCCGGGGAACCAATCATAAAATAGCCGATGGTCTGCAAGCCGACCTCACGACTCCAGCGGACGGCTTCGGTAGCCTGTTGCAGGGTAATCCCTTTATCGATGGCTTTCAGAATCTCCGGCGAGCCTGATTCCAGGCCGTAGGAGATAGCGTAGCAGCCGGCTTCCTTCATGTGGCGGAGCAAGTTCTTATCCACCAGATTGACCCTTGTCTCGCAGCTCCAGTGTAACTTTATGCCCCTTTTTATTATCTGGTCGGCGATGGCGTGGGCCCGCTTCTTATCCAGGGTAAAAACATCGTCATAAAAAGCAAGCTCTTTGATGCCGAAGCGTTTCTGGTGATAGAGGATTTCCTTGATTACCCTGTCCGGGTTCTGCGCCCGAAACCTGGTGCCGAAGATGGGTTTGGAGCAATAGGCGCAATGATAGGGGCAGCCCCGGCTGGTGATGATTACGGCAAATGGCAGCGCCCGGCCGTGCGGCGGGTGCGGCTTATAGCTGTGCCAGGGCAGCAGATGGTAGGCGAGGAAGGGCAACGAATCCAAATCGACCAGCTTCGAGCCGGCCGGATTGCTGACTATCTTGCCGCCTTTCCGGTAAGTAATGCCGGGGATTTTATTTAAGGGCTGTTTCCCTGGAGTGAGCCCGGCCGAACTCTTTTCCAGGGCAGGCAATAGCTGGAGGATGGACTCTTCGCCCTCGCCCCTGACGATGATATCCAGTTCCGGGGCGCTGGCCAAGGTTTCTTCGGGGAGGAGGGTGGCATGGGCGCCGCCGAGTATAATAGGCACATCGGGACGGGCTTTTTTAAGGTGGCGCGCAGTCGAGACAGCGAAATTGATGGACGGCGTCATCGCCGTCAGCCCGATGACGTCAGCATCCCTTACAAGAGGGGCGATAGCCTCCAGTGGGAGATTCAGGGCGCTGGCATCCACTACCGTGATGGGATAGCCCGCCCTCTCCAGCACGGCGGCGAGAAGGGCTAAGCCCATCGGCGGCTGCGGGTATTTGGTGTGATGGTTAGGATTTACTAAGGCGATTTTTAGCATCTTTTTGTGCGGCTCGATTCTAATCCTGGTAGAATCTCATAATGATTGGGTGACGCATGGCTTGCTCTATCTCTGTTTTGTTGCGAGCGAGTTCTTCTTTGATAAGTTTATGTTCCACCAGTACCAGCAAACAGTCAGCTTTCTTGGCTATTTCCTCGATGGAAGGATACTGGTATTTTTTCACCCAGGGGTCGTAGGCCTTTACCGCGTATCCGTCTTCCCTGAGCAGGTCGATAATCTTAAGCGCCGGGCTGTTTCTGACGTCATAGGTGTCCGGTTTATAGGTAATGCCCAGGGCTACTATCTTAGGATTCCTGATATCCTTAAGGGCTCGTCTGACCTTGGTGGCAATCTTGCCGGGCACCTCATCGTTAATAAAACGGGCCGCGTGAATAAGGCGGGAGTTCACCGGGTCGATTTCTTTGATGAACCAGGGGTCGATTGGAATGCAGTGCCCGCCCGTGCCGATGCCCGGCTTAAGGATATCCACCCGCGGATGTCTGTTAGCCAGTCCGATAGCTTCCATAATGTCGACCCCGAGTCCCTCGGCTACGGCGGCAAACTCGTTAGCCAGGGCGATATTCACATCCCGGTAGGTATTTTCCATCAGCTTGCAAAATTCCGCCGTAACATCGTCTGTGATATAAAGTTTCCCCTTGACGAAGGAGCCATAGATTTCCTTTGCCATTTCAGAGGCCCGGCTGTCCATCCCACCGATGATGCGGTCGTTATTGACGATTTCATCGAACACATCGCCCGGTAGAATCCTCTCCGGGCAGTGGCACAGGAAAATATCCTTGCCCGCCTTCAGCGCGGTCTTTTCGACCATAGAGCGCACCAGCCCCCTGAGGGTGAGCGGCGGCACAGTGCTCTCGATGACGACCAGGTTACCCCGGCGCAAATATGGCAAAATCGATTCGACTCCGCTGACAACCTGGGAAAGGTCGGCAATCCTCTTTTGTTCATCGAGAGGCGTCGGCACGGAGATGATAAACGCGTCTGCCTCGCAGGGAGTCTTCTGGGCGTGAAGGTTTTTTCTTACCCGCGGCTCGGCGAAGATTTGCCTGATTTTTTCCTCAGCCAGGTACAAAACACCCTGGTTGATGGCATCGACTATGTTTTCCTCGATATCGACGCCGATAACCTGGTGTCCCGAGCGGGCTAACATTATCGCCAGGGGCAAACCCACGTAACCGGTACCGATGACGACGATTTTCCTAGCCACTTTTGTAAACCTCTTTCTGCCACTCGATAGTCCGGCGGATGCCTTCCTCTAGAGAGATGGTACTCTTGCACTTGAGGTCGCGCACCGCCCTGGCAATATCCACCTTCTTTTCAAGAGTAGTTGCCTCCTGCACATCTTTATAAGTTACCAGACGGTCGTCCTTGCCCAGGTATTTGAGAATGATATCGGACACCTTCTTCATATCATGTAATTCGTCGCCAGCGATATTATACACCTCACCGGGCTTAAAGTTCTCCACGATATTGGCCATTGTCCTGACCGTATCGTCGACGTAAGAGGAGGTGCGTTTGTGTTTGGTGTAAACGGTGTAGGGCAAATTATGGAGCGCCCTATACACAAACAAGCATATGACGCTTCTGTAATCGGAGTAATATTCGCCCGGCCCGTAGGTGTTGAAGAGCCTGACCCGCACCGTCTCCGTGCCGAATGCCTCTGCCGAGTTCAGAATCTGCATCTCGTTAACCCATTTGGTCATTGCGTAATCATTTAGCTGCTTGATACCGATTTTGTCTGGCACATCCTCGCTCATAATCCCGTTGTAGTCTCCGTATATCTCGGAACTGCTGGTGAATATCATCCTGAATTTGAGCCGTTCTTGCATCCTGAGCATATTTTTTGCGCCGACGGCGTTTGTCCTCCAGAGCGTTTCATAGAAGTCCTCGCCGTTTTTGCGCCCGAATTCGGCGGCCAGGTGATAGACAAAATCAAACCTCTCTTTCGAGAGGAGATTTTCTACCTGGTGGAACTCCCCTACATCGCATCTCATGTAGTTCGGTTGCCAGGAGTGCCCTCTGTCTGAAATCCATATCTCATGTCCTCGCCGGCTCAGTTCGGCGCACAGGGGCTTACCCACCGTGCCCAGCCCGCCGGTAACCAGTATCTTAGCCATCGGAACCTCCAGTAATGATATCGACTATTCTTTGAGCGGCTTTGCCATCGCCGAATGGGTTTTGCCAGCCTTTTTTCTTGTTGAGCATAATCCGGGCAGCCTCGAGTATCTTATCAGGTGACGTGCCCGCCACGATACTGGCGCCGACCTCCACAGTCTCCGGTCTTTCCGTATTGTCTCTCAGGGTAACGCAAGGCACCCCGAGGATGCAAGTTTCCTCTTGAACGCCGCCGGAATCGGTCAGCACCAGCCGTGCGTTACTCTCAAGCTGGAGAAAATCGAGGAAGTCCAGCGGCTCGATTAGGGTGAGTTTGGGAACTGCCAGGTTAAGCCCTTCGACTCCACTCAGAACAAGCTCGTTCAGCCTCTTGCGGGAGTGGGGGTGGATGGGGTAAATCAGCGGCATCCGGAACTCAGCTGTCACCTTTTCCAGAGCCGTCAGAATCGAGCCGAACCGCGCCGGACTATCGACATTCTCCTGGCGGTGCAGGGTGACCAGAAAATATTTTTGCGGGCTGAGCTGCAGCTTAGCGAGAATGCGGCTTTGCTCTTCGGCTAACTGCCGGTTCTGATAGACAGCATCAACAATGGTGTTGCCGGTAACGAAAACCTTCTCTTTCGGAATACCCTCGCCCAGCAGGATTGTTTTTGCCTTTTCTGTGGGTGCGAACAAGTAATCGGAGCAATGGTCGGCTAGAATCCGGTTAATTTCCTCAGGCATAGTTCTATCGTAGCTTCTCAAACCGGCCTCGATATGCCCGACTTTGATATGGAGCTTGGCGGCAGCCAGGGCGCAGGCAAGAACAGAATTGGTGTCCCCTTCGACAAGGACAATCTCAGGTTTTTCCTGTTGAAAAATACTCGCTGCTCCGACCAGTATCTTAGCCGTTTGCTCGGCGTGGAAACCGGAGCCTGCCTGGATGTTATGCCGGGGCTGAGGGAGCTTGAGCTGCTCGAAGAAGACTCCGTCCATGTTATAGGAATAGTGCTGGCCGGTATGGAGAACAAAAAAATCAGCCCGCCGGTTTTCCAGCTCTCTGATTACCGGCGCCATTTTGATAATTTCTGGGCGGGTGCCGAGGGTTACAGTAATCTTTGGCAACATTACCTTAATATGGTAGCATAGCCAGTGGAATATGGCTACTGTCTGCTGGGAAGACTACCCCCCCGCCGTTTGGGGGAAGGCGACCTCAGTGTAAAGGAACTCCAGCCTGTGTTTATGGGTCAGTTCCTGCGAGGCAAGGTCTTCAAGCAAGGTCTTGACTCTCCCGGCCGGATGGACATCGGCGAGAGCCAGATAGGCCTCGTGGGCCATCTTCTCCCGGTTGGCCGCCAGCAGAAAAATCTCTTTGAGCGTCATTTCAGGCGTTATTTCGGTCTGTCCTGTGTTCTCGGCAATCTTGTAATCAATCACCTGCTCGACACGCAGAGCGCCCCCTTTTAGCTCGCCGCGCAGGTAGCGCTCGAGTAGCTGCTGGTGACCTTCTTCCTGCCGGACCAGTTCCTCGAAGGTGTCCTTGGCTGTCTTATCTGCCGTTCTCCGTCCCAGGTCGCGGTACAACTCCTGGGAGCCAATTTCCTTCTCGATTGCCTTCTGTAAGACTTCTTTGAGGGTTAGCCTACTTGTCATTGACTTCTCCTTAATGCTGTCTGGGGTTTTATCTTCATTTGTTTGTTACTCTTGTCATTGCGAGGAGTCCCGATTCTATCGGGACGTGGCAACTCCCCTAATGTCATTCTCCGGCTTGACCGGAGAATCCAGAAGCCCCATCCCCTGGATTCCCGCCGGAGTTTACCCCGTACCGCGATACGGGGCAGGAATGACAGGGCAGGACGGATTGCTTCGCCTTCCGACTTCGGCGGAATGGTCTCGCAATGACAAGACCACCGTCTAAAGTAATTCGTCCAGCAGTTTCGCTGCCAGCCCGGGGTCAATCTTTTGTTTTACCAGCGGCCCCATTTTCAGGGCCGGGATTTGCTCGTCATAGGTGAGACGGTCTTGCCTGTAAATAACCCCGGTGGGTATCCGCTCACCCCACTCCTCGGCTTTAGCCAGGGCTAGCGCCTTGTTGGTGGGGTCGTAACCGGCCTCATTCTCTAACTTATATACTCTCTCCCTGTACCAATTATAGGTGTTCTTGTGGTTAAACGAGACGCAGGGCTGAAGAATATCGAGAAGTGAGAAGCCCTTGTGGCTGATGCTTGTCTTAATCAGACCGGCAAGGTGCTCGATATCCCCGGCGTAGCCCCGGCTGACCAGAGTAGCACCTGAGACAATGGCCAGAGCAATCGGGTTTACCGGCGGGGCGGCTCCGTAAGGCGTGGTCTTGGTGACAAAGCCGGCGTCGCTGGTCGGCGAGGCTTGCCCTTTGGTCAGGGCATAGACCTGGTTATCATGCACCAGGTAGGTGATATCGTGGTTGCGGCGCATAGTATGGAGGAAGTGGTTACCGCCCTCTCCGTAGGCGTCTCCATCACCGCTGATGGCAATGACTTTAAGCTCCGGATTGGCTATTTTGGCGCCGATGGCCGGGGATAACGGCCTGCCGTGAAGAGAGTTAAAGACGTTGCCTTTGGTGTAATGAGGCAGTTTGCCAGCCTGGCCGATACCGGAGACCAGCAGAATCTGGTGAGGTTCCATGCCTAGCTCGACCAGAGCTCTCTTCACCGAGTTCAGAATGCCGAAATTCCCGCAGCCCGGGCACCAGGCGATGGGTATTCCTGCGTAATCAGCTATTGTAGCCATTGTTAGCGTCCCTCCTTTTTAATCGCCTGGACGATTTCGTTAGGGGTAAACGGGCGTCCGTCATATTTGAGGATAGTGCCAGTCTTTTTGCCGGTCTCAGTGCGGATAAGGCGGGACATCTGTCCGGTGGCATTGCTCTCGATGACGAAGCTCCGCTTGGCCTTGTCTAAAAGCCCGGCTATATTCCCCGAAGGGAAGGGCCAGAGCTCGCTTAGATAGAGCGAACTGACGCTGGAGCCCTCCTGGCACAGAATATCGGTAGCCTCACGGATGGCGCCGCGAGTGCTGCCCCAGCCGATAAGCAAGGTATCGGTCTCAGCTGAGCCGTACAGCTCGGGAGGCGATATTTCTTTACTCAGGCCGGTGAGCTTGCGCAGCCGCTTGTCCATCATTCGAGTCCGGGTATCGGCATCTTCGATGAGGTGCCCGGCCTCATCATGCTCATCGGCATCGGTTACTACCAGCGCCTTACCCTGACCCGGGAAGGCCCGTGGCGAGATACCCGATTCGGTTATCAGGTGCCTTTTGTACGCCGAGTCGTTAGCCTCTTTGTCCGAAACGAGCAGACCCCTCTCGATAGCCACTTTCGAGATGTCGAACTTCTCGATAGTGCCGTAGGAGCTTGCCAGATGGTGGTCGGTCATGACCAGCACCGGCAGCTGATATTTTTCCGCCAGGTTGAAGGCTTTTACGGTGAGCCAGAAGCAATCCTCGAAGGTGCCCGGGGCGAGGACGGCCCGAGGGAAGTCCCCCTGGTGGGCGTAAAGCACGAACTGAAGGTCGCCCTGCTCAGTGCGGGTGGGCAAGCCGACGGCCGGCCCCGGGCGCTGCCCCTCCACAATCACCACCGGTGTTTCAGTGATGCCGGCTAGCCCCAGTCCCTCGGTCATCAGGCAGAAGCCGCTGCCGGAGGTCGCTGTCATTGCCCTGACCCCGGCGTAGCCCGCCCCGATGGCCATGTTTATCGCCGATATTTCATCCTCGGCCTGCACCATCGCCAGCCCGAACTCATCGGCTTTGGCTGCCATATATTCCATAATTGACGTAGTGGGTGTCATCGGGTAAGCCGCCACGAATTTGCAGCCGGCGGCGATTGCCCCCAGAGAGATAGCGTCATTGCCGTTGAGCAGCATCCTTTTTACCTGGCTGATTGGACTGAGAAAGCGGTCAAAGTCCCCGTGGTAATTCTCCTGGACATATTTGCAGCCAGCCCGGGCGGCTTTGATATTGTTTGCACTGATATCTCCACCTTTGAAATACTCTCGCAAAACCTGTTCCGATACTGCAAAATCGTACCGCACCAGACCCAGGGCCGCCCCCAGAGCCACCGTATTCGTCATAACCTTGTCGCCCGCCTGCTCCACTGCCAGTCTTTCAAGAGGCACGCCGAAAGCGCTGGGGATACCGGCAACGTCCGTTATTTTCTCATTATCGAAGACAATTACCCCTTTGGCGGCCACTTCCTTCTGGTGCAGTTCGATGGTTTCTTTGTTGAGGGCGACAAGGACGTCTACCGCTTCAGCAATAGCGGCTATTTTGGAATCGGCGACTCTGACACGGTAGAAGTTGTGCCCGCCCCTGATTCTGGACTCATAGTCCTGGTCGGCGAAGATGTGGTATCCGCCGCGGGCGAAGGCTTTAGCCAGGATGAAGCCGACCGATTGCACCCCCTGCCCCGCCTCCCCTCCCACCATAACATTCAGATGTGAGTTCATGTTGCACCTCCTCCGGGAAAACTGGATTAATTAATTATGTAGTTAATATACCGGTCTTGAGAATACGTAACCCCACGTAATCTTACCCCTGATGGTGGGATATGTGAAGCATATCTGCTACAATGATAGGCGTGAGCAAAAATATTGCCCTTTATCTCCATATCCCGTTTTGCCGCCGCAAATGTGGCTATTGCTCCTTTACCTCCTACGCCTGCCGTCAGGCTGATATCCCGGCTTACCTGAGAGCGCTGAAGGCAGAGCTGGCACAGAGGACTAATGGTGAGTCAGTTAGCAGTATCTATTTCGGGGGCGGCACGCCAAGTTTGCTTATGCCTGAGCAAATTAGGGACGTACTGGATACCGTTCATACTTTGTTCAAAGTGGACAAGGGAACTGAGATAACCACCGAGGCCAATCCCGGCACCGTGGATGAAGCCTATCTCAGGGCTATCAGGGCTCTGGGCGTAAACCGGCTGAGCCTGGGGGTGCAAAGTCTGAACGATAGTGAACTGAATCTTCTAGGGCGAATTCATACTGCTGCCGAGGCGAGGACGGCAGTGCGGTCTGCCAGGAGCGCCGGCTTCGATAATCTGAATCTCGACCTGATTTACGGCTTGCCGGGGCAGAATCTGGCTAGCTGGCGAGAAACGCTGAAAGAGACCATTGACCTGAATCCGGAACATCTCTCACTTTATGCGCTCACGCTTGAAGAGGGAACGTCTCTGTATCAGGCGATAGAAGAGAATCGTCTGCCGTGGGTTGACCCCGACGTCAGCGCCGACCAATATGAGTTGGCTGAAGACTTGCTTGAAAAAAGCGGCTATAAGCATTACGAAATCTCGAACTGGGCGAAACCGGGCTATGAGTGCCGTCATAATCTGGTCTACTGGCACAATGGTGAATACCTCGGGGTGGGCGTGGCCGCCCATTCATCTCTGAACGGCCACCGCCTGTCTAATACTTCTAATTTAGACGAATATCTGGCCGCTTTTGCAAATGGATTGCCTTTTTCGCCCGAAATGGATGAGGAAATAGGCGTCGGGCTTCAGCTTGCCGAAACGGTTATCCTCGGTCTGAGGCTGGATGAGGGGATTAACCTGAATCAGATACAGAACTGTTATGGTGTAGATGTCGTCACAACCTACCGGCATCAAGTCGAGGAAATGACGGAGGCGGGCCTCCTGGAATGCACAAATGGGTATCTGAAACTTACCCCCCGCGGCCGCCTGCTCAGTAATGAGGTCTTCTGGCGGCTGCTGCCTGAAGAAGCTGCAGTAAAGACTGGTTAGAAAGATTATTTAGTTATGGACCAATCATTAATTAGAAATTTCTGCATCATAGCTCATATCGACCATGGCAAGTCGACTCTGGCCGACCGCCTGCTTGAGCTGACCGGCGCTTTGCGCCGCGAGGAGATGCGCGAGCAGACGATGGACAGTATGGAGCTGGAGCGCGAGCGCGGCATCACCATCAAAGCCAAGGCCGTGCGCCTGACTTACAAGGCATCCGATGGCCGTGAATACCGACTGAACCTTATCGACACGCCCGGGCATGTCGATTTTTCCTATGAGGTCTCCCGCACGTTGGTCGCCTGTGAAGGCGCCATTCTGGTAATAGATGCCACTCAGGGCATCCAGGCACAGACTCTGGCTAACGTTTACATGGCTATGGAGCATAATCTGGAGATAATCCCGGTGCTGAACAAAATCGACCTGCCCAGCGCCGAGCCGGAGCGCATCCTGGAAGAAATTAAAAACGTCTTCGGCTACAAACAGGGCGAGGTGCTCCTTATCAGCGCCAAAACGGGGCAGGGGGTACCGCAGTTACTGGAAGAAATCGTCAACCGAATACCGCCGCCCCGAGGTGATGCCACCCAGCCGCTGCGGGCGCTCATCTTCGACTCGCGTTACGATGCTTATAAGGGAGTCATCGCTTACCTGCGTGTCGTCGACGGTAAGATTGCCAAAGGCGACCGCCTTCTCCTGATGGGGCAGGGCACCGAGATGGAGGTGCTGGAAGTGGGTTGTTTTGCCCCTGACCCCTTGCCGACGGCGGAGCTTGCCGCCGGCGATGTCGGCTACGTGGCTACCGGGCTGAAAAGCGTCGCTGAATGCCGCGTCGGCGACACGGTAACCTCAGCAGTCGCCGGAGCCAGCGAGCCTCTTATCGGCTACCACCAGCCCAAGCCGATGGTCTATGCCGGCATCTACCCGACCGCACCCGAGGATTTCCTTGAACTGCGTGAGGCTATTGAGAAACTGAGCCTGAACGACGCCTCACTTTCCTATGAGCAGGAATCCAGCCCGGTGCTGGGCAACGGTTTCCGCTGTGGCTTGCTCGGTTTGCTCCACCTGGATATAGTAAGAGAACGGCTGGAGCGGGAGTTCGGCCTGGCCCTGGTGGTGACCACGCCCGGAGTTAGCTTCGCCATCACCAAAACAAACGGACAAAAAGTGACTGTAACCAATCCCGGCCAGTTCCCCGACCCTTCTCAGATAGTGAAAATAGAAGAGCCGTGGATTAAGATATCGGTCATCACGCCGTCGAGCTTCATCGGCTCGCTGATGGAGCTTTTCAGGGAGTACGAGGGGATTTACAAGACCACCGAGTACCTGGAACAGGAGAACAAATGGGGTGAACTCGGCCAGCGGGTGCGAATGGAGTACGAGATGCCCCTGCGCTCGATGCTGACCACGTTCTACGACCAACTGAAGAGCCGCAGCCGAGGCTATGCTTCGCTCGATTATGAGGTCATCGGCTACCGGGAGGCGAGGCTCGTCAAGCTAGACGTGCTGGTCAATTCGGTCTCGGTGGATGCTTTCAGCCGCATCGTGCCGCCGGATAAGGCCCACGATATCGGCAAAGTGATGGTGGAGAAACTGAGAGAGGTGATTCCCCGCCAATTGTTTAAGGTGCCGATTCAGGCGGCTATCGGCGGGAAGGTCGTTGCCCGCGCCGATATCGCCGCCAAGCGTAAGGATGTCCTGGCCAAGTGCTACGGGGGCGATATTACCCGCAAGCGCAAGCTGCTGGAGAAGCAGCGCGATGGCAAAAAGAAGATGAAGACCATCGGCCGGGTCGATGTGCCCAAGGAAGCCTTCCTGGACATTATGAAGCTGGGGTAGCAGGTTATGCTGTCTCTGCCAAGATACATGAACGCGGACTCGTCATTCTGGAGTCGTCCAGATATCTCCACTCCTGCCGGGACGACGAAGAATCTCAGGGTGGGGGGGGCAGTCGAAGACATGCTGTAATATCAGCGAGGTGGAGGAAACTGAATGAATTTTGAAGCCAGAATCGGCAATAGAAGAGAGAGGAAAATGGGATGGAGCACAAAGGCAACCCTTGTGCTCTTCGGCGTAATGATTGTCCTGTTTGTAGCCTCCTATGGATGGTCTTGCAGCACAGATAAGTCCAATGACCCTGCTGGCGCGGTCGAGACAACGCCTGCCACTCAATAATATGATGGTGGTTCTGATTCGATTCATTCACTCTGATGTAAAGCGGTAGAACAGGCGTCTCGCCTGTTCATGAAGAGGATATTAAAGTATGAGTTTAAGCTGTGGACTGATAGGTGTTGCCGGCAGCGGCAAGACTACCATCTTTAACGCCATCACCGCTGCGAAAGCGGCCATTTACGATGGCGCGGAGACCCACGTCGCCGTGGTCAATGTGCCCGACCCCCGCCTGCAGGTTCTGGACGAGCTTTACCACCCTCAAAAGCTCGTCCCGGCCACTTTGAAGGTGGTGGATATTCCGGCCATCAAGACCAGCGAAGATAAATCGGGGCGCGGTTCCCGGCTGCTCGCCCATATAAAAGATGTCGATGCTCTTTTACACGTGGTGCGTTGCTTCAGCCTGACGGGTGACCTGGCAAGCGACGATACCATCAACCCGGCCCGTGATATCGAGACGATAGACATCGAAATGATGCTGGCGGATAGCCGGACGGTGGAAAACAAAATTGAGCGGATGGCAAAGAAAGCCCGCGCCGGCGATAAGGAATCCCTTGCCCAGGTGTCGGATTGTGAAAAGGTGAAGGCTGCCCTGGAGCAGGGCGTGCCGGCCCGCCGGCAGAACCTGAGCGAGCGGGAGCTGGCCAGCCTCTATGAATGCAATCTGGTCTCTCTGAAGCCGGTGCTCTATATCGCCAACCTGAAAACGATGGCGGATGCCGATAGCGCCTGCGTCAAAACGCTTCAAGGCATTGCCGCCGCCGATGGCTCTGAGGTTATTCCTATCTGCGGCCGCGACGAGGCAGAAATCAGCCAGCTCGACCCGTCCGAGCAGGCCGAGTTTATGAAAGAGCTTGGGTTGAAGGAGTCCTCGATGAGCCGGCTGATTCTGGCCGCCTACCGGAAGCTAGGGCTGATTAACTTCTTTACCGTGGGCCCGGATGAGGTCCGCGCCTGGACCTGCCGCGAGGGAGATAAGGCTCCCACAGCTGCCGGCAAGATTCATACCGACCTGGAAAAGGGCTTTATCCGAATGGAAGTGATGACCTATGACGACCTGATTAGCCTGGGCAGCGAGCAGGCCGTGCTCAGGGCGGGCAAGCAGCGCATCGAAGGCAAAACCTACGAAATCCAGGAAGGCGATATCGTCGTGGTGCGGTTTAGCAAGTAAGCGAGCTAACCCACTGTTTTTCAATTTTCCAGAGCAAACCAATCTTTACTCAAAATTGTATTGACAATAGTCCTATATAGGACTATACTGTTCGATATAGTACTAACCAGGCAGGTGAAAGACACCGTGGGAAAATTTCGTGAAGGCGGATTTCTGATATCCAAGATAAAGCAAATATCGGAGAGAATATTCGATAAGAAGCTGAGAAGGTACGGCATCGGCGACCTTAATACAGCCCAGGGCCGCATAATCTTCTCACTCTGGCAGCACGACAATATGCCTATTACAGAACTCGCGCGGCGAACCGCTCTCGGTAAAACTACCTTGACGAGCATGTTAGACAGGTTGGAGCAAAGCGGGTACATCGTCAGCAAGGTAGACGAAAAGGACAAACGGAAGACAATTATTGCTCTGTCTGAGAAAAGCAGAGGGCTGGAAAAGCGCTACGCAGACGTATCCAAAGAGATGACCGATTTGTTCTATGAAGGATTGTCCGAGGAGCAGGTTGACGAGTTCGAGGGTTCGTTGAAGAGGATTCTAGGGAATCTGACCAAGTACGAGGTGGAACATAAATGAGCCTGGATAATCTGAAAAAGGCCATCGGAGGCACAAAAGAACGAAGGAAGAAACCAGCAACTCTAACCAAGCAGGAGGTTATGGCTCAAAGTCTGGAACTAGTTGAGAATTCATTCATCTGCATGCTCGGGACGAATGGGGGCGCCGGCTTCCCGAATATTAAGGCACTACTGAACCTGAAGCACGAAGGGCTGAAAAAGATTTGGTTCAGCACCAACACCTCATCAAAGAGAGTGCAGCAGCTTAAGAAAGATAACAAGGCGTGCGTCTACTACGTAAATGAGAAGCGCTTCAAAGGCCTGATGCTTTTAGGGACGGTAGAAATACTACAAGACAACGAATCAAAAAAGATGCTTTGGGCTGAAGGTGCTGAGGTCTATTATCCGCAGGGCATAGAAGACCCAGACTATTCGGTGCTTAATTTCACCGCCAAGCAGGGCAACTACTATCAGGGGCTTCAAAATGTGGACTTCGAGATAGAATAGCGGGAGGAGCACAATGAGTGGAAACGTGTTGACAGAACAGGAAGCCATTCGCCAGAGCTTGAAACTGGTCGAAAAATCAGGCTTCTGTTTGCTTGGGACTATTGCGGACGACGGCTCTCCGAATATCAAAGGGATGTATAACGTAAAGCATGAAGGGTTGAAGAAAATCTGGTTCAGCACCAACACTTCATCCAGGCGAGTGCAGCAGCTCAGGAAAGACGACCGGGCATGTGTTTATTTCGTGGCAGCCGGAAGGCCTGGCAAAGGGCAAAGCAAAGGGCTAATGCTCTCAGGGACTGTTGAAATCCTTCAAGACATCGAATCGAGAAAGATGTTGTGGAGCGAGGGTGCCCGAATATACTATCCCCTTGGTGTGATGGATCCGGACTATTGTGTACTTTGTTTTAAGGCTCGTACTGGTAACTTCTACCACAAGCTGCAAAACGCAATCTTCGATATTAGATAGCGGGAGGAGCGCAAATGAGCGAGGACACGACAAAGAAGACGGTCGGGAGATCTGAGGTAGTCGGCAGGAAAAAGGATACTTTTCTTACCAAAGAGGAGGCTATTAGCCAGGCTTTGGAAATGCTTGAATCGGCGCGGCACTTTCTTGTGGGTACGAACGCGGAGGATGGTTTCCCGAATATCAAAACTATGAGCAATCGCGGGCGTCACGAGGGCCTCAAGACCATCTGGTTCCATACTGACGCCTCGTCCCACAGAGTGCAGCAGCTAAAGCGGGACAACAGGGCATGTGTTTACTGTCTCGATACCAAACTTAGCAGAGGAGTAATGCTGGTAGGCACAATGGAGATATTACACGACCTGGACTCGAAAAGGATGATATGGCAAGAAGGCGAAAGGAAGTACTATCCGATGGGAGTTGAGGACCCGGAATATTCTGTGCTACGTTTTACGGCTATACGGGCCGGTGTGGTCGATGCGATGGCGAACAAGGGCTTAACTTTCGAAATAGAATAACATGGAGGGTATGGCTATGGGAAAAATTCTCGACCCGCATAACGTTGCCCTGGAAACGGTCTCACCGCTCTGGAGCGTAAGCGAGGTAGATGGCGAGCAGGTGTTTCAGGTTACTAACAATCTGGCAACGACCGATAAAACCGGCACGGCGGCATATCTCGAGGAGGAGCATCTCAGCAAGATTGCCTTGATTGGCGGGGTGAGGCGTAACTACAGAATGCAGGCAGAGATGCGCTTCCTCAAGTCTCATAAGTCGCTCCTGGCAGGAGGCTGGTTCGGCTTCGCCATCCGCGCCCAGGACTTTTTGAACTACGAGGTTGTCTGGTTTATGCCCCACGCCGAGCCGGGCAGCACCGCCGCCTATGTGCCGGTGGCTCACGGCATCGTCCCCTGGTGGACGGAAGCCTACACCACACAGAAAAAGGGCGGCCCGGCTATCCCTGCCGACGCCTGGATTCAGGCGCGCGTGGATGTGGTGGGCGATGAGTTCACCGTGTATGTAGCGGACAAGCTGGTCTTCACCAAGAAGCTTACTTATTACTTCAAAGACGGCCGACCAGGCCTCTTCGTCGGCACCGCTACAGATGCGGCCTTCAGGCGGATTGTTATCGAAGATTTACCCTGAAGTATCCCGGTTATCTCAGCAGCGGAAGGCAAAGTTGGTTCTTTCAACAGGCGAGCCTTTTGAGAACTCGTCCGTACTTAGCGTTTGCCTTTTCAACCGCCTTCTGAAACTTACGCCTGCGCTCTTCATCCCTCACAGGTGAAATCAGGAGTAATGTGCCGTCTGTTGTAATTTCGAGAGGTGTATCGGCATCGATATTGAGAAGCTCCAGGACACCTTTATCTATGACGAGAGCGAGGCTGTTGCCATGGCGGGTAAGTCTTTTAAGCATAACCTTTCCTCCGTTGGATTAGATTAATACACTGTATATACAGTGTATTAATCTGGAGAGGTTTTATCAAGCCTGTTTACTCTTCCGCAATCCGTGGATTTCTTAGACCAGTCTGCCCTGTCATTGCGAGACCATCCCGACTTGTCGGGAGGCGAAGCAATCCGGGTGGGGCACAACCCCTCCACTCAGATTGCCACGTCGTCCCGATTCCATCGGGACTCCTCGCAATGACACTTCGGCGGTGAGATTCTTGGATTCCGACTCACGGATTAAGGCCTCTTACCCCATTCGGTTACGCTAAAGGCAAGCTTAATCCTTGCCGTTCAGCTAAATTCACGACGAAGCTTGCAAGGAGAGAGGATACTATGGCGTAAATGGGCGGGCGGGTCTCAGACCCTCCCCTACGTTTGCCCTTTGCGCCTTGCCCTTTGCCGCCCTACCCCTCCCGTCGCGCCGCGCCGATGGCGCGCAGGCGCTCGTGGAAGGTGAGCATTTTCTTCCTCAGCCTGATGTTCTGGGGGGTTACCTCGACCAGCTCATCTTTATTAATGAAATCGAGAGATTGCTCCAGGCTCATTTTTATGGGCGGCGTCAGCTTGATGGCGAAATCGGAAACAGAGGCGCGGATGTTGGTCTTTTTCTTCTCCCGACAGACATTGACCGGGATATCCTGAGAGCGGGGGCTTATTCCCACTATCATTCCTTCGTAAACCTGCGTGCCCGGGTCGATGAAGGTCTGACCCCGCTCCTGGGCGTTGTTCAGTCCGTAAGCGACGGCGAAGCCCCCCTCAGAAGCGACCAGCACGCCGCTGCGGCTCGAGGCTAGACCTCCCTGCCACGGTTCATAGCCCAGGAAAAGAGTGTTCATCACGCCTTCGCCGCGGGTGGCGGTGAGAAAAGCGCTGCGGAAGCCGAGCAGACCCTTGGTGGGGATGTGAAAGACCATCCGCACATTATCCTTCTCGTCTTTGCGCATATCGACCATCCGGGCCTGCCGCTTGCTCAGCATCTCGGTCAGAACCCCGATGTATTTATCCTTGGTGTCGATGGTGAGCGTCTCAACCGGCTCGTAGAGTTTGCCATCCACCAGCTTGGTAATCGCCTCCGGTTTGGAGACCTCGAATTCATAGCCCTCTCGGCGCATCGTCTCGATGAGTATCGCCAGGTGCAGCTCTCCCCGTCCTTTAACCAGGAGGGTATCCGAGCTATCTGTGTCCTGCACCCGCAGGCTCAAGTTGGTATCGAGTTCCCTGTAGAGCCTGTCCCGCAGCTGCCGGGTGGTGCAGTATTTCCCCTCCCGTCCGGCAAAGGGCGAGGTATTGACGCCGAAGGTCATTTCGACAGTCGGTTCGCCAATCTCGATACGGGGCAGGGCTTCCGGCTGCTCCGGGCTGGCGATGGTGTCCCCGATGCTGGCGCTCTCGATTCCGGTCAGGGCGACGATATCTCCGGCTTCGGCCTGGTCTACCTTCTGGCGGCCCAAACCGAGGAAGGTGAATAGCTCGGCGACCTGATAGGAGGCAAGCTCGCCCTGAGCATCGATGCGGACTACCTGGGCTTTCGGAGCGATGCTGCCCCGCCAGATTCTGCCGATGACGATTCTGCCCTTGTGGCTATCGTAGTCCAGGTTGGAAACCAGCATCTGAAACGGGCCGGTCTTGATTTCCGGGGGCGGCACGTTTTTCATAATAGCATCGAAAATTGGCGAGATATCAGTGCCTTTGAAGGAGGGGTCGGTTGAAGCGATGCCCTCCCGGCCGATTGAGTAAAGCACGGGGTAATCGAGTTGTTCGGCATTGGTGGCCAACTCCAGGAAAAGGTCCTGGGTCAACTGGCTGACCTCCTCTATCCGGGCATCCGGCCTGTCCATCTTGTTGAAGACGACGATGACCTTCAAGCCTTTTTGCAGGGCGTGGCGAAGCACGTATTTCGTTTGGGGCATCGGGCCCTCTGCGGCGTCAATCAGCAGCAATGCGCCATCGGCCATATTGATAACGCGCTCCATCTCCCCGCTGAAATCGGCGTGCCCCGGGGTATCGATGATATTAATCTTGACGCCCTTGTAAACCACGGCTGTATTTTTAGCCATGATGGTGATGCCCTTTTCCCGTTCCAGGGCGTTAGAGTCCATAATCAGCTCGCCGACCTCCTGGTTCTCCCGGAAAATGCGGCTCTGCTTGAGCAGGGCATCGACCAGGGTAGTCTTGCCGTGGTCGACGTGGGCGATGATGGCTATATTTCTGACATCTTTACGGTAGTCCACAAATAGTAAACCTCTTTTTTCTTCTCGAATTTTGAAATCACTGTGAAAGGCGCTCGGCAGCCACAAGCCAACGGAAACTCATAGAAATAGCTAGAAAGACGAAAGCCAGAAGGATGATAGCGGCAAGCGCGCCTCAACTCTTGTTGCTAAAAGCGCCTCTTTCTGAAACGACAGCGGCGAAAGTGATTGCGAAAAACAAACATACTGTTTAGAGTGTATCACACTCCCACTATTCATTATACATTAAAAGAGGCTTTGAGGCGAATCTGCTCATCGATATGATAGAATAATGTCGCTATGACAGAGCGTCAGCAAGACAGATTGGTCGTCAAGGTCAAACCGAACGCCAGGCAGAGCCAGGTAGTCGGTTTTAGAAAGGGAGTCCTGGAGATAAGGATTGCGGCACCGCCGGTAGAAGGCAAGGCTAATGATGCCTTGATTAAGTTCCTCAGCGAGTGCCTGGGGGTGAGCAAAAGCCGGCTGACTATCGAAAAGGGGCTGACCGGCCGGATGAAAACTATCACGATTCAGGGTTTGAGCCAGAGCGAGGTAACGGGACGGCTTGACAGACTGACCGGGTGACATACTTTGTCGGCCAGACGGCTGCGCCTAAACGTCAATGCTGAATTTGCCGTTCCTGTACAGGAGTTCATCGTCTACCCGGATTTCCCCGCCGTCACGCAGGTCGCAAATCATATCCCAGTGGATAGCCGATTCATTCTTGCTGCCCGTCTCCGGGTAACCGGCGCCGAGCGCCATGTGGAAGCTGCCGCCGATTTTCTCATCGAAGAGGATTTCACGGGTAAAGCGGTTGATGCTCTCGCTAGTGCCGATGGCAAACTCGCCGACGAAGCGCGCGCCGGCGTCGATATCGAGCGTCTTTAACAAAAATTCTTCGTTCTTATCGGCGCTCGCCTTGACTACCTTGCCCTTCTCGAACCAGAGCCGCACGCCGGTGACCTCCCTGCCACCGTAGATAGTCGGATATGAAAAATAGACATGGCCGTTGATGCTATCCTCGACCGGCCCGGTAAAAACCTCTCCGTCAGGCATGTTGAAATGGCCGTCGCAGTTAATAAAATCACGGCCGGCGATGCTGAGGCGCAGGTCGGTATCGGGTCCCTTGAGGTGCACCTTCGTTTTCCCTTTGAGCCAATCGACTATCTTCTGCTGTTTGGCCGAAAACCGCTGCCAGTAGCCGACCGGGTCAGCTAAATCCGGCACGCAGGCGCCGTAAACAAAATCCTCGTATTCGCCGAGTCCCATCTCGGCGTCCTGGGCGGAGGCGTTGGTGGGGAAGGGAGCTACCGACCAGCGCAACTCTTTGGCCGCCGAGCGGCGCATGAAAGTTTTCATTAGCTCAGTGCGCGCCTTCTGCTGCAAAACCAGCTTGGCCGGGTCGACATTGCTGAGCGATTTGCTGTTAGTCTCGGCAAGCAGGGAAATGCGCACATCGTAGGTTTCCATAATCAGTTCCACCGGCTTGGGAACGTGCTGTAGCTGGTCGTCAGAGGCATAGCGGAAGAAAATCTCCTCCGTGCCGGGCAGAGATAACATCGTCAGCGGAAATCCACCGGCCTGTAACACCCTGGTATAGATTGCCTTGACCAGCGGCTCGGCGATGGTAGAGCCGTTAATCAAAACGCGGTCGCCTTTCCGCAC
>JACPPR010000038.1 GCA_016190895.1 Chloroflexota bacterium | reverse complement strand
CTGCTGCAACGCCTCGACCCTGTCCCGGCTGACTGCCCAGACTCCGGCGCCCTCGACCGCTTCCTGAGTGAGGCGCGCGAACACGCCTATGGTCACTTCTTCTCCGACCGGCGCCCGTTTTGGCGCCTTGATGCCCAGAGCCTTAATGTTTTCCCCGACTCTGATGCGGGTGATACCGGGCAGGTATCCGTTCTTGGCGGCTACCAGTATGTATCCGCCCGCCTGCTTGAAAGCATGAGCGACCCGGCCGTCATCACCGGTGCGCCCCAGGAAAATGGCGTGTTTCTCCAGAATACTTTCGTAGTCTCTCTCCGCATCGGGC
Source organism: Chloroflexota bacterium (assembly GCA_016190895.1). Classification (GTDB taxonomy): domain Bacteria; phylum Chloroflexota; class Dehalococcoidia; order Dehalococcoidales; family UBA2162; genus JACPPR01. The sequence continues at coordinate 9,041 of JACPPR010000038.1, read as the reverse complement.
CGGTTCGAGTCTTCCTTAAGCTCGCCCAACTCGTCCTTCAGCCTCTCGGCGGTGTCAATATCTATAGCCCAAACGCCGGCGCCCGGGAATGGCTCCTGATTTTCCCTGAGAAAGACCCTTGCGGTAAACTCCTTGTTTACCGGTACGGCCCAGGGAGCTATTATCGCCAGAGCGCTTCTTGCCGATGACCCTTCGGTTTCTGCCGGCTTATCTTCCTGAGCCAGGACTGGCGCCGCTCCGGTCAGCATAACCGCGAGCGAGAGAACCAGCCCCACTATGACTTGCCATTTGTTCTTCATTGTCTACCTCCTTATTTTTTAGACTGGAATACGATGTCCTCCGGCTTGGGGGCCCTTCCACCCGGGGACAACTTTCATCCGGTCTTAATAAGGATTATAGACAGGTAGTTTTACCGCAGTTTTGCCGCAATGTAAAATCCGGGTAAACTCTTTGGGTAAGCACTTTGAGTAAACGCTTTGGGCACTTTGATTTTTCTCTTGCCTTGATGAGGCGATATTGTCAAAAAATTGAAACACCGAAGAAAGGCATATGTTGAGTATTTTGGTGGAGGCGGGGGGGAGTCGAACCCCCCGTCCAAGAGAAGCTACTCGGAATCTGCTACAAGCTTAGCCAGCTCTTTAGTCTTGCCCGGTAAACCCCTGCTGACCGGGTTCGGCCAGGCCAGCCGATTTTTTCTTTCACCACCCGTATCGGCGTCCGGGCGATGGCACCTCAACTAATCGTCACCCAATCCCGGCCCATTGAGGCGAGACCGGGTTGGATGTGTCGCCTAATTAATTAGGCAGCAACTAGAACTGCTTCATCGGCAGTTGTTTTTTGCCACCTGTTTAGTGAGATAGTGGCACCTCAGCCTGCAATTCCGTAGTATACCTCCCCTGTCGAATCCACGCGCCCCCATTGGCAGTAAGCAATCTAGGCAATGATACCCGTTAATAATCCAACTTCTCTCTCCCCTTGCGGGAGAGACGTAAGTGAGGGGTAAAGAAATTTTGTGTCACCCTCACCTTAATCCTCTCCCCTCAAGGGAGAGGAAATTGGAAAATGACGCGAATTTCTGCAACTTAAATACTTAGATGCGTGCAGCGCCTTTAGTCTGACGTCTTTTTGTGGCCCGCTCCATCTCTCTCTCCGTCTCATGACGGAGCAGGGTTTCCCGTTTATCGTAGAGTTTCTTACCCTTGGCCAGGGCGATATCCACCTTGGCAAGGCCGTTTTTCAGGTTTAGCTTGATGGGAACCAGCGTCAATCCCTTCTCGGCGACTTTGCTGGCAAGAGAGTTAATCTCTTTATGGTGAAGCAAGAGTTTTCTGGGCCGCAGCGGCTCGTGGCTCATATAGCTCGAGGCTTCATAGCGGGCGATGTGAGCATTCATCAGCCACAGCTCGCCCTTTTCCGGCCGGATGTAGGCATCCGCTAGGTTAACCTTCCCGTCCCGGATTGATTTTATCTCGGTGCCGGTCAGGGCGATGCCAGCCTCGATGCTATCCTGCACGAAATAGTTATGGTAAGCCTTGCGGTTGGTGGTTATCGTCTTTATCTCCACAAGTAAATTATACCATAATGCTCTTTAATCCGTGGGTCTGAATCTAAGAATCTCACCGCCGAGGTATCATAGAAAATCCCGCTGGATACCCCCCAGCTTGCTGGGGGGAGGAAAGCGGGTTCGCCGCAGCGAAGCAACAAAGCTTGTCGGCTAGTTGCGGAGGTGGTATAAAGGCAGTGTGGGAATCCGCAGAACCAAACATGCCGTTTATGACCTGAAATATCACCTGGTATGGGTGCCGAAGTATCGGGCGCATATTTTGGATAAAGAGGTTGGTCAGTACGTTAAGGAAGTCTTTCGGCAGATTGCGGAGGAGTACGGTTTTAATATTGACACGATGGAGGTAATGGAAGACCCCGTGCACGTGTTCATCGAAGCCCCACCATCGTATGCTCCGGCACGTATAGTCCAGATAATGAAGAGCATATCGGCACGAGAGGTATTCAAGAAGTTTCCGAATATGCGTAAAGCGATGTGGTCTGGGATGATATGGGAGGACGGTTACTTCGTGAGGAGTGTAGGAGACAAAGTAACAGCGGAGGTAATCAGGAAATACATCAAATATCAAAAACAAGCAGGTATCTCCTCTCAGCAAGCGATGTTCGAATAGCCGAACACTTCGGATGCCCCCCAGCTTGCTGGGGGGTACGTCACAGAAAATCCCGCTGGATACCCCCCAGCTTGCTGGGGGGAGGAAAGCGGGTTCGCCGCAGCGAAGCAACGGAGCTTGCCCGGCTAGCAGTGTAGGTGGTATAAAGGCGGTGTGGGAATACGGAGGACTAAACACGTCGTTTATGACCTGAAATATCACCTGGTATGGGTGCCGAAGTATCGGGCGCACATTTTAGGTAATGAGGTTGGTCAGTATGTTAAGGAAGTTTTCCGGCAGATAGCGGAGGAGTATGACTTCAATATAGACACGATGGAGATAATGGAAGACCACGTGCATGTGTTCATCGAAGCTCCACCATCGTATGCTCCGGCCAGGATAGTGCAAATGTTAAAGAGTATATCGGCACGTGAGGTATTCAAGAAGTTTCCGAATATGCGGAAGGCGATGTGGTCTGGGATGATATGGGAGGACGGCTACTTCGTGAGGAGTGTAGGGGACAAAGTAACGGCTGAGGTAATCAGGAAATACATCAAATATCAAAAACGAGAAAGGGCATCGCCTCAGCAAACAATGTTCGAATAGCCGAGTACTTCGGATGCCCCCCAGCTTGCTGGGGGGTACGTCACTTTGGCGTACCTGTCTCTGTTGCCTTGCGAGCTTCTTGCGGTATCATAATAGAAACTGGCTGATTATAGTCATAGAAGTTTATCTGTCCTTTTATATCGTTATCCCAATCACGCTCGCGCCGTTTGAGTTCAAACTCCGTCTTAGTAAGCAGATAGCTGTCTCTGGCTATCCAGAGCTTAATTGAGAAAGAGAGTAGCTCCTCTTTTTTCGCTTGGAGATTCCCAAGCGAAATGAGTGCCAACTGTCGTGACAGCCACTCGGCTAATTTTTCACTGTCAGGTGTTATCTTTAGAACGTAACAGTCAATGTCATTCACCTCTTCCGTGCCTAGCAAATCGACATCGACGGCGGTTTTTAGCAGCTCAATTTGCTGAGAAGCCTGGTCTAGATTTTTCCACAGCTCTAAACTAGCCGTCGCCCAACTCTTGAAGGGGACGGCAAGCTTCATATATGACTCGTTGCCAGTGGCGAAAAATTCTAAGGAAAGCAATTGGAGCATCGACTGCCCCTGCAGACTGGCACTGTAATCTATGGTGGTGTGCATCTCCTTCTTCGCAAAGTCAAGAGTTCCGCCCACCTTCATTATATCCTTCGTGGTAGTGTTTTCCCCGCCAATCTCTTTTTGGGCAGTATCTAGGGCATGTTTGTAGACATTTGTTTTCATATCTAAATCATATTTGTAGGTGCCTACTTTGGTCGTGGCAGCTACAGCGCTATTCACTATTTCCTCAATAGCCGGTGTCTTTTGGGCACAGCCAACCAAGACAGCCGATAAAGCTAGAATGAGTAAGGATGGCAGGAATAAAATGTTGCTACGCAAAGACATTTTGTTCGTTCCTTAACCTTTCTGCGCCTCTCGTCCTTTGGCTGTACTGCAATCATAACAATCCTCGGTGCAGATAGCAACGCCTCTGCTAATCCGCAATTGAGATGCGTGTAATGACCACGACTTATACTTCTCAGGAAACCGCAGCTGGTTATTGAAAAGACCTTTGTCGGAGTCACATTCAAGTAATTTGGGACGCCCGAAGAAGTGGGAAAACGGCAGACAGTATTACAGACTGAGCAACAATACTGTCCGCCATCCTGCTCTTGCCTACCTGGCTTTAGAATCGCCATCTTCTTCACCAAACACCAGACGGCGGAGTTTCTTACGGTCAATTTCCGACTGACGAGTAGCGTAGGGTGGGCTGAACCGCAGCCAAGCCCACCATTCCAACTGTTCCAACACGGTGGTGGGCTGCCTTTCGGAGTAAATGGGTGAAAGGCAGCCCACCCTACGCCTAATTCCAATTTGCAATCAAGATGGCAGTAAAAAAGTTGAGGGACGCACAGGCGGGGACGCCTGTGCCCCCAGTTTACATGCCATCCTGAAAACCAAAGCGAATAAGCGCGTTGTAGCGGTTCAGCAGGTTGCCGCCGGCATCCCAGAGCTTGCCCCTTGACCTCTTCTCGACAAGGGGTGTGCCTTGCCTGCTGGAGCTTAGCCTTAAACTTTCCACTTTTCGTAAGTCCGGTTAACTCACCGTGTTTATTCGCCCGGACGGGCGATGATGAACTTAAGTATCCCTCCCATTGCCAGGTTTTCGACGGTCTCTATTTCCAGTCCGGCCTTGCGGATGTTCTCCAGGGTACGGCGGTTGATAGCCGGACCCAGCATCTGGACGACTGGATTGATGAGGTCCATCAGAGCGCCGAGTATCTTGCCATCGTGGCGCATATGTTCCAGCAGGACTATTCTGCCATCGGGCTTAACTACGCGCCTTAGCTCTTTCAAGCCCTGTACCGGGTCGGGAACGGAACAGAACGTGCACATAGCTACCACGGTGTCGAAGCTATTATCGGGGAAGTCCAGCTTTTGAACGTCCATCTGCTTCAGGTCGACACCGACCCCGAGCTCGCGCGCCCGCTTCTTTGCCTTGGCTAACATGCCACTGCTGAGGTCGATGGCAGTGACGGCCGTACCCTGGGGATAATAGGGGAAGCTCCTGCCCGTCCCCACGCCCACTTCCAGGACATGCGGGCCCTCAACGCTGCTCCAGACCTTCGCGTACCAGGCTCTGGACTTCTTGCCCTCCATAAGGCCGGTCATCCAGTCATAGCATCTGGCGTTCCGGTCCCACTTCGTCCTGGTCTTGGCCACCTTCTTCTCGTTGACAGCCATCGGTTCTCCGTCGTTCAACGTCTTTGCGGTTGGCAGTAATCGCCTTTACCGAAACGGGTAAATTATAGCATACTAAAATCCCCCTCTCCCCGATTCTATCAGGGAGAGGGGGATAAAGGGGTGAGGTCGTTTGCCCTATTTCTTGGGCGCCTCTGGCGCCGGTTTGCTCAGGACTTCATCGATAAGGCCGTACTCGACTGCCTGCTGGGGGTTGAGGTAGAAGTCGCGGTCGGTATCGTGTGTTACCTTGTCCAGAGGCTGGCCGGTGTTCTTGACGATAATATCCTTGATGATATCCTGCTCCCTGGCTATCTCGCGGGCTGCGATTACGATGTCGGCAGCTTGCCCCTGAGCGCCGCCCAACGCCTGATGCATGTGGATTGTCGAGTGGGGCAGCGCGTAGCGTTTGCCCTTGGCGCCGGAGCAGAGAAGCACGGTAGCCATACTGGCGGCCATGCCCACGCAGATAGTGGACACATCCGGACGAATAAAATTCATCGTATCGTAAATGGCCAGGCCGGAAGTAATCTGACCGCCCGGGCTCTGAATGTACATACTGATGTCCTTATCCGGGTCTTCCCGTTCCAGATAGAGAAGCTGAGCGATGATGGTGTTCGCCACCTGGTCGTTAATGGGCGTAAAGAGCATAATGATGCGCTCCTTCAGCAGCAGTGAGTAGATATCCCAGAACCTTTCTCCCCTCGGTCCCGTCTCCACCACACCGGGTATTATGCCCATCGGATTGATATTCAACAGGCGGTCGTTCAGTGGGTTATTATTCATTTGTCTTCCTCCTTCTTTTTTGCCTTGCTTGCTTTCTTAGGTTTTTTGCTTTCTTCGCTTTCTTCAGGCTCTTTTGTTGCCTGAGCGATATCCTTCAGTAGCTGTAATGTTTTTCTGGTGAGCAGTGTCTGGCTGATAGACTTGCGGACGTCCGGCGTATTAAAGAATTGTATCACCTTTTCCCTGTTTTGAGTCGTCTCTTTGGTCATCTTTTCGATTTCGGCGTCTATATCCGCATCGGTAACTTCAATTTTCTCCTCTTCGATAAGCTGGCTGATTACCAGCGACCGTGAGACTCCGCTGAAGGCCGAAGGCCTCAGCTCGGTCCGCAGCTCCTCCTCAGTTTTGTTCATCATCTTGAGGTAACTCTCCAGCGTCTGGCGGTTGTTCTGAAAGCGCTGGCCGAGTATCCGGGTAATCTCTGATTCCACCAGAACGGGCGGGAACTGTATGTCAGAGATTTTGACTACGGCATCGAGGAGACGCTCCTCGAAATCAATCTGGTTCCTTTCCTCTGCCCTTTGTGTCAGCTCTTTGGAGGCTTGCTCCCGTAGCGCCTCGACTGTCAGCAGGTCGGGACTGACTGCCTTTGCCAGGTCTTCATTTATTTCCGGCAGTTTCTCCTGTTTGATTTCATTGATTTTTACTTTTGAGACGACCTCTTTGCCGGCTACCTCTTTTCTTGAGTAATCCGCAGGCAGTGTGAGCTTGAACTCCTTTTCTTCACCCTTTTTCATCCCTGCCAGCTGCTCGCTGAACCCGGGGAAGGGAGTAGATTGGTCGCGGGCTACATGGTACTGAGCGCCCTTCTGGTTGATGAAGGGTTGTCCTTCGACAGCGCTCTCGATATCGAATACAGTCAAATCGCCGAAGTCTACGGCGCGGTCGACAGGCTCCCAGGTGGCGTGCTGGTGACGCAGTTGCTCGATGACATCATTGACGTTGCTTTCCGTCACCTCGACAGGCGCCTGCTCGACCTTAATCGTGTGGTAATCGCCCAGTTTAACCGTTGGTTTCATAGGCACCACCGCCTTGAAGACGGGGACCGGTTCGGTCTGAGTTATCTCAATCTGTCCCTGGGCGATAGGCTCGATTGCCTGTTCCTTGAGGGCCTGCTGGTATAGCTCAGGCACCAGATGGTCCAGCGCGTGCTCGAAAAGCCTCTCCTTGCCGATATAGCGTTCCAGGATTGGCCGGGGTGTCTTGCCTTTGCGGAAGCCGGGGATGTTGGTCTGCTTGACCAGGTGATGGTAAGCTTCCTCCAAGGATTTCTCCACTTCGGCAGGCTCAGCCTCGATGGTCAGGTATGCCTGATGATTTTCTATTTTTTCTCTGGTTGCCTTCACTCTTCCTCCCGTAGTCTCAAATGCAATTCAGCCAGTTGTTTTTCGGTCACTGCCGAAGGAGCGTCCAGGGTCAAATCAACGGCGGCCTGGTTTTTGGGGAAGGCGATGACATCCCTGATGGTCTCTTCCCCGGCCAGCATCATTACCAGCCGGTCGATTCCCGGGGCGATACCCCCATGCGGCGGCGCGCCATATTCAAAAGCGTCCAATAGAGCGCCGAATCTCTCCTGCATCTCATCATCCCGGTAGCCTAACAGTCTGAGAACCCTTCTCTGCAGCTCGGCGTTGTGGATACGGATGCTGCCGCTGGCTAGTTCGACGCCGTTACAGACGATATCATAGTGGCGGGCGCGCACTTTCTCAGGATTGCTTTCCAGCATCTCGATATCCTCAGTCACCGGTGAAGTGAATAGATGGTGCTCCGGTTCCCAGCGCTTTTCCTCGTCGTTCCACTGGAAGAGGGGAAAATTCAGCACGAAAGCAAAAGCCAGCACGTTCGGGTCGGCCAGACCCAGCCGGCGTCCTATTTCCTTACGCAGTTCGCCCAATACCGCGCTTACCAGCTTGGTTTTGCCAGCCACGATAAGCAGCAGGTCGCCCATAGCGGCCCCCGAGCGCTTCGCCATCCCTTTGACCTGGTCTAATGTTAAATACTTGGTGGCCACCGACTTTACCTTTTCGATAGTCAAATCTTCCAGCTTGCCGGCCGAATCGCCCAGGGCGATGGTCAGTAAGCCTTTGGCGCCCAGGCTCTGGACGAACTTGTTCAGCTCTTCAAGCTGGCTGCGGGTGTAGTTGGCGCAGCCCGGAGCGCAGATGGCTCTTACGCTGCCCCCATCGGCGACTGCCGAGCGAAACACTGAAAATTCGGTCTTAAAGGCAATATCCGAAAGGTCGCCTATTTCCAGCCCGAAGCGCAAGTCGGGCTTGTCCGAGCCGTATTTTTCCATGGCGTCCTTATGACTAATCCTGGGGAAAGGCTTGAGCAATCTCTTGTCAGGCTTGACCGTTTCTACCAGCGGGGTAAAAAGCTCCTCGATAAGTTTGAGGATATCCTCTTCTTCAACGAAGCTCATTTCGATATCCAGTTGGGTGTGTTCCGGCTGGCGGTCGGCACGGGAATCCTCATCTCGGAAACACCTGGCGATTTGAAAGTATTTTTCCACGCCGGCCACCATCAGCAGCTGCTTTATCTGCTGAGGAGACTGGGGCAGCGCATAGAACTTCCCGGCGTGGAGGCGGCTCGGCACCAGGTAATCGCGGGCGCCCTCCGGTGTGCTCTTAATCAGGATAGGGGTTTCCACCTCCAGAAAGCCGCGGGCATCCAGGAAGTCGCGGATAAACTTAACGACGCGGTGACGCAAAATCAGGTTTTGCTGCATCCCTTGCCGCCGCAGGTCGAGATAGCGGTATTTGAGGCGGAGGTTTTCGTCCACCTCGACATCCTCGTTGATGTAGAAAGGAGGTGTCTTCGAGGTGTTGAGTATCCGGGCGTTGCGGACGATAACCTCGATTTCGCCGGTGGGCAGCTTCGGGTTCTCGGTACCTTTCGGGCGGAGGGCGACCTCCCCCTCGACGCTGACAACGTACTCATTGCGCAGTTCTCCGGCGATTTCATGGCAGGATTTGGCTATCTCCGGGTTGAAGACTACCTGGACGATGCCCTCCCGGTCGCGCAGGTCAATAAAAGTAAGCCCGCCATGGTCGCGACGGCGGTCGACCCAGCCAGCCAGGGTCACTTTGGCGCCAGCATGTTTTCTATTCAATTCACCGCAGGAGTGAGTTTTGAGCACAACGAACTCCTTCGCTAAGTGTGTGAACTTGTCTCCCGCCGCTCCTTCCGAGCTACCTGCCCGCCGTCCCTTGGGGACTCCGGCAGGCGGGTGGCAGGCAGGCAGACGATATAAATTGATTATAGCTTATGTTATGTGCTTATTCAATGGG
>JACPPR010000039.1 GCA_016190895.1 Chloroflexota bacterium | reverse complement strand
GCTGAGCAAGCTGAGGACGACAAGGCCAGTCTCAACGAGCAGGAGCGGCGCTGCCGCGAGTACTGCCAGGAGAAGGGCTATGATGTCGTGACATCATACCAGGACATCGCCAGCGGTACGACAAGGAAGCGTCAGAAATTTGCGGATATGCTGAAAGATGCCAGGCAGAAGCAATTCGATGTCATCATCGCCTGGAAGACGGACAGGCTAGCCCGGGGCATCTATCCCTGCTCGGCTCTTATGGAAGTCATTGAAGAAGCGGGTGTTACCATCGAGACGGTAGCCGAGCCATTCGACCGCACCACCTTTGAAATCCGGGCCGTGGTCGGCCGGTTAGAGGTCGAAAGCATCGTCCAGAGAACAGCCATGGGCCGGGAGGCCAAGATGAGAGCCGGCCACCACCATATAAAAGCCCCTTACGGTTATGACTATGACCCCAAAACCCATCAGTGGGTAATCAATAAGGCGGAGGCCCGATGGGTAAAACAGATTTTCGACTGGTATCTGGAAGGAGTATCGTCGAGCAAGATCTCGCGACGCCTCAATGCCGAGGGCGTAGCGACCAAACTGAACTCCCGGCTCGGTTGGTCGGAGAAGATGGTCTCAGAACTGGTCAACCAGGAGTTCTACACCGGTAGGTATTACCGCAACAAGGGCCAGCACACCAGGAAACCGAATCCGTCCGAGAAATGGATACTGACACAGGTGCCTGCTATCATCACCGAAGAGGAATGGCAGGCAGCCAGAAGAAGACGAGCCAAGAACACGATACGCAGCCCGCGTAATTCCAGAAGGACTTATCTGACCGACCATATCCTCCGGTGCGAGGAATGTGGTACCAGTTTCCGTGTTTCCAGCGGCTGGACGACGATGCCCCGTTTGATGTGCCGGCGCATGGAGCAGTACCCCCATTTGCCGCCGTGCCGTCTTCCGAAGAGCGTCGATTACGGAAAGGTGACTCGTCAGCTCTGGGGCGGCATCGTACAGGTGGTCACCACGGAAGGCGGACTGGAAGCCGCCGTGATAGCTAATGCCAACCGAGTGAAGGGTAAGAAGGAAATCATCGAGCAGCGGCTGAAAGAACTGACTGCCAAAAGAGCCGACCTTGACCTTGAGCAGGACAGAGTCATTTCCTGGGCCAGGAAGGGCAGCATAACCGAAGAGCAATTAAACAGACAACTCAAAGCTATCTCCGCCGAAAGTGAACAATACTCCGCCGAGCAGAACCGGCTGCTGGCTGACTTGAGGTTGGTCGGCAGCGGCGATGAGGTCTACCGGCAAGCACAGGAGATAATCCCGGCGATGAAGTCCAGGGTGAACGAAGCCCTCACCGAAAAGGACAAACGCGACGTCATTGACTCGCTGGTACAGAGGGCTCTCCTTGACTCGTCGGGTGACCTCACTATTGAGTTTAAGGTGCCTCGGCCGGAAATGAGTTTTAGTTCCCCCTTATCTTGCCAAAGGGGGAGGACTCCCTACCTCTCCCTTTTGTAAAGGGAGATTGAGAGGGATTTAGAATTTTTCATGCTAAGCTCCAGACAAGGTGACCTTGACTTCTTGCCCTTATTATTATATGCTGATATGCTTATTAGCATATCAGCGAGCAATCAAGGAGCTTAACCTTGTCCCAAATAACAGTCGAAAACCTGTGCAAGTCTTTCAAGGTCTCAAAGCGGAAAGGCGGATTCCTGAGTTCCGTCAAGAGCGTCGTTAGGCGGGAATATGAGACGATTCAAGCGCTCAGGGGAATATCCTTCGCGCTTGAGGAAGGTGAACTGGTGGGGTATATCGGCCCGAACGGGGCTGGAAAATCAACCACGGTAAAGATAATAAGCGGCATATTGGTCCCCGATTCGGGCAAATGCGAGGTGCTGGGACGGACGCCGTGGAAACAGAGACAAGAGCACGTCAGGCATATCGGAGTAGTCTTCGGGCAACGGACCCAACTGTGGTGGGACGTGCCGGTCATCGATTCTTTCGACCTGCTCAAAGATATTTACCGCATCCCTCAACAGTCCTACACTCGGACAAAGGACGAGCTTGTTGAAGTGCTGTCCCTGCAATCACTGCTGGGAATGCCGGTAAGGCAGTTGAGCCTTGGGCAAAAAATGCGTTGCGAACTGGCCGCCTCCCTGCTGCACCAGCCTCCGATTCTGTTCCTCGATGAGCCTACCATCGGGCTGGACGCGACATCTAAAATCGCGGTGCGCGATTTCATTAGACGAATGAATGTCGAGAGAAAAGTGACAGTTATCCTCACCACCCATGATATGGACGATATCGAGGCGCTTTGTTCGAGAATAATGGTTATCGGCAAAGGGATGATTTTGTTCGATGGCGGCATCAATCAGCTCAGGAACACAGTGATTCCGGAAAGGATTGTGAAGGTCGACTTTCTCGACAGACCTCAAAGGCTGGATTATCCCGTTGCCCGGCTGACGGCACACTATGACAATCACGCCGAATTCCGTTTCAATCCTTTGAAAACATCGGCGATAGACCTGGTCGGAATGTTGTCTCAAGATAACCAGATTAAGGATTTCATTATTGAGAACCTGCCCATCGAGGAAATCGTGGCAAAAATGTATGACGGTTTTGAACTGACATAAACGACTCAAATAATGATGTATTCACCGATTCTTGATATATGCGTGCCGGAAAATCCCCCTCAGTCCCTCCTTCGGCAAGCTCAGGACAGGCTCTTTGCCAAAGGGGGAGGAACGGGGGCTCTCCCTTTCGTAAAAAGCTTGCCCCGTACTGGATACGGGGGAGATACAGAAGGATTTGTATGAAAGCGTATCTTTCCATTATCAGGCTCAGATTTGCCGTGCAGTTGCAGTATCGGGCGGCGGCCGCGGCCGGCTTCTTCACCCAGTTCTTCTTCGGCTTCGTGTATGTGATGGTGTTTCACGCCTTTTATGCCTCCAGCGCAGTTACTCAGCCTATGTCTCTGCAACAAGTTGTGACCTACACGTGGCTGGCGCAGGCGACCTTAAGGATGCAACCAACGAATGCCGACACTGAGGTAGCGTCTTTGATTCGTTCCGGCAATGTGGCCTACGAACTATGCCGCCCTTTGAACCTGTATTTTATCTGGTACTGCCGCCTGATTTCCCGGATGCTTGTCCCGACGATGTTGAGCGGCATTCCATTATTTTTCATCGCGTTCTTCCTCCCGAAAACTTTCGGAGCAACGTTACCCGTTTCGCCGGCTGCCGGCGCCGCCTGGCTCGCTTCCACCCTCATTGCCCTGTTCCTCGGATGCGCCATCTCTAACCTGATTACGGTCTCCACATTGTGGACAATTTCCGGGGTCGGGATGCAGAGAATGTTTCCGGCTGCCGTAATGGTCTTTTCCGGCATAAATGTGCCTCTGGCCTTTTTCCCGGACAGTATGCAGCAGGTACTGAGGTTGCTGCCCTTCAGCGGCCTCATAGATATCCCTCTGCGGCTCTACCTGGGGATGATTCCGGCCTCACAAGTGTTCTTGTTCGGGCTTCTGGAGCTGGCCTGGACAGGCGTGTTCATCGCCATCGGTCTCCAGCTACTGGCGCTGGGTATGAAAAGGGTCGTCATTCAAGGCGGGTAAACGGGGGTGTCATTCTGGAGTCCCGATAACTCCTTTATCTCCTATCGGGACGAAGAATCTCAGGGTGGGGAGGGCATACGTCCCCAGCCTCCCCCTGAGATGCTTCGGTCATCCTTCCGGCGCGCGACACGGAAGGACTCCCTCCAGCATGACAACAAGCGCGCTATTCAATTCACATCAAACGCCCTCGACGGGAGAGGGTGAATTGAATGTCGGCATGTTTCCACAAGCAGGTGACAATATGATAAATTCAGTCAGTCTGTATCTCAAGTTCGCCGGTATCAGCATCAGAAGCCAGATGCAATACCGTGCTTCTTTCATCATGCTGATGATGGGGAATTTCATTGTTACCGGCATCGAGTTTATCACAATTGTGGTGCTGTTTTCGCGGTTCGGCTCGGTCCAGGGCTGGCAGATGGCTGAGGTGGCCATGTTTTACGGCCTGATTAATGTCAGCTTTGCCCTCTCCGAAGCCTTCGGTAGAGGCTTCGATATATTCGCTCAGCAGGTTATCAGCGGAGAGTTCGATAGGGTCCTTTTACGTCCGAGAGCCACCGAGTTGCAGGTCCTTGCCCACGATTTTCAGCTAATGAGAGCCGGCAGATTGTTGCAGGGTCTGGTGATTCTGATATGGGCATCGGGTAATATCGGCGTCGAGTGGGACATTGCCAGGATTGCCCTGCTTACATTCTCTGTCCTCAGCGGTGTGATGATTTTCACCGGGTTACTGATAATGCAGGCGGCGATGTGTTTCTGGTCTACGCAGAGCCTTGAGATAATGAATTCCTTCACCTATGGAGGTGTTTTTGCCACCCAGTGGCCATTGCCAACCCTGAACCGCTGGTTTGCCAGGATATTCATTTTTGTCATCCCGCTAGCCTTCGTGAACTACTTTCCGCTTCTGGCTGTCCTGGGTAAACCAGACGCGCTGGGGTTTCCTGTCTGGCTGCAGTGGGTATCACCATTGGTGGGCGTTCTCTTTTTGACGATATCGCTCCTGATATGGAGATTCGGCGTCCGGCATTATCGTTCCACGGGGAGTTGACCTGTCTCCATCCCTCATTACAGGTGACAGTCAGACAATACCGGCCAGGAATGGAAAAATAATTGCCCGGTTTGTCTTGACAAGCCCCCTGCCCTGTGTTACTCTATAAAAGGTAGAACTTCCTGGTGGGTGACTACCGGGCGGTTCTATTTTGCACTTTAACAACTGGATAGCGGAAGGAAGGTTCTAAACAAAGCTAAGTCAAATTCTTTTTTTTGGAGAGTTTGATCCTGGCTCAGGATAAACGCTGGCGGCGTGCTTCATACATGCAAGTCGAACGATTCTTCCCGCAAGGGAGGAGTAGTGGCAAACGGGTGAGTAACACGTAAGTAACTTGCCCCCAAGTGGGGAATAACACTGAGAAATCGGCGCTAATACCGCATGTGGTCCTTCTACACAAGTGGAGGGACTAAAACCGCAAGGCGCTTGGGGAGAGGCTTGCGTCTGATTAGCTAGTTGGTGGGGTAACGGCCTACCAAGGCGAAGATCAGTAGCTGGTCTGAGAGGATGGTCAGCCACACTGGGACTGAGACACGGCCCAGACTCCTACGGGAGGCAGCAGTAAGGAATTTTGTGCAATGGGCGAAAGCCTGACACAGCGACGCCGCGTGGGGGATGAAGGCTCTCGGGTTGTAAACCCCTTTTCCCAGGGATGAATAATGACAGTACCTGGGGAATAAGTCACGGCTAACTACGTGCCAGCAGCCGCGGTAATACGTAGGTGGCGAGCGTTATCCGGATTTACTGGGCGTAAAGTGGGCGCAGACGGTTTTGTAAGTCGGATGTTAAATCTCTCGGCCTAACCGGGTGGGTGCATCTGATACTGTGAGACTAGATGACAACAGAGGGAGTTATAATTCCCGGTGTAGTGGTGGAATGCGTAGATATCGGGAGGAATACCAG
>JACPPR010000037.1 GCA_016190895.1 Chloroflexota bacterium | reverse complement strand
GGCGACCCGGCCCGGGGTATCGAGCCGATGGCTCCCGACCTCAAGACCATTCTCGACCTGAAGAAGTACTGGAAGCTCTTCGAGAACCCGGAGAAGCCGGGACTCGGTGAATTAGTAGGTGGAGAAGTCGGCTGGGTGGATGAAAGCCCGTGGATGATTCTGGGCTATGACCTCCCTTTCTGGAAGAGCAACCAGAGTGAGTCTGTTATGATGGCTCGGCTGATTGCCGCCGACAAAAGGGGCGAGCCTATGTTGATGGCCATTTGGTCGCCTCACGTTATTTTCAGTCAGGTGGACCTTATAAAACTGGAGAGCCTTGACCCGGACAGGACGGGCGAAATCGATTGGGATAAAGACCCGGTACCGCTCAAAACGGGAACCGCAGAATCCACTGTCTATAAGGTAATCAGGGTGGAACTCAAAGAGACGGCTCCGGATGTCTATCGTCTGGTGCATAATATGTCCTTTAGTGAGGATGAAATGAACGCCCTGACGTATCGGGTGGATGTAGCCGGAGAGGAGCCGGCCGATGTGGCTCGGGACTGGATTAGCAAGAACCAGAACAAAATCGACCAGTGGCTGGGCAAATAAGAGCTTACGAATCAAACCGGCCCGGTTACTAAGCTAACAAGAATGGTTGCGCCCCGATGTTATCGGGGCGCAACTTGTATGCGGGAGGCTTTTCCTCCAGATAGAAAACTTGAAGGAACGCCCTTCCAGATAGTAATATATTGGGCGGAAGAGTCCCGATAAAATCGGGACGTTCAGGCGTGCCCCTGTAGCTCAGGTGGATAGAGCAGCGGTTTCCTAAACCGCGTGTCGGGCGTTCGAGTCGCCCCAGGGGTACCAGCTTTTTCCCGAGAGGTGTTGATTCTATGAAATTGCGTTATTGGTTATTGCTGCTTGTGGCTGTGACAAGCCTGGCCTTGGGCAGGCATACTCAGACGGCCCTTGCACAAACGGATAACGAGACTGTCCGGTTTAAGAATGCGGCTCTCTGGATATATCCGGAGTTTGACGACCCGCGCCTGCTGGTGATGCTGGAGGGGAACCTGGACGGAGCCGAAGCTCCGGTGCGGGTCAGATTTCTGGTGCCGGCGATAGCCGAAATGTTCGCGGCCGGTTCAAAAGATGCCCAGGGCGAGTATTCCGGCGGCCCCCCGGATAGAAAAGCCTCTGAAATACCCGGCTGGGATGAAATCAGCTACGAACTTAAGACAAACACTTTCCGCGTGGAGTATTACGACTCAAGCATTTTTGGCCGGCCCGATAAAACCATCTCTTATGATTTTCGCACCATCTCACCTATCAGCAACCTGAGGGTGACAGTTCAACAGCCGAAGAAATCGACCAATTTTAGCGTGACGCCCAGGGGTGTGGTCGGCGCCGACGGAGAAGGATTCACTACATACTCGTATTCTTTTAACAACCTGACTGCCGATGCCGACCCTCTTCACTTCGAAATCGCCTACACCAGGGCGGAGACCAAGCCTTCGATTAGCCCGGGCGGTGGCTTGTCAACAGGTCTCATTATCGGGCTGGCTCTCGGAGTCATCGTGATTGGCGCCGGCATTGTCTGGATACTTAAAGCGCGGCAAACCCAGCGCGTGCCGGTAAGGGAAAGCCGGCAGCAGAGGAGGCAGGCCGCCCGAAAGGGAGGCTCCGGAAACCTGTTCTGTACCAGGTGCGGTCAACAGATAGCTGCCTCGGACAAATTTTGTCCCTACTGTGGGAATAAGGTGTGAGGCTTGGCTTAAGCCGTGGTTGCTTTTCAGCTTGGGCCTCTTTCAATTGCCTACTACGCATTATGATTACCGCAACGGTCTATCGCCACGCTCGCCTCCGAGGGGCTTCGGATAGGGCGGAGCTTACAGAAACTTGACAGGCTATCTGAGGCTGAACTATAATACTTTTATCCAAACGATATATCGTTTACGTGAAGGGTTTATTGTGTCAGTGAGGTGGTCGAATGTTTAATCGAGAATGCAGACACAAAGGGCAGGGCTTCTTGGGTTGGCCGGCTGCAGGAAGGCCGTTCCACAGGGGAGACTTCAAGTATATCATTTTGCAGTGTATTAAGGATAAGCCGAGCTACGGCTACGAGATAATCCGGGCGCTGCGGGAGCGGTACTACAGCTTCTATATCCCCAGCCCGGGCAGCGTTTACCCGACGCTCCAGATGCTTGACGAGATGGGCTACGCCAAAGCCACCGAGCAGGAAGGCAAGAAGGTCTATTCCATTACTGAAGAAGGCCGTAAAGTTCTGGAGGAGCAAAAAGAGTTTGTCGAAAGGATGAAAGGCCCGATGCGGCGAGGTTGGCAGCCTGAAAACATGGATGATTTTGTCAAGACCCGGCGTCAGTTTGAGAAGCTGACCGAATTACTCAGAGATAAAGCCCGTACGGCGGATGCTGAAAAATTGGGCCGTATCAGGAAGGTTCTCTCAAACGCTTACGAGGAAATCTTAAAAGATTAGCTTTAGATACAAAATAAAGTCGAATTGCTCAGACAATTAGACGAGCGGAAATTGGCGAGGTGATTTAGAGGTATATGAAAATCCTAATTCGTTCTATGGGCTTTGTTAAGAAATACTGGAGGCAACTTGCCTTTTCGGGCATCTGCCTGTTGATAACTACGCTGGCCAGCCTGGTGATACCCCGGGTGCTCGGCCAGGGAGTCGATACGGCGCTTTCATCGGGGCAGAAGAGCGCCCTTTACATTGCCGGCGGGCTAATTCTTGGTTCAAGCCTCATCAGAGGGCTGAGCGCCTATGGCAACAGGTATCTGAACCAGGTAATCTCTCAGGAAGTGTCCTATGATATCAGGAATGCCATCTACAGCCATCTGCAGAAGCTGAGTTTTGCCTACCACGACCAGGCGCAGACCGGACAACTGATGTCCCGCGCTACCGCCGATATCGAAGCCGTGCGTATGTGGGTCGGCGATGGCATACTGACCTTATTTCAGACGGCTCTCCAGATAATCGGCATCAGTATTATTCTCCTCACGGTGAACTGGCGGCTGGCTGTGCTTTGCTTGGCCTTTATGCCGGCGATTGCCTGGATAGCCATTTCTACCAGCAACCGCCTCCGCCCCGTCTGGCTCCACGTGCAACAGTTGATAGCCTCTCTGGGCACCACCCTGCAGGAGAGCATGGCTGGAGTAAGGGTGGTGAAAGCGTTCTCCCGGCAGAAGGAAGAGGGCCTCAAATTCGGCGCCGACGCCAAGAGG
Source organism: Chloroflexota bacterium (assembly GCA_016190895.1). Classification (GTDB taxonomy): domain Bacteria; phylum Chloroflexota; class Dehalococcoidia; order Dehalococcoidales; family UBA2162; genus JACPPR01. The sequence continues at coordinate 41,626 of JACPPR010000037.1, read as the reverse complement.
TTGTATACTGAGCAAATCAGCGCTGCCAAAGTGCAGGCCTTTAACCAGGCCTTGATGTCGATGTTGCTGGGTCTGCCGACGGTTATCGTGCTGTGGTACGGCGGACAGCAAGTAATTGCCGGCACTCTTACTATAGGCGGGGTGACTCAGTTCGTTCTCTACCTGGGTATACTGGCGATGCCTATTCGACGCCTGGGTATGATTGCCAACATGATTTCCCGGTCTATATCGGCCGGAGAGCGTATCTTCGAGATACTCGATACCGAGTCACCTGTCAAGGAGAAGCCGGACGCCAGGGATGTGGGCAAGCTAACCGGCGAGATTACTTTTGAAAACGTCAGCTTCAGCTATAATTCATCGGCTCCGGCGATTGACGATATCAGCTTCAGGGCCAAACCGGGGCAGTTGATAGCCCTGGTGGGTGGCTCGGGGAGCGGTAAGAGCACCCTTATCAACCTGGTTTCAAGGTTTTATGACGTTACCAAGGGGCGCATTACCGTTGACGGTATCGATATACGTGATATAAAACTGGCTTCGTTGCGTAAGAACATCGGTACAGCCCAGCAGGATGTCTTCCTGTTTTCAGCGACGATTCGAGACAATATCGCCTACGGTATCCCCGATGCCAGCCTGGAGCAGATAAAAGAAGCTGCCAAAGCCGCCCAGATCGACAGGTTTATTCAGAGCCTGCCCGAGGGTTATAACACCTGGGTAGGCGAGCGGGGTCATACCCTCTCCGGCGGTGAGAAACAGAGGGTGGCCATTGCCCGTACCCTGCTGATAAATCCGGCAATCCTGATTCTGGATGATTCTACCTCTGCCGTGGATGCTGAAACCGAGCATCTCATCCGCCTGGCGCTGGATAAGCTTATCCAGGGACGAACTACCTTTGTGATTACTCATCGTCTGCCTATTATCAAAAAGGCAGACCTTATCCTGATGCTCAAAGACGGACGCATCGAGGAGATAGGTACCCATGATGAGCTGATGGCTAAGGCCGGACTATATCGACAAACATATCTATCGCAGCTTGCCTCAACGCAAGAAGCGATGACAGGAAGGGAGGTCTAAACATGGCTTTCGGAGGTTTTGGAGGGGGCGGCTTCGGTGGCGGCGGAGGCTTTGGGGGTGGTGGCGGTGGGCCGATGGGAAGGCTTCGCAGCTCGTTAGACGCCGGTGACGGACAGGATGTCCTAGGCAAGATATATGACATGAAAGTCCTGCGGCGGCTGCCCCAGTATCTTGCCTGGGTCAAGGGTCATATATTTCTGGCAGCCACAGGCACGGCTATGCGGACCGCGGCTAATATTGCTATGCCTGTGTTGATAGGGCTGATTATCGACAATTACATAAAGACAGGCAACGCAAGCGGTCTCACAACCGGCGTTCTTATCTACTTCGGCGCGGTAATGTTGATGTGGGGCGGACAATACCTGGAGTCACTGCAGCTTTCTTACGCCGCGCAGGGTATTCTTCTGAAGATGCGCAATCAGATGTTCGAGCACCTTCATAAGCTTTCGATGAGTTTCTTCGATAGTAATAAGGTGGGCAAGATTATGTCTCGCGTCCAGAACGATGTCGAGCAACTTCAGACCTTGCTGACTCAGGATATCCTGCATCTTACCGCCGACATCATCACGATGGCGGTTATCGTCATCGTGATGTTCAGCATGAATGCCATGCTGGCCCTGATTACACTGAGTGTTGCCCCGATTCTGGTTCTGGTGATGGTCGTCTGGCAGGGTTACGCCCGCCGTACTTTTATCAGAGTGCGGCAGGCGATTGCCGAGGTTAACGACAATCTTCAGGAGAGCATTTCCGGCGTCCGGGTGACACAGAGCCTTTCTCGTGAAAATGTCAACATGGGTAAATTCGATAATGTCAATAAGGCGCACCTGAACGCTAACGTCGATGCTGCCAGGGCGCAAGCCTTTATGATGCCTACCGTTCAGATACTCACCGATACCTCTTATGTTCTGGTGCTTATCTTCGGTGGCTTCCAGGTGTTGAACGGGACGATGGGACCCGGCGTTGTTATTGCTTTCTTGCTCTTAATTCAGCGTTTCTTCGACCCGGTAAGGGAAGTAACCATGCTTTATACCGACCTGCAGCGGGCGATGGCTTCCGCTGCGCGCATCTTTGAATTAATCGATGTGGAACCGGAGATAAAAGATGCACCGAATGCTATCGAACTGCCTCCGATAAAAGGCGAGGTTAAGCTTGCTAATGTCAGTTTCGGTTATTTACCCGGTCAGGAGGTGCTCCATGAAGTCGACCTGACCGTTAATCCGGGTGAGACTGTAGCCATCGCCGGGCGAACCGGAGCCGGCAAGAGCAGCCTGACGAGTCTGGTTGCCCGCTTCTATGAGGTGAGAGATGGCGAGGTATTGGTGGACGGCTATAACGTGAAATCGGTCACCCAAGATTCGTTAAGAAGTCAGATAGGCGTCGTCCCCCAGGACCCGTATCTTTTCTCCGGTACTGTCGGGGACAATATCAGGTATGGGAAGCTCGATGCTACTCAAGACGAGATTGTCGAAGCAGCTAGAGCGGCCGGTGTTCATGACTTAATCCTGCGCATGAGCCACGGTTACGATACGCAGGTGGGCGAGCGGGGCGGCAATCTGAGCGCCGGGCAGCGCCAGCTTATCTGCCTGGCCCGGGCTATCCTGGCTAACCCGCCCATCATGATTCTGGACGAAGCTACTTCCAACGTGGATACCAATACGGAGCGTATTATGCAGGATTCGCTGAAACGCCTTTCGAGGGGGCGCACCGTTCTTATCATCGCCCACCGTTTGTCCACGGTGACTCATGCCGACCGTATCATCATCCTGGAGAAGGGCAAGATTATCGAGTCCGGCAATCATCAGCAACTGATGGCCAAGCAAGGCATCTATTACGAGATGTTCGAGACCCTGAGCGCCGTCGAAGTCTAGCGATTTTAAGGGCATTCACAAAGTGAGTTCAGAGAGGGGGCTTTGCCCCCTCTCTGGTTTTTGCCCTTTCTGCTTTGCCAGCCTATATAGTATAATTAATATCGGATGATACTCCTGGAATGAATCGAGGACTTATGGACGATATTATCAAGAGCGCCCGCGAGATAGCTATGGAGAAAGTGGAGAAGCTAGGCCAGGCGACCGAAGAGGAAAGGTTGTCCTGGAAATACCAGCCGCTGGGAGAGACCCTGGCGGCCAAATATCTCACCGATGAGCGCAACTTGCTGGCTGAACTGAGCCAGTATAAAGAGAATGAGAAGAAGCAAGTTATCGAGGGCGCTGCCAGGGTATTTATCAGGACCATCGGTCTACCGAAGAATGATACGGCCAAGAAAAAAAACAGAAAAATAATGGACGGGCTGAAGCTAGTCAAGAATGACAAAGTAGGCGTGGAGAACGTCTACAGTAAACTCAGATACCTTTTTAACCACTATGAGGAGCAGGGTGAACAGCAGAGACAACGAGCCTTCCAATCGTTGAAGGCCGATATGGGAGCCAGGCTGCAAAAGGCGGTGCAGCAGCAGATGGGCACGACGATGCTCCCGGTTCCGGAAATCGATGTGGAAAAGCAGCCTCAGTTTCAGCAGGAGTGGCGGAAGCTGCAGGCTCAGTTGGACTCGGCCTATCTCCAGCATTTGAACGAGTACAAGCAGGAGCTGGCAGCTATCAGGTGAAGTATGGATGAACTAGCCTCATTAATCGATAAAGTATACAGGGAGCCTTATTTCCTGCTGGGCAACAATTGCATCCGGAAATCCTTGAAGATAAAAGCCAAAGCGGAGGAGCTGGGCAAGCGGGCTGATTTGATTACCTGCATCTCGATAGTGCCTATCAAGAAGTGGCACAACTTTCCCACTGTTAACATTCACCTTTACGTTGAAATCGAGGGTAAGAAAGTGGACGTCTCGCTCGACCCCCGGCTCGAAGAGAAGTACTGCAAAAATAGCGAGAAGAAGCTTATCCTGCCGGTAAACATTTCGAAGCTATGGAGAATCTTGAGCAGGAGAACTCGTCCTGAGCGTAGCCGAAGGGCTGACTCTATTTCACAGGCGACAGAGACCAAGGGGAACCAGTAATGGAAAACGACGAGCGGATTAAGGAAGCAATCGAGCGCACGGAGATATTGAGGGCGCCCAAGCAGAGCCTGTATACCTTCGGCACGACCACGATAAACTATTATTTGCTGACCGAACCGTCCTATGCCGAGCCGGCTAAAGATGTCCCGGAGACGGTGATTAGAGAAGGCAAGGTGACTGCCGAACGACCCAAGATCGTCACTCCTTACTACCTGAACCGGCTGGAAGGGTTCGGTCCGGAGGCCCGCAGGTACTTCGGCGCCTTGATGGAGCAATACGGCGCGGATATGCCGGGATTATTTTACACTTACAAGAACGAGCCGAAAGACTCCAACATTGTTTCCGACAGGTTGCTGGCAATAGTCGATAAGTTGAACGCCGAAATCGATAAACGCAGCGACCCGCTGACGGCTATCATCAAGGGCGAAGACACCCTCTGGGACGTCTCGCTGATGAAGTTCATCTACGAAATCACCAGAAGCTCGTTACCGGAGAACCTGAGGCAAATGGGGCGGCGGGGTCTGCTCGATGTGGATTCGGCGGGCGTTCCGGCTGACGCCCGGGCGCATATCGAGGAGCTTTTCGGGCAGGTTGCCCGCGGGGAATGCGAGCCGGGCAGGCTGAGGGATGAGCTTGACCACTGGGGCGTGTTCGAGGAATACGAAGATAGGTTCCTGGGGATATTTAGAAAATAACAGTACCGGATAAGCACAAATGCCAAAATCCAAATGTCAAATCAAATCCAAATACCTTAAATCCAAAACTACCTTCAGGGCTTTTGATCATTTAGTGATTTGTAATTTGGATTTGTCCCGATTCGCTCCGTTCATACGGGATGCCTCATGACGTAAGGAATCGGCATTTAGAGCTTAGATATTAATGTTTAGTGTTTTCACCGGGAGGGCGACATGGACATATCCGTAATCGAAGCTAGGGACCTCTCCGAAGCCTGGTTCCTGTGCTTATGTAAGGCTCTGACCGAAGGGCATAAATACCGGATTGAGCGGGGGAGCTTTAAAGGGCAGCACCGGCAGGAGCTTGATTACGTCGTCGTCAAAATAAAGTATCCGGGCACGCGCCCCCTGATTCCCGATGTACCACCGGGCGTACCTGCCCCGACGACCATGGAATATATCGAAAGTTACCTGCCCTACCTGATGACGGCGCACCGGGCCGATGGAGAGCAGTATACCTACGGACAGTACCTTGAAAAGCAAATTGCCGAGGTCATCAAGATGTATCAGGACGACGGCTTTAACACCAACCAAGCCTATATGGCGGTCGGTAACGAGCAGTCTATCTATCTTTCCGACCCTCCCTGCTTGAGAGGGATAGATACAAGAATCCGTGATAACAAGCTGCACTTCTTCGTTTACTTCAGGTCGTGGGACCTCTGGGCCGGTTTTCCCTCCAATCTGGCGGCCATCCAGCTACTGAAAGAATATATGGCGAGCGAAATCGGGGTGGAGGATGGGGAATTGATTGCTTCCAGCAAGGGGCTTCACCTTTACGAGTATACCTGGGAGCTGGCGAAAGCGGCGGTGAGGATGGGTTTGTAGAGTTATTGAGTTTGTGGGGTTTGTGGAGTTGGAGTGATGCCCCAGGAAATAGCGCGAGCTTAGTATTACCCCGAAAATAGCGAGTCTCCTATGTGTCATTCCCCGCTTCAGGCGGGGAATCCAGATGGAGCGGAAGGGGACGTGGATTCTCCGGTCAAGCCGGAGAATGACAGAACAATGCTATTACTCGTGGTGCTGGGCTGCAAGCCAGAATGGGGAATTCTTATGAAACCGATTATCGTTTCAGGCTTACTTATGGCTAGTTTAGTCACCTGGCTTATCGGCGGTCAGTCCTCCGGTGGGAGCTTTGACGCCCGTCTGAGTTCAGTTGTGAAACCGTACCGTTTCAGTATTGCCGGCTGGGAGATGAAAACCATCGGCGGGGAAGCCGGACGCTGGCTTTTCAGCTGGCAGGCCCGCCTGTCAGAATCTGGGAAGGACGACGGGCAGTCAAAGAGCGATGATGAGGTCGGGGTGGTCACCGGGTATTTTGACACGTCAAAGCGAATCAGTGAGTTAAAATCGGAACTGGCGGCGGCTAACGCTGGAAATCAGGAAATTGTGCCAGCCCGGCTCGATGAACTAAGGAATTTGCAGGAGAGGCGAGCTGCTCAAGCCGCCGAAGTAGAAAAAATAATCAAAAAGCAGATAGGGGAAACCCTGGCGGGGCAGGGCATTTTTAATCCGGGAGTCGGGCTGAGAGTCAGCTTCCCGCCGGTGAATTTCAGATTGGAAGAGCTGCCCAACGTGCTGGTGATTTCGCCAAGGGACAAAATCGAGTCGATGAGGGAAGTTGTCCTCAAGCAAAAGCTCACTATCGAGGAGAAGGAGGCTATAGAAGCCGGGGCGGATAATCTGGGGGTATCTTCGCTGGTGACGGGAATCGGCGGCATGGCGACCTATCCCACCCTTGTCGATAGCGAAACCAGCCTGCGGGCAGCCATCGATACGGCCACCCATGAGTGGCTGCACCAGTACCTTGCCTTCACCCCGCTCGGCTTCCGCTACGTGCTCGATGTGGCAGGAGTATCCCGAAACTATGAAATTACCACCATGAATGAAAGCGTAGCTAATCTGGCCGGGAAAGAAATCGGCGATATTGTTTATGCGAAATATTACGCTAAGTATGAGAGCGGGACGAAACAGGCAGCCAAGCCGGAGTTCGACAAAGCTCACTCCAAAGAGTTCGATTTTAACCAGGAGATGAGAAACATCAGGGAAACAGTGGATGCTTATCTGGCCAGAGGAGAAATCGGGCCGGCCGAGGCTTTTATGGAGCAGAAGAGGCAGGAGTTGGCCTCGAAGGGCTATTATATTAGAAAACTGAACCAGGCTTACTTCGCCTTCCACGGCAGCTACGCCGATAGCCCGGCTTTCCTCAATCCCATCGGCCTTGAATTGAAAGAGCTGAGGAGCCGGAGCGCCTCGCTGAAAGACTTCCTCCATAAGACAGCCAGGATGAGCAATCGCCAGGACTTGACCGAAAGTCTCAAGTAGGGCAGGCCCCTGTGCTGCCCCAGGGTGGCACACAGCATAGCAGCACCAGATGAGACGGGCGACTGGTAAAATCCCCCTAATCCCCCTTTATTAAAGGGGGAGGTCTGGGACCCTCAGTCATATCTACGAATGCGGGAATAATTACCAATCGAGGGTGGTAGAAGTCATCTCCCTTTGGTAAAGGGAGACTGAGAGGGATTTTGGCTTCCCTTTTGCCATTCCGAGCTTTTTATTGTAAACTTAAATACTCGGTATTAAGGAAGCATGGCGGAGAGGGGCGGTATGGAAAACAGGCTATACGAATCTCAGGAAATCGAGCGGCTTGATTTAGCCAGATACGGCTTGGCCTATCTGGAAGGCAGCAGCATCCTGGCTTTGTCCGAACCTGATTTGGACAAGCTGCTCAAGGCGTTAGGCCAGGACGACATCTCGCTGAACATACCTATCCCCTGCACCCCCTATAATGTGCAAAAAATCCTCTCCTATTCCGAGTGCCGGAATTGCGGCCGGTGCTGCATACCCAACCCGCTGAACCCCACCAATCCCGGTGTGGAGGTATTCGAGAGCGAGCTTAAAGCGATTGCCGCCCATCTCGGCGTCACCTATGACAGCTGGAAGGAGAAAACGGTCAGCGGCAAAGTGGTGTTCCACCCATTCGACTCCGAGTTAGACCCGTCCAAGCTTTCTTTCACCCGGTTTCTGCCCCTGCCCTGCCCCTTCCATGATACTGAAGGTAAAAGGTGCCGGATTTACCCGGTGAGACCCATCGTTTGCTCGATACACCCGGTCGTCTTTACGGAAGACAAAAGTCAGATAGCAATCAAGGCTAACTGCGACTACGGTAAAGATATGATTAAAGCTGCCTTCAAGGACGTGCGTAAGAAAAACCCTGAGCTGGTGATTAAGCTGTAAAGTTCGTCTGTCCTTAAACTTAGGGAGGTGTCCATGTCCGATAGAAATGATAGATTGATGATATTCATCGATGGCAGTAATCTCTACCATTCTCTGAAGGCCACTTTCAAAAGGACGGACATCGATATCGGCAAATTTTGCGAGAAACTGCGTGAAAAGCGCCGGTTGATACGAATCTATTACTATAATGCAATCGTGGGCAGGCGGGAAGAGCCGGAACGCTTCCGCGACCAGCAAAATTTCTTTAACAGCGTCGCCGCTATACCTTACGTCGAACTGCGTTTGGGGCGACTGGTGTATGTCAACTGGCCTAATACGCCCCCCTACGAGAAGGGCGTCGATATACAGCTGGCGACCGATTTACTGACTCATAATTTCAAAAACAACTATGACGTGGCGATTCTGGTCGCCGGTGATACCGATTATGTGGGAGCTCTTCAGGCGGTGAAGGACAACGGCAAGAATGTCGAAGTGGCCCTTTTCGGTCGGGTGGAAAGCTCCCGACCGCTCAGGGAGGTAGCTGATAAAGTTGTTACAGTTGACGGGCGCTTTATGAGGGGCTGCTGGAAATCCGGCTAATCCTGACTCGTTTCCCCGACCACAAAAGCCACGGCGTATTGTTCTGAGTCGGAGAGGCTGATAGCCAGCCTGGACACTCCCAGGCTGGCGGCTTTCTCCCGGGTGGTGCCGTGCAGCTGAACCAGCGGTTTGCCGCTGCGTTCGGAGAGTATCTCTATCTCCCGCCATTTGACGCCCCTGACTCCGGTGCCGAGGGCTTTCATCACCGCTTCCTTGCCGGCAAAGCGGCTGGCTAGCCGTCCCGGGTTTTCACGGCAGAGCTTGAGTTCAGTGCCAGTGAATATCCGGTTAAGGAAACGTTCCCCATAGCGCTCGATGGCCCGGCGGATGCGAACTATCTCTATTATGTCTACACCAACTGAGTGCATTGCTTCTACCCCCGATTATGGGCAATTCTATCACGAACCATGGCTGGTTGAAAACTGCCCGAATCTTGTGATTACTTCGTCGCCCGGTTGCCTTTGAGCCTGAGACTTGACACTGAATGACTTCTATGCTCTAATTATATTAGAAGCTCCTGAATCACATCCGAGTCTTTGCTTCTGGAGGTGGCCAATGAAGCTTCACAAGGTCCTGAGGGTCTGGCAGGTTGATAGGTAATGCCCTGCGTAGGCAGGGCGGACGGAAACTCGAACCTGACTCGATAGACAGTTAGTTTGAGGCCGTTCTCAAGAAAATGAGAGACCCGCTGTGGTGGTGAACACCATAAGTGAGTCGGGTCGAGAGACTGAACTTGAATGGAGGGCACTTTCAAAAGTGCCCTCCATTGTTTTATGGAAAATCTATCCCCCTTGCCCCATCCCCTTGCTAGCAAAGGGATGGGGACTATTATTTTTGAGAGGGGCTACGTTCTCTCCCAAACTTTCTTCTATTCCAACGAGCGCCTTTAATGGGATGCCTGCGATTACCAATCCCACAAAAATTGACAGCCCTAGAGCCATCGGATTAAGATTATGTGGATTGCCACGTCCCGATGAAATCGGGACTCGCAATGACGTCATCGAAGTGAAACAGGAAGGGGTGGCTTGATATGGAAAAGATAAGACTGGGCAAGACAGGAATGATGGTATCCAAGCTGGGTTTCGGGGGTATCCCCATCCAGAGGTTGACTCAGGATGAGGCGGTGGCAGTCATCAAGAAGTGCCTTGACCTCGGCATCACATACATAGACACTGCCAACGCCTATACCACCAGCGAGGCGTGTATCGGCAAGGCCATCGCCGGTCGCAACCGCAAAGACATAATCATTGCCACCAAGACAGGGGCAAGGAATCGCGCGGATGCGGAAAAGCACCTTGCGCTCAGCCTGAAGCACCTCGGCACGGATTACATCGACCTTTACCAGTTCCACAATATCGCTGATAAAGATGCCTACAACAAAGTAATGGGGCCAGGTGGAGCTATGGGAGTCTTTCAGGAAGCGAAAAAGGCGGGCGTCATCAGGCACATCGGCGTTACCTCGCACTCGCTGGACATGGCTAAGGAGATGGTCGTCTCAGACCTCTTCGAGACGGTTTTGTTCCCCTTTAACTTTATCACCGACGAAGCCGAAAGGGAGCTTTTGCCGCTGTGCCGCGAGCATGATGTCGCCTTCATCGCTATGAAGCCGCTGGCCGGCGGTATGTTGGATAACGCCACGATATGTTTCAAATACCTTTTCAATTTCCCTGATGTCATCGCCATTCCGGGCATCGAGAAGATTCCCGAAATCGAGGAGATTGTCGCTATTCTCAACGGGCCGCTCAAGATGACAAAGACGGAAGAGCAGGAGATGCAGCGGTTGAGGGACGAGCTGGGCAGCAGCTTCTGCCACCGGTGCGATTATTGCCGCCCCTGCACGAATGACATCCCGATATCGACTGTGATGATAGCGCCCAGTTTCTTCAAGCGCCAGCCCCCGGAGCGGTTCTTCACAGGCAGCACCGCCGAGGCGTTGGAAAAGGCCGCCGAGTGCACCGAGTGCGGCGAGTGTGAAAAGAGGTGTCCCTACCATCTGCACATTATCGACACGCTCTCCGAGAGGGTGGACTGGTTCCGGGTAGAGAAGAAGAAGTACGAGGCGATGGTGGTGGTTGGGGAATAGGCGATGGCATGAGGGGTTTGGTAACCAAATCCCCCTTAAATCCCCCTTTTTCAAAGGGGGATACCTGAAAACAGGAATGGCATGCACAAGGCATCTTCCCTTGAAAAGGGGAGAATGAGAGAGATTTCAGAAATGAAATAACCCATCAACCTTCTTTCGCAAAACAGGCATCAAAGGAGAGCACAAATGAAACAAATCACCGATAATGTCTACGTGGAAACCGGCTTCCGGGGCGCCAATTGCAGCTTCGTCACCACCGCCGAAGGCATCGTCATGATTGAATCCCCCCAGATGCCGGAGGAAGCGGTAAAATGGCGGGATGAGATTGCCAAACACGGCATTGTGAAATACCTGATTAACACCGAGCCGCACGGCGACCACTTCAGCGGTAACTGCTTCTTCGATGGTACCGTCGTCGGGCATGAAGGCACCCGGCAGGCAATCCTGGCCTCCAATGCGGAGCAGTTCAAGGAGCGAATGAAGCAGATGTCGCCGGCCAGCCTGCCTTTTATGGATGACTTCATCTTCTGCGCCCCCACCATCACCCTCTCCGAGCGGCTGACCCTCTGCCTGGGCGAGCACACCTTCCGGCTGATTCACCTGCCCGGCCACAGTCCCTACCAGGTCGCCGTTTACGTGCCGGAGGAGAAGGTGGTCTTCACCTCGGACAATATCGTCAGAGCGCAGCCATTCCTGCATCAGGCCCTGCCCTACGAGTGGCTGGAATCGCTGAAGAAATACCAGGAGCTGGATGCCGATTTCCTCGTGCCCGGCCACGGCGATGTCTGCGATAAGAGCTATATCCCGGAGATGAGCGCCGCCATTCAGAATTGGATAAATGCCGTCGAGGATGCCAAAAAGCAGGGCCTCACCCTCGAGCAAGCCCAGTCCAACACCGCTCTCCTTGAAAAGCACGGCATCAAGGTCGGCGTCGACCAAAGGTCGCAAATGTCTCTCCGCAACAGCCTGGCGCACCTTTGGGAGGTGGTGGGGAGGTAGGGGAAATCATTTTTTCAGGCAAACAATTCGAGGCTAAACGAGCCTGAGTTGTTCCTGACTTTATGTAAATATTTACGCTCGATTTGTTTTGTTAAAAGTCCCAAAAGGGTGAATTCAAATATGGTGATTGGAACAGATAAAGCAGGCGGTCAAAATGGACGGGCGGCGCATTTATGGGGGGTGGTGGTGGGGAGGTAATCCAGCGCTTGACTTTTTGCAGGAACTGCGACTATTATGACAAGTGAGGGTAGGCTGGAGGCGAGGCGCAAGAAATGGCAGAGAAAAAGAAACAAACCATACAAGTGCACGGCGTAGGCTTTATTGCCTGCTATAAAGGTAAGGAAATAGCCTTCTCGCGCAGTTTCAAAGACTTGGCCAACACGGCTAAGGTTAAGACGCTCTTGGGGGATAAAGACCTGGTCATAAAACACAATGTCCCAGAGAACATAGTTGCCATCTATTAAATTAGTCTGCCCCACGACCGAAACTCCGTTCGGTGAAATGTTTTTCCCCGGCATTGTGGTTGATGTTCGTTTGGCCTCCGGTAAATATCAAGCTTTTGAGTTCATTCTCGATTCCGGTGCCGATTGCACCATTCTACCGCACTTCGTGGCTAATCTCACTGGCAATCTCCTGCCCAGAAAAGCGGATGCACATATGGTTGGGGTCGCAGGTGTAAGTCAGGCTTGTTACAAAGGGAACGTCTCCTTGAGAATTGGTAAAGAGGGGTTTGAGGTCAGGTGTCTCTTTACCGGCTCGGATAGAACTCCGTTTCTGATTGGACGAATTGATTATTGATTTCTTTTCAATATTCCGCACCTGTTTTGACGGCAATGACTGCAATATCACTCTAACACGACTGAAACAAACAAGGTCGGCGCCGACCAGGGTGCGCAAGGCGTCATCAAAATGAGCCTGGCACATTTGTACGAGGTGATGAACAAATAGCTCAGGAATGCTAAGATGAAACTTCAAGCCGTTATTTTTGATTTGGGTGGTACATTATACCGTGAGGGCTCTCGTGCCCAGAGAACTGCCACCATAAACCGGATGGCTGAGGCACTTGCAGTCTCGCCTGTCGAGTTCGGAGAATTGTGGAACGCCGGTTACAATGAGCAATTGCATGGCGGTCTCGTTACCTGCGCAGATTACGTCAGGGGTATTTGCAGACAACTCGCTGCGCAAGTGACGAGCAACCAGGTCGCTTTGGCAGCCGACATTTTCTCGGATTCCATCAAACAACTGCTGCGGGTACCGCGGGATGACGCTGTGCATGTGCTTACTTCTCTAAAGACCAATGGACGTAAGATTGGGCTTGTTAGTAACGCTGCTTCATATCTCGCGGATAATTGGGAACTCTCTCCTTTAGCTCGGTTCTTTGATGTTGCCACATTTTCCTGTTCTGTAGGTTTACGGAAACCAGACCCGCAAATCTATTTATTGACAATCAAGAAACTGTCCGTTCAGCCGGAAGAATGCTTGTACGTTGCCGATGGTAAGTACCAGGAACTTTCCGGCGCTTCTGAACTTGGCATGTCAGTTGTTCAGATTCGCGCCCCGGGTGAGACGGATAATGATGTTGAACGCCAGAGTTGGAATGGACCAAGAGTCTCATCGCTAAAAGGCATTTTATCGTTTCTGGGCTGACGCTTCAGCACTATTCGGATAGCCCAAACGACCTGGAGACCGTCATTCCAGCCCCGTATCCAGTGCGGGGTAAACTCAGGCTGAAATCCAGGGGTGGGCGACTGGATTCTGGCTTTCGCCAGAATGACGCGCTACCAGTTATGCCTTCTGTTCCGGCCCCTCCCCGCTCTCCTCAAACTGGCTACCCCAGTCCCTCATCTGTTCAAGGATAGGGCTTAGGCTCTTGCCCTTCTCCGTTAGAGAATACTCGACACGGGGAGGCACCTCCGGGTAAATCACCCGCCGGACGATGCCCTGCGCCTCCAGTTCCTTCAGCCGCTGGGATAATGTTCTTGGACTCACCCCGTTTAATGATTGCCTTAGCTGGCCGAACCTCTTCGTGCCAGTCAAGAGGTCGCGCAAGATGAGGATAGTCCACTTGCTGCTGAGTACCTCGAGCGTTTTCTCGACCGGGCAGCACTGGCCTTCCCTAGTATCTGCATCTATACTTAGTTCCATTTTTGTAACTATATTCCTTTCAGGTAACTACTTTACAAAGAATAGCACAGCACATATACTGGAGTCAATATCAATAATAGAGGAGGATGTTGATGCTAACTGGTCTGGCGCTGCTGGCAATCAGAATCGGGGTAGGCATAGAACTGGTGGTTCACGGGTGGCCGAAACTCAAGAACCCGGCCGGCACCGCTGGCTTCTTCGGACAAATCGGTATGAAGCCGGCGTTGTTCTGGGCATGGATAGCGGCTCTGGTGGAATTCCTGGGCGGCATAGCTCTCATCATCGGCCTTTTGACAAGGCCGGCCGCATTCTTTATCACCCTGGAGTTCCTGATAATCTCTTTCTACCTGAAACCTAGAAAGATGAAGGTGCCTTTCACGACGCCCCAGGGGGCGGGGTGGGAATGGGACTGGCTCATTATGATGATGGGCTTAGCGTTATTGCTGGCTGGTTCTGGCATATACGGTCTGGATAGCCTGATAGGGCTACCTTTCTAGGCAACCTCTCTTTCCTGAAGAACATGTTCTGAGGCGGGCGAGAATCTGACTCTAATACCCTTTTTAGTACCCACGACAAGAAAGGGGCAGGAACAAATTTGTTCCTGCCCCTTTCTTTAGCTTCGCATTCTAGCGATACTTAGCCTGCGGATGCCGCAGATTTAGTACCGCTGTGAATAGCTGTTTGAGCTGCCAGAATCAGAACGCCGAGCTTTGTTAGCCCGGCGGCACTCCGGACAGCGCTTAGGCTCATTGGTGAAGCCCTTGGTGTTGTAGAACTCTTGCTCACCGGCGGTGAACGTGAAGTTCGTCTTGCAATCTGCGCACTGGATTGTCTTATCGCTGAAAACCATTTTGGATGACCTCCTCTCTAAAAAGTTAGCTAGAGCTTCGGTCATCCAAACGTCTGAAGTGAAAATGAAAGGACTAAAGAGGCTGGGACTAACCTGACTTAAACTACCCTTTTATCATATCATAGCTGAATTGCGTTGTCAAATTTTTGAAGCTGGAGGGCAAATATGTGGGTATCGGTAATCACCCTCATCCCTCACGCTTCGCTCAGGGCAGGCTCTAACCATCTTCCCTCAAGGGAGAAGGGACGGGACGACTTAGGGGCAGGCCCCCGTGCCTTCCCAAGATGGGCAGGCGACTACAGGGGGTCGCCCCTACAGACTATTTCTCCCCCCTCCGCTTCCCGGGGAACCATTTGCGGAGGCGGGAGAGGATTTCTTTCTCGAAGCCCTGCTCTGAGGGGCTGTAGTAGACCCTGTCTTTGAGCGAATCGGGCAGGTTCTGCTGCTCGACGAAGTGCCCCTCGTAATCGTGGGCGTACTTGTAGCCCTTGCCGTAGCCGGAGTCTTTCATCAGTTTGGTCGGGGCATTGCGCAGGTGTAAAGGCACGATATCGGCAGCCCCCCGCTTGATGTCTTCCTGCACGCGGGAGTAAGCTTCGTAGATGGCGTTGCTCTTGGGAGAGGTCGCCAGGTAGATGGCAGCCTGGGCCAACGCCAGATTGCCCTCGGGCAGACCGATGAAGTGCACCGCCTGCTGGGCGGCCATCGCCACCACCAGCGCCTGCGGGTCGGCCATGCCGACATCCTCGGAGGCGAAGCGCACCATCCGGCGGGCGATATAGAGCGGGTCCTCACCCGCCTCCAGCATCCTGGCCAGCCAGTAGAGAGAGGCATCGGGGTCCGAGCCTCGCAGTGATTTGTGGAGGGCGGAAATCAGGTCGTAGTGCTGGTCGCCGGCCCGGTCATAGCGCAGCGCCGGGTGCTGGATAGCATCTTCGATAGTCGCAAGTTGAACATTGCGTTTGTTCTGGGCATCCGGCGGCGTGCTCAGGGCCGCCATCTCCAGGGCGTTCAGAGCGATGCGGGCATCGCCTTTGGACATCGTAATCAGATGGTCGATGCCATCGGCAGCCAGCTCGACGTTCAACGCCCCGATGCCCTTCACGCTGTCCTTCAGTGCCCTCAGGATGATAAAGCGGATTTCATCATCGGTGAGCGGCTGCAAGTTGAGCACCTGGCACCGGGAGAGCAGCGCCGAGGTAACCTCGAAGGAGGGATTTTCCGTGGTGGCGCCGATGAGGGTGACGGTGCCGTCCTCGACATAGGGCAGGATGGCATCCTGCTGGGACTTATTGAAGCGGTGGATTTCATCTATGAAAAGGATGGTTCTCCGCTGCTGAAGCTTGCGGCGGTTTTTGGCTTCCTCGATGATGCGGCGCAGGTCGGCCACGCCGGCGCTGACGGCGCTCACCGGGCTGAAGTGGGAGTTGATGCTGTTAGCGATGACATTAGCCAGGGTGGTCTTGCCGCTGCCGGGCGGCCCCCAGAGGACAATCGAGGGCGGCCGACCGCCTTCGATTGCCTTCCTGAGCGCTCGCCCCTCGCCGACCAGGTGTTTTTGCCCGACGAACTCGTCCAGGTTCGCTGGGCGCATTCGGGCAGCCAGAGGCGCCCCGCCTTCTTCACCCGCGAAGGGCTGTTCGCTCTCCTTAGCTTTCTGCCCGAACATGTCCATCATACGAAAATCCAAAGCTCAAAGTTCAAAAACCAATTTTACGATGCCAGGCATCTCCCTTTGGAAAAGGGAGACTGCGAGGGATTTCGGCATCCTAAATCCCCCTCTTATCCCCCTTTTTTCAAAGGGGGAAGGGGTTACGGCGTTTAACCGATGATTATCTCATCTAGGGAGCGCTTGGGCACATGGTGCGTCTGCTCGGAATCGCGGTAATAGGTAGTTTTGCCATCCTGCCCGAGCGGCTCCAAAACCACTTTCTCTTTGGGTCTGCCCAGGGATATTACAAGCTGAATCTCATACTTCTCCGGAATGTTCAGCGCCTTCATCATCTCAGGCTTCTTTGCCGAGCCGTGCATGCAGCCCCCCAGTCCCTGCTCGGTCGCCCCCAGCAGAATGCTCTGGGCGGCGATGCCGTGGTCGCAGCCGGCTCCTTTAGCTATCTCGGTGTCCAGCAAAATAACGATATAGGCGGTAGGCCGCTCCCCTTCGAACGGCCCGCCCCAGTCCCGGAGCGACCCGGCGAAGCCGAGCAGGGGAAATATCTGGGCGTTCTTTTCCGGGTCGCAGGAGAGGATGTATTTCAGCGATTGCCGGTTAGACGCCGATGCTGAGTTTCGTGCCAGGTCGACCAGTTCTCTCAGCGTCTCCTCTTTTACGGGGTCCTGGTAAAACCTCCTGTAGCTGCGGTTCTTCAGTACCAAGTCTTTGAACATTTCAACCTCCTTCTTTTTTACAAAATTCTAAATCCTAATTTCTAAACTCTAAACAAATCCAAAATTCAAAATCCAACGGGCTAAACAAGTTTTGAGTTTTGACATTGTTTAGTGTTTAGTGCTTAGAGTTTTACTAGGCGCGTAGCTGGCAACAATTATATCATCAAGCGGCCGCTTGGGCACGTGGCGGACATCGCCATCCCAGTAGAACATGGTTTTACCGTCAGAGTTGACGTCCTCGAGCACTACGTTTTCATCAGGCTTGCCGAGGGCCAACACGAGGAGTATTTGATAGCGCGGCGGTATCTCGAGGGCCTGAGCGAGCTCCTCCCTCTTAATCGTACCGACCATGCAGCCCCCCAGCCCCCTTTCACTGGCGCCGAGCATGATGGTTTGAGCGGCGATGCCATGGTCGGGGGTGAAAGTCTCCCTTATCTCTTTGTCGCCGAGGATGACGATGTAGGCCGTGGGTCGCCCGCCTTCCGGGGGGTAACGCTCTTCCCTCACCCGGCGGGCAAGATAAATATGCCAGAATATCAGGTCGTTTCTGTCCGGCTCGCAGGAGATGATGTATTTAAGGGGCTGGCGGTTGCCGCCGGAGGCCGAGCATCTGGCCAGGTCGACCAGCTCACGCAGCGTCTCCTTAGCTATGGCGATGTCCTGGTGGAACTTCCGGTAGCTCCGGTTCTGCAGTACCAGGTTTTTGAACATGCGGGCCTCCTTCAGAATTAGAAGAGTTCGTCTAAGTCTTTATACGTGTCTTCAGAACGCCTAGTGATTTTGCCGACTAAGACACGTTTTTCCTTGTCAGAAATGGCGTAAACAATACGCCAGCTACCCACGCGAATTCGATGTCTTACTCCGCCCAGTTTCTTCACGCCGGTTGGCCTGGGATTTTCGGCAAGGTGGTCGATGGCGTCTGACAAACGTTCTTTGTTCTCTGAAGAAAGTTTACCGAACTCGCGAGTGGCACGGGATGTGAATGTGATTTCATACATTCACTTGTTTCCGCGGACGCAGGTCGCTCCACTTGGTGCCCGATTCTGGATTAGCCAGGTAGTTGGCAAGCTCTTCTTCCATATCGAGGATATCTTCGATATCCTCACCATAAGCTTTTTCGACAGCGCGGCGAACTAGCTCTGCGATAGAAAGGTTGTGTTCGAAGGCAATTTTTCTCAGGCCTTGATGAGTCCGGTCAGGAAGATAAATCATTGTTCTTTTCATGTCGTCTTCCACTCCTCCAATCAGTTCCGTTCTATTGAAGCATATATATGCCACTATGTCAATGTATTATTTGTACCTCTTCACCTCAAACCGGTAGAGCTGGATGGGTTCGTGGGGGGCGATGCCGGCTTTCTGGCGGCAGATATCAATCTGGTGCTGGACGGTGTCCACTCCCTCGAGGTCGGGCAGTAGCAAGCCCCGCCGCCATCCCGAAGCTACGATAACGCCATATTTCTTCGGGTCGAGCTGCTCCTCACCCTTGACAGGCTCAGGCTTGGTCAGGACATCCACGCTGTAATCGAGGTCTTTAAGCTCATCGGGGGCAATGGGGTGGAAGCGGGGGTCATCCATAGCCGAGCTGATGGCATTCCTGACAATCTCTTCGGCGACACTGCTTGTCACCGGCTCAAAGGTGCCGATACACCCGCGCAGGTCGCCGTGCTTGTGAATAGAAACAAAGACACCCGCCCGCTCCTTCATTTCCGGGGCAAGCCCGGCCGGCTTTACAAGTTTACCTTCTCTGACATAGGTCTCGACGGTCTCCCTGGCTAACTTTGCCAGGGGCGACATTGCCGAAATAACAATTCCGGCATAACCGACGACGCTGCGATAATCGCCCGTCATGTCGCCGCTGGTCATATATTTCACCAGTTTTGCCCCACCCGCGCCCAGCTCCCTGGCCGCCGAGATAAGGCAGACCGCCGGCGCATAACCGCACATAGTAATATCGAGACCCCTGACTCGCCTCAAAAGCTCGTCTTCATCGAGAGCCAGGATTGCCTCGATCGCTTTAGAGTCCTTCTCCTGGGCCGAATCCTGCGGCTCATAGTGGGTCATATCGCTCGAAGCCAGGATTACCGCCTCTTTGCCCGATTCTTTAATCGCCCTGGCAAGCTCTTTGCCAATCTCTTTATAGACGTTCGCGCTGGCGTGGCTGAGGATAATGGGGACAATCTTGACGTCCGACCTGAAGTATTGCAGGAAAGGCAACTGGACTTCGATGGAGTGTTCATACTGGTGTGCCAGAAAATCCTCCTGGAGGTGCTTGGAGACCGAAAGAATCTTTTTGCCCAGTTCCGGGTCAACCTCTATCTCACCAAGGGGGGTTTTCCAGACTCCCTCGGTCATAATGCTGAGGGGTTTGCCGGCTCCGGTGTGATTGGGCCCGATAACGATAAAGGTGTCCTTGAATTTGACCCGGGAAATGGCGGCTCCGGTGACCGGACCCGAATAGATATAGCCGGCATGAGGGGAAATGAGACCGATGACATCCTCTTTAGCCACACCGGTGTCGACCATTCCCCTAATCAATGACCTGAGCTGATACTGGGACTCAGGATAGAACTGACCGGCTACGGCTGGCTCTCTAATCATTCTTAGACCTCTCCCATTCAAAATCCCTCTCAATCTCCCTTTCCTAAAGGGAGATGCCTACCAATCTACCACCCTTGCTCTAGGTATCCCCCTTTGAAAAAGGGGGATTAAGGGGGATTTTTCTTTTATTTCCCCGTCCTGAAATTAAGCTCGGCGCCGCAGAAGCGGCATTTGGTGCCATCCAGGCCGACTACCTTCGTCTGGTAGCCGAACCGCTCGACAATAAGCTTACCACAGGAATAGCAGGTGGTGCTCTCGTTTTCATTTCCGGGCACGTTGCCGGTATAAACGAATTTGAGACCGGCCTTCTTTCCGATTTCGCAGGCTCGCTCCAGGGTGGCCACGGGGGTGGGCGGCACATGGGTCAAATGGTATGTCGGATAGAACCGGGTGACGTGCCACGGCGTCAGTTCGCCAAGCTCATCGTGTATCCAGTGGGCAATGCCCCCGAGTTGCTCGTCATCATCGTTAATTGTGGGAATGATATTGGTAATGACCTCGACATGCATCTGCCACTTATGTTTAGCCCGGCTGGCAATCTCAAGGATTCGCCGCCAGTGGGGCACTTTGGCTAAATCTCGATATGTCGCGTCCGAAAAGCCCTTGATATCCACGCGCCAGGCATCCAGGTACGGTCCGATTGTATCCAGGGCGGCCTCGCTGGAGTAGCCGTTGGTGACATAGACTGTGTAGAGATTATTTTCTTTAGCCAGCTTGGCGCAGTCTAGAGTGTAATCGAACCAGACGGCCGGCTCATTGTACGTCCAGGCAATGCCCTGGCACCGGTAGCGCTTGGCTGCCTCGATAGCGGCGCGGGGCTGCATATGCTGGCAGCCCACCCCGATGTCCTGACCATTCGCCATAGAAATTTCCCAGTTCTGGCAGTGCTTGCAGTGAAAATTGCAACCCAGCGTGCCCATAGAGAAGACCTGGGTGCCCGGGTAGAAATGGAACAGGGGTTTCTTTTCGATAGGGTCGACTGCCACCGAAGAGACCACGGCATAGTTCACCTGGTAAAGAATGCCTGCCTGGTTCTGGTACATACCGCAGACGCCGTACTTGTCCAGCCCTATTCTGCAATGCCACTGGCAGGTGTGGCACTGGACTCTAGAATTCGGCAGCTTCTCGTAGAGTAGAGCCTCTTTTTTGCCCGTTTCCATTAAAGTCAATTATAACACATAACGTAGGACGGCTTGAGAGGACGAAGGAGCAAAATACTAAGTACTAGACAAATCCAAATTACAAAATCCAGATTATAAAGTTATGGGTAATGGGTTTTGAGTTGTGAGAACTTAGAACTCACTACTTCTTGGGCTTTGACATTTGAGCTTCGTTAAATTGTGTTATAATAGCGCACACAGTCATCCTCCTTCATCTTCTGGCGATAGGAGGGCAAGATGGAAACGTCATTACTGGCAACCAAGTTATTCGTGCCTCCGGCCCGGCCGGGGATGGTAGCACGCCCCCGCCTTCTGGAACGCCTGAAGCATGCCATCAACTGCAATCTGGTCCTCGTTTCCGCCCCGGCCGGCTCCGGGAAGACGACTCTTGTGAGCGATTGGAGCCGGCAATGTCAGGAACGGTGCCCCACCGCCTGGGTATCCCTTGACGAAGGGGATAACGACCCCGTCCGCTTCTGGGACTATTTCATCGCCGCCATAAGAACGCTTCAGCCGTCTGCCGGTGAGAACGCTCTGACTTTACTGCATTCTCCCCAGCCCTACCCCACCGAAGCAATGTTGACAGCCTTAATCAACGACCTCACCGGGGCTGCGGATAATTTTGCCGTTGTCCTGGATGACTACCATTTGATTAAGACCGAACCCATTCAGGCCGGCATCGCCTTTTTGCTGGAACACCTACCGCCCAAAATGCACCTGGTCATCGCCACGCGGACCGACCCGGCGTTACCTCTGACGCACTTCCGGGGCCGGGGAACAATGCTGGAGATAGGCGCCGACGATTTGCGCTTCACCGTGCCGGAAACGGCCGGACTATTCAAGGAAATGCAAAACCTGGAGCTATCAGCTGAGGATGTCAGCGCCCTGAATGACCGCACGGATGGCTGGGCGGTAGGGCTGACGATGGCTGCGCTCTCCCTGAGCAAACAGAAGGATATCCCCGGGTTTATCGCCAGCTTCACTGGCAGCCAGCGCTACGTTATGGACTACCTGGTGGAAGAGGTGCTGAAAGGGCTATCTGACGAAGTGCAGGGCTTCTTCCTGAAGACTTCGGTGCTTGAAAAGCTAACCGCTCCCCTATGTGATTCTCTCACCGGGCATAGCGGCAGCCAGGCAATGCTTGAAAAGCTGGAGAGGGCTAACCTATTCCTTATTCCGCTGGACGGGTCGCGGCAGTGGTATCGCTATCACCATCTCTTTGCCGAGTTGCTGCGCCACCAACTAGAAACCAGGCACGGGGCCGCAGCCGTGACAGAACTGCACGAAAAGGCCAGCCAGTGGTACGAGGACAATAACTTCACAGATGACGCGGTGCGCCACGCGCTGGCGGCGAAGGATTGGGAGAGGGCGATGAGGCTCATCTATGCCCAGAGCGAAGTCCGAGCCAACCGGGGGGAATGGAATACCCTGTTCGGCTGGCTCCAGGTAATACCCGAAGAGACTCTGCGCAGCCACCCGCGGCTCTACAGCCAGTACGCTAACGTTCTGATTACCCTCGGCAAGACCGAAGCCGGAGACGCCGCCTTAAGCTATCTTGAAAAGGCGGCTCAGGCTGATGCCGGTTTGCAGGGCGAAGTGGCATTGTTCCAAGCCATACTCGCCAGGCGGCGGGGTGACGTTCCGCGATGGGCAGAGTTGTGCCAAAAAGCGCTGTCCCTGTTGCCGCCGGATAAACTCTCTTATCGCGCCAGAGCCAGCTTCTTTCTGGGTGGAATTGCAACGGGCCGGGCTCATCTTGATGAGGCCTGGCGTTTGCAGACTGACGCCTTCGAGATGGCGCGGCAGGCTGCCGATTACTGGATATGGGCCGGCGCCGCCGGCGCCTTAGGTTGGATATTGTGGCTAAGAGGCAGGTTGCGTCAAGCGTTGGAAGCGAGCCGGCAGGCAGTAGACCTGGCCGGAAACTCACCGGCAGCCGCGCCGCCCCGGTGAACCCTCTCCATCGTTCTGTACGAACGGAATGACCTTGAAGCGGCAGCCCTCAGCAGCCAATTAGGCGTTGAACTGAGCGAACTGGGCGGACAGGCCGAGGCCCGGATAGGCGCTTATTCCTGCCTGGCGCAGAAACGCCTGGCTCAGGGCGATGTCTCCGGCGCGGAGGAAGCGATGAAGAAGGAGGACGAGGCAGCCCTTCATCCTACAATATCGCGCGGTAGCAAAGCGGCGCATGCGGCCAACCGGGTGATGTTTGCCATCCTGAAGGATGATTTGCCATCGGCTTTGGAATGGGGCAAGCAGCTCTCGGAATATCCGGCCGCCCTGCTGGGTTTCGCGCCTCAATGTGTTCCCATACGGCTGTTGATTGCCCAGGGCAAGAAGGAAGCTGCCCGGGAATGGTTGCAACGTTTGTATGCCATGGCAGACCAAGCTGACGCAATGGGTCTCATTATAAAAATACGCGTCTACCAAGCCCTGGCCGCAGAGACGCCTGACGAAGCGGTAACTTTTTTGGCTGATGCACTTGTTAAGGGCGAACCCGAAGGCTTTATCCGCACCTTCGTTGACGAAGGCAGGCTGCTGGCGCCGCTGCTGCACAAGGCTTTGTCCCAGGGGATTACACCAGAATACACTGCCAAACTGCTCGATATCATCGAAACGGAAGACCTGCGGCGGAGAGCTGCCAAAGTGAAAGAGACGCCTACTCCCACATCATCCTCCGAGTTTCTAAGTCAGCGGGAGCTGGAAGTCTTGTGCTTGGTGGCGGAGGGGCTTTCCAACCAGCAAATCGCCCAGAAGCTGACCATTAGCCTGAACACAGCCAAGACCCACGTCTCCCACCTCTTCGATAAGCTGAATGCCAAAGACCGCCTGCAGGCGGTCACACGGGCGAAAGAACTGAAGCTGATTTAGCCTGAATTCCCTGGCCTGAGATGAGGGGCGTCCCGATGAAATCGGGACGCCCTCTTTGTTTTCCAGGAAAGGTTATTGGTCGGTATCCCCCTTTGAAAAAAGGGGACTAGGGGGGATTTCAGGGCTAAAATCCCTCTCAATCTCCCTTTACAAAGGGAGAAGAAAAGGCTTAAACCTTCCATCCTCCTTCCATCATCCTCAAGAATCACCCTCCGAATCATCCTCTGAATCACGCCCCGGCGTGATTACAGTCATTCCACCCCGTTGATAGTATGGCATTGTCAGCAAGAACGGATAACTTTCAGAGAAAGGTGAGGAGGGTAGAAATAATGTGAAGAGACAAGTATGAAAAGATGCGCAGGGCAACCGAACTGAACCGCACTCAGGAAAGACAATAAAAATAAAATAAAAGGAAAAATAAAAAGGAGAATAAAGTGAAAAAGTCAATCGTATCATCGGTAGTTTTTGGAATCGTTGGAATCTCTACTCTAGTCGCCGGCTGCGGCCAGCCGGTGACGAATGCTCCCGCTGCCGCCGCTGCGGCCGCTGAGGCTACCAATGTCTTCACAGGAAGCAACAAGAACCAGGATTTTGTTTTTGACGAAGGCACCCAGCAGTGGATGGCTGTAGAAATACCTGAATATGTTTCAGCCAATATTGAAACCATCGTCACCGGGCCTGACGGCCAGCAGGTTATCCTGAACTCGTTCGATGGCAGCATGGTCAACCTGGATGGCAGTCTTTACCAGCCGATGCCGGTAGTAGAGCAGTCGGCTCCTGTTCAATCGGCCTTTCAAATCCAGCGGGCAACCGCAGCAGAACCAGTGGAGTGGGATATAGACGGCAACCCGGTCTACTCACGAGAAAATCCTATCCTGCCTTCCGGCATATATGACCTCTTGGCCCCTGGCGAAATAGCCCCTCCAGGCTCAAGAGTCACACCTACGGGGAGGGTATTAGTCCGTATCTCTACAGAGAACACTCCGGCTGTGTCAGCGGTCACCGCTGCCCCGATGACCCATCATGAACTGGTCGCCCTACTGAAGACGCTAGATGAACGGTGGGAAGTTCTGCTTCGAGCAGGACCGGCAAGCCCCGACCAGATGTTCGAACTTCAGGCAACCGATGATGCCCGGCAAAATATCCTGGCACGTATCGCTACACTGGAAGGCTCTGCGTTCGCCCCGACCACTCCGGCGAAGGCTACTTTGAAGGTTGCTGCAGCCAGTAGCCAGACGGTCTACGATGAGGTGGTCGCTCAGGTGGCGGCGTTGGGGGGACTAGAAGAGTTTATCGAGTATCAGAAGATGCTCGGGTGGTTAAGCCCCGAAGACGCGGACGCTCAACTTCAGGTAATCGAAGAAGCCCGCAAACAAGCCCTGGCACGCATCGGCCTGACGGACTAATCGAAGACTCACAACCACTAAAAGAAAGAAATATCGGTGTCGACCAAAAGGTAGGGGGCGAGGTTTTATAAAACCTCGCCCCCTACCTTTTCTGGCCCGGAGCGGCGACTGATGACCGTTTTGTTATTGAGAAATTTGCAATAAGGCTATCATTCTTACAGGCTTTTCGCCCAGTCGACGGCGTTCTGGAAAATTTTGAAGCCGTCTCCAGGGTCTTTAGCGCTTAGCGCAGTCCACCGCGGGTGCTGGGTGCTCCGGATGTGGCGTTCGGGGTGGGGCATCAAGCCGAAAATCCGGCCTGAGCTATCACAGACGCCGGCGACGTTGCAGACCGAGCCGTTAGGATTGTGCGGATAGCCGGCGTTGATATCACCTTTTGCATCAGTATAATAGAGAGCGGTATTCGCTTCAGATAAAGCTCCATCGAGAGGCACCAATTTGCCTTCGCCGTGAGCCACCGGCAGGTACATCCGCTCGATTCCCTTTGTGAAAATGCACGGGCTTTTCTCATTCGCTCTCAGATATACCCAGCGGCACTCGAATTTGCCCGAATCGTTACCGGTGAGCGTCAATAACTGCGAGCCGCTCAGGGAAAGCTCGGGCAGAAAACCGGCCCTCACGAATACCTGGAAACCGTTGCAGATGCCCAGAATCAGCTTACCGGCTTCGACAAATCGGGCGATATCCTCGCCGAGCTTGAGCCTTAGCTCGTTGGCAAGCACCTTGCCGGCGGCAATATCATCGCCGTAAGTGAAGCCGCCCGGGATGACCATTATCTGGTAGTCGGCCAGGCGCTTTTCGTGGCGAATCAGCCGGTTAACGTGAACCAGCGAGGCTTCAGCGCCGGCTTGTTCAAAAGCAAAGGCGGCCTCCCCGTCACAATTTGCCCCTGGCGCCCGCAGTATAAGTGTCCTTACCTTGCTCACTTAGACCATCATCTCCTCAAAATCCCTCTCATTCTCCCTTTTACAAAGGGAGATGCCTGTGTCGGATGCCCTTCTGTTCTAGGTATCCCCCTTTGAAAAAGGGGGAGTAGGGGGGGTTGTACTCCTACCACCTCAAAGGTCTCTGCCAGGCTTCTTTCAGGTCAGCCAGAGAAGCGCTGATGACTTTCTGTCCCTTTAATCCGAAAACTTCGACGAAATCACTGCCGGTGACCCGGCCGATAGCGGCGAAACCGGCGCTTTTCATCACCTTTTCAAACTCGTCTTTATTTTCCGGCGCCACCTCGACCAGGAAGCGGCTGTTCGATTCCGAGAAAAGAATGAAGTCATCCCTGTCGACACGTTCACCCAGCGGGATGGACTTCAGGTCGATGGTTGCGCCCAGCCCACCGGCAAAAGCCATCTCAGACAGCGCTACACCGATGCCGCCCTCGCTACAATCGTGGCACGCCTTGACCAGTCTCTTCTCGGTAGCCTGGCTTAACTTGTTCATCAATTCCCGGGCGCTCTTCGGCTCGACACGGGGCACTTTATTCCCGATGAAACCCATAGTTCCGAAATACGCCGAGCCGCCCAGTTCGTTCCGGGTGGTGCCGACGATATAGACCAGGTCGCCGGCTCGCTTGAAATCCATGGATACAGCCAGCTTGGTATCTTTCATAACGCCGATGGCGGAGATGAGCAGGGTGTGGGGAATCGAGATAGCCTTACCCTCATACTCGAACTCATTATAGAGGCTGTCTTTACCGGAGATAAACGGGGTTCCGTAGTCGATGGCCATATCATGGCAG
Source organism: Chloroflexota bacterium (assembly GCA_016190895.1). GTDB lineage: Bacteria > Chloroflexota > Dehalococcoidia > Dehalococcoidales > UBA2162 > JACPPR01. The sequence goes on along the minus strand of JACPPR010000037.1, from coordinate 14,769 downwards.
GCCTGGGCTGCCCAAACCAGAGCCCCCAGTATCTCCGGCTTATCGGTATTGCCCCAGCAAAAATTGTCCAGCAAGGCAACCCGGTCAAGATTACCGCCGACGGCGACAATCTGCCTCAGCGCTTCATCGATAGCCGAGGCTGCCATCCAGTAAGGGTCGAGCTCACCATATTTGGGGTTGATGCCATTGGAGATGATGGCGCCCATCTCAGAATCGAGCACCGGCCTGATTATGGCGGCATCGCCGGGACCGTCATTATTCTTACCCACCAGAGACTTCAGAACGCTGCCCCCCTGCACCTCGTGGTCGTACTGGCGGATGACCCACTCCTTGCTGCAGACATTCCAGGAGCCGAGAATAGCCAGCAGAGCCGGGGCCAAATCGGCGGGGCTGGCGAAATCAGGCTCGGGGAACTGGGGGGGAGACCAGCTTACTTTTCTTGTTAGCTGGGGACGCCCGTCATGCAAGAATTCCATCTTCAGGTCGCCGACAGGATTGCCCTTGTAGAAGAGACGAAGCCTCTTATCGTCGGTGAATTCACCAATTACCGATGCCTCGACATCCTCACCGGCAAACAGGCTGAGCAACTCGTCGATATGCTCGGGCGGCACCGCCATTACCATCCTCTCCTGAGATTCGGAAATCCAGATTTCAGAGTAAGTCAGCCCGGAGTATTTCAGGGGCACCTTATCCAGGTCGACCCGCACCCCTGTCTCCGCCCCCATTTCGCCGACTGCCGAGGAAAGTCCGCCTCCGCCGACATCGGTTATCCGGCTGAACAGGCCGCGGTCTCTGGCCTGGAGAATGACATCGATAAGTTTCTTTTCGACAATAGCATTGCCAATCTGAACAGAGCTGTAAGAGACGGCGCTCGATTCGCCGGTAAGCTTCTCCGAAGCGAAGGTAACGCCGTGAATGCCGTCACGCCCGGTCCTGCCCCCGGCCACCACCACCAGGTCGCCCGGTTTTTGCCGGCCCGGGCGGCCTAAGTCTTTGGGCATCAGACCCACTGTGCCGCAGTAGACCAGCGGATTAGCTGTATAACGCTCATCGAAACAAATGGCTCCGTTGAGGGTCGGAATGCCCAAGCGGTTGCCGTAGTCAGCCACGCCCGCCCTGACCCCCTTAAAAATGCGGCGGGGATGCAAGACGCCTTTAGGCAGCTTTTCATAGGGCAGGTCGGGCGGGCCGAAGCAGAAAACATCGGTATTGGCGATGGGCTTTGCCCCCAGCCCGGTGCCCAGCGGGTCGCGGACTACCCCGCCGATGCCGGTGGCCGCCCCGCCATAGGGTTCTACAGCCGAGGGGTGGTTATGAGTCTCGACTTTGAAGCAGAGCGCCCATTTGCCGTCGAAATCGATGACGCCGGCGTTATCTTCAAAAACGGAGACGCACCACGGCTTATCGAGCTGGCGGGTGGCCTTGATGATGGTGCTCTTGAGCAAATTGTCGATGGTCGCCGTGCCAAAGGTGATTTTGCCCTTGAAGGTCTTATGGACGCAGTGTTCCGACCAGGTCTGGGCCAGTGTCTCAAGCTCGGCGTCAGTCGGATTATGCCCTTCCTCACGGTAGTAGTCGAGTATAACCTGAAACTCGTCATCATTAAAAGGAAATTGTTTTTTGATTTTGGCAAGCCCGGCCGCATTTCGGCCGAGCAAATTTACGTAGTCTAGCTTGAACCTGTAGCGGGGGTTTTTCGGGAAGGTGAATTGCCCCGGTTCGAGAGTATGCTGGATAATCGGGTTGACCAGCAGACGGCTGCTGATAGTCTCTAGCTGTTTACTGGTCAGCCGCCCCCGGAGCAGGTAGCGCTGGGTGGTTCTGACCGCCTTGACACCTTTGATGCCCAGGTCCCGCACCGCCTTCATCACCGTCTGCTCGACCGGGTCGGCAACGCCGGCGTTATAGGCCACTTCGATTGTGTGAGATTGCCTGCCTCCGGCGCTTTTTTCACCACCGGCGCCGGTAAAACAGCGGTAGTTCTGAGTTACCGGGTCAGCCAGCAGTTGCCGGCCGATTAATTCTAGCTTGTCGGGCGCCAGGTCGGCATCCAGCCAGTAGATATCCTCCACCTGCGCTCCGGTGACCGTCGTAATGCCCAGGTCCTGGATGTCTTTGACCAGGCCCAGCCCCCGGGCATCCGGCAGGTGGCTTTTCAGGCTGACTTCTATTCTCTGCATTACAGATACACCCCACCCGTCATTACGAAACAGGCCGTAGGGGCGACCCTTGTGGTCGCCATGGGCAGGCACGGAGGCCTGCCCCTACAATTTCATTCTTCGTTTGAATTTTTTGAGACTATTAAAGGGGCTAGCGCCCCTTATTTCAAAAATCTATTTTACGTAGTCGGCTCGTTGATGCTACTATCACTTGAGTAACTCGGTCACCACCTCGTTTATCTCGCGCCCGTCCGCCTTGCCTTTCAGGGCGGCGATAACCCTGGGCATCACCTTACCTTTATCGCCAGGACCCTTTGCCCCCACGTCCTGGATAATTTTCTTAGCTTCGGCAACAATCTCATCCCGGCCGGCCTGTTTGGGTAGATACGCTTGAAGGATAGCCAGTTCAGCCTCTTCATTGGCCGCCAGGTCGAGGCGGTTCGCCTGCTTGAAGGCGTCAATGCTCTCCTGCCGCTGCCTGGCTTCTTTAGCGATAACGCCAATGACGTCGCTTTCAGCCAGCTCAGATTGTTTGGCGATGGCAGCGATTTCCGCAGCCGACAACTCTGGTTCCTTGCCGGCCAGCCTGGGTTGCTTCGCCAACGCAGCTTTCGCCAAGGTAGCCCGGCGCGCCATTTCGGCGCTTTGAATCGCCGCAAGAGCTTGCCGAATAACTGACCGCCTCACCGTATCCCCGCTCCGCATCGCCTGCTTGAGGTCATCGGTCATTTTTTGCTTCAGATTTGTTTCCATTAACTTTTCGGCAGAGACTACTTAGTGTTTTATTTGGCTAACGCCCGGGCTGATTTCCGCCTTTTGGCAGCTTCCTTCCGTTTGCGCTTGATGCTGGGCTTTTCAAAGTATTCCCCGTGGCGTATCTCGGAGAGGATACCCGCCTGCTGCACCTTCTTGTTAAAGCGTTTGAGCAGATTCTCAAAGTTCTCGTTTTCCCCGGCAAAAACACCTGTCAAATAGCATCAACTCCTTTTTACCCGTCCCGATTCCTCGGGACAGAATATTTTTGACAAATTCATTGTAGTTATCTTGAGCCACCCTGTCAAGAAAAATTCAAGACAATAACCCATAAACAAAAACCAAGAAACAAGAAGCAATGACCAAGTCTAACGTCATTACCCATAATGAGCCTTAATCATTGAGTCTGAATCCAAGAAACTCACCAACGAGGTGTCATTGCGAGGAGTCCCGATGGAATCGGGACGACGTGGCAATCTGGGTTGAGTGGTTTCGCCCCGCCCAGATTGCTTCGCCTTCCGACTTCATCGGAATGGTCTCGCAATGACAGGGCAGACTGGTTCTGAGAACCCACGGATTAAGGATGAAGCCGGTATCGTTCCCTTATGGTTGACTGCATACCTCCCAAATAGTAGAATCGCCTTAATCAGCTTAACGAAAGGTTCAATCAAGTGAAAAAACGATGGTTTGTAACTGGTTGTGTGTTTGTCGTTTTCGGGCTTTTCATTATCGTATCCGCCTTTTTCCAAGTGGTAATATCTACGTATGAGATTGCCAGTAGCAGACAAAGCATTGCGCCCGCATTTGCTACACAGCTTATCACTGGAGCCATTTGTGGATTTTGTGCCTTTTTGTGCTTCAGAGAAGCCTATGAACCCTAACAATGGGGAGAACAAAACGCCAATGCTGACAAAAAGAAACCCGCCGAAGATATAATGTAGAAATTTAATTCCCCATTCTACTTGATGAACCAAAATGATATGTAATGGAATCGCCAGCAATAAACCGACCATCACCCAGCAGATAAAGAATTGGAAACATCTTTCAATTATTCTCGCTTTTAGATACACCATTGTTCTTTTCTCGCAAAGTATTTAATCAACCAAGGGAACGATACCATGAAGCCTGCCAGTTGCGCGTATAGGCCTGCACGAACTATAATATGAGAGTATACTGATAAAAGGTCTATCATTTTGGGCTGGGGGAACGCAGGGATGAAGAAAAAGCCAATTACAATACTTGCAACCATAGCGGCCAGCATTTCTCTGGGCTACGCCTTTCTGCCGAGCTGGCTGCTGGGTTTCTTTGCCAGCCGGTACGTTGCCGGTAAAAGGACCGGCCAATCAGGCAGACTGAAATCGATTGTTATTCCCGTGCGCACGTGGCGGCTCCACCTCCACCACTGGCTTTACTCAACGATATTGTTGGGACTGAGTGCGGCGCTCGGCCTGTATTTACTATCGCCAACCATCACCTACGGAGTCCTCGCCGGCTCTATTTTCCACGGCATTTACTTCTATAATGACTGGCACGTCGTCGCCGCCAGGAACGTTCCAGAATAGGCTAGGCTGGCAGTCAAGAACCCGCTTCTTTTAGTTCCGGGTGACTGAGACTTGTGCCGACACCGACGGGTTGTCAATGAGAAACGTACTCAACGAAATCCCCCTTAATCCCCCTTTTTCAAAGGGGGATACCTGGAGCAATGGGGCAAGCAGCAAGCATCTCCCTTTAACAAAGAGCCTGCCCTGAGCTTGTCGAAGGGGAGAGTGAGAGGGATTTCAATACACATGCCTTTTCATTTAGCCGAAAACTCTAGTAGAATAGGCTAACTATGAGAGAAGCCTCTGCCCCAATCAGAAAGCAATACCTCAGCATCAAGCGGCGGTACCCGCAGGCCATTGTGCTCTTTCGCATCGGCGATTTCTACGAGACCTTCGATGAGGACGCCAAGACAGTCTCCAGGGAGCTTGATATCGTCCTAACCTCCAAGGAGATGGGCAAGGGGCATCGCGTGCCGCTGGCGGGCATCCCCTATCATTCGCTGGATAACCACCTGGCGAAGCTGGTCAATAACGGCCATAAAGTGGCTATCTGCGAGCAGACAACAAGGCCTGGGGAAACCCGCGGGCTTGTCGAGCGTGATGTTGTCCGTGTGGTCACACCGGGTACCGTCGTCGAGCCGGGACTGCTGGATAGCAAAACAAATAACTACCTGATGGCGCTGGTGTTGGGCGATGAGGAAGCCGGCATCGCTTATGTCGACATCACCACCAGCGAGTTCGCCACCACCCAGCTACCCCTCGCCCGCGCCATCACGGAGCTTGAAAGGCTCAAACCATCGGAGATAATTGCTCCGGAAGGCGCCGACATCGAGGGCTGGGAGCTAAAAGCTCTCGTAACCCGCCTTGAAAACTATTATTTTGAGCTTGATATTGCCCGCCAAACGTTGCTCGACCGCTTCGGAGTGGGCACGCTGGATGGCTACGGTTGCGCCCGCCTGCCCCTGGCAATCCGCGCGGCCGGGGCCATTGTCCACTATGTTCAGGAAACGCAGAAAAGCTCCGCAGGGCAATTGGCCGGGCTGACCACCTACTCCACCGAGTCGTTTATGGCTCTCGATACGCAGACTCAGAGTAACCTGGAACTTTTCAGTAGCCATAGCTCAAACGCTAAAGATAGCTCGCTGCTCTCCGTCATCGACCTGACCAAAACCTCGATGGGCAGCAGGCTCCTTAAGAAATGGCTGAGCCAGCCCTTGTTAGACCTCCCCTCCCTGGTGAAAAGACAGGATGCCATCGAGTGGTTTTACGGGAATACCTTGCCTCGCAGCCAGACAATCGCTCTGCTGGGCAAGATTGCCGACCTGGAACGGCTGATTAACCGTGTAAAAAGCGGCATCGCCCATCCCCGCGAGCTTGTCGCCCTGCGGCACAGCCTGGAAATGGTGCCTGAGATTTTAGGGACACTGAACGTAGGGGCGCAGCATGGATTCGACAAGCTCACCACAGGTGCTGCGCCCCTACAATGGTTAATAGAGAGCATTAAACCACGCCCTGATATCATTGACCTGATTGCGCAGGCCGTTGCCGATGAGCCTGCTCCCAGCCCGGGTGAGGGGAATGTCATCCGAAAGGGATTTTCCGAAGAGCTGGACAAGCTGCGTTCGATGTCCCAGGACGCCCGGCAGTACCTGGCTAACCTTGAACGGCAGGAGCAGGAGAAAACGGGCATCAAATCGCTCAAGGTCGGCTATAACCGGGTCTTCGGCTACTATATCGAGGTCTCCAAGGCCAACCTGTCCCAGGTGCCCGCAGACTACATCCGCAAGCAGACCATCACCAACGGCGAGCGCTACTTCACCCCGGAGCTAAAAGAGTACGAATCGATGATTCTGAACGCGCGCGACCGGATTGCAGAGCTTGAGGTCAGCCTTTTCGAGCGGGTCTGCCAGCAGGTGGCCGCCTCGAGCGAGCCAGTGCTGGCCCTGGCTAATGCCCTGGCACATCTCGATATCTTTTCCAGCCTGGCCGAGGCGGCCGTGCGCTATGGCTACGTCCGTCCTGAACTGAACGGGGGCAAAGATATAGTCATCAGCCAGGGTCGCCACCCGGTGGTCGAGCAGAGCATTCCCGGTGGCAGCTTCGTGCCTAATGATACCTGTCTCTCTAGTGATGACGCCCAACTGATTATCCTGACCGGACCCAATATGGCAGGGAAATCGACCTACCTGAAACAGGTCGCCCTGATTGTGCTGATGGCGCAGACGGGCAGCTTTGTGCCGGCCGCCTCGGCCAGCATCGGGCTGGTCGACCGCATCTTCACGCGCATAGGCGCCCGGGAAGACCTGGCCGCCGGCCAGTCCACCTTTATGATGGAGATGGTGGAGACAGCCAATATCCTGAACAACGCCACGCCGCGCTCCCTGATTATCCTCGATGAAATCGGGCGGGGCACCAGCACCTATGACGGGCTGGCCATCGCCCGGGCGGTGGCCGAGTATATCCATAACTCGCCGGGGCTGGGGGCGAAGACGCTTTTTGCCACCCACTATCACGAGCTTGTCGAACTGGCGAGCGTACTGCCGAGGGTGAAGAACTTCAATGTGGCGGTGACGGAGGAGGGGGGCAAGGTGATTTTCCTGCGCAAGATTGTCCCCGGCGGCGTGGATAAGAGCTACGGCGTGCACGTCGCCCAGCTTGCCGGGCTGCCAAAGTCCGTAGTCCACCGTGCCCACGAGGTGCTCGCCGACCTCGAAGGCGCCAGCCTTCAGAAAAGAACGCCGTCCAAAGGCAAACGCCAACAGGAAACACCGCCGCCCCAGTTGCCCCTCTTCGGCCAGAAGTCCCCTGTCCTGGAAGAACTCGCCAAGCTGGATATCAACTCCCTCACTCCATTAGAAGCGTTGACGAAGCTGTATGAATTGCAGAAGCGGGCGGGGGAGGAGAGTTGAGCATGGATTGGCACATTGTTTTCTACAGAGATGATAGAGGGAAGGAGCCCGTCAACGATTTTATTCATGCTCAATCTTCATCTGCTCAGATACGAATCGTGCATGTCATCGAATTGTTGCAGAGATACGGCCTTACTCTGAGGCCGCCGCACGTCAGGAAGATTACCAAGTCTGGATTATGGGAATTGAGAGTACATCATAGCTCAGATTACTACCGCATTTTCTATTTCGCCTATACTGGGCGCAAGTTCGTTTTATTACATGCCTTCTTAAAGAAGACTGCCAAGACACCTGTCAGGGAGAAGGAAATCGCTCTTAAACGTATGGATGAGTATAAATTGCGATAAATCTTAGACATTGAAATCCCAATCTTTTGATAGTTATAACATATGTGTTATATAATGAGGTAACATTCAAAACAGGAGTGATTGAAAATGAGGAAAGAGACAAGTTTTGAGGAGTTTAAAGCGGAACTCATGAAAGACCCTGAATTCCGTAAAGAATATGAGACTCTGGAACCACAATATGCCATGATAGGGGCCTTAATAAGTCGCAGGAACGAGTTAAAGCTAAGCCAGACCCAGCTTGCCAGGATGGTTGGCATGCAGCAGCCGGCCATATCACGGCTGGAGGGCGGCGGGTTTAATACCACTGTTGCCACGTTGTTCAAGGTGGCGGATGCCCTGGACCTGGAGGTCCAGTTCAAACCGAAGGCCTCGTGTAAAAAGACGCCTCGCAACAAGGCGAAAACAGTCGCCAAAGGGGGCTAAGATTGAAAAGTCCATATAGGGAACCTACTGACTTCATAAGCCAAGGCGTTGAGGCATGTTGGCTCAATGCTGTCGACCTTATTGATTCAGCTAAGCAAATGCAAGAAAAAGGCCGTTTCGGGCTCGCTTTATCGCTAGCTGTTCTCGGAATGGAAGAGATTGGTAAGATGTGGATAATTGATGGTTTGTTGTTTGCCAAGCCAAACGATGAAAGAAGCCAGCTATTCAAGAAAGGATTTCGCTCTCATGGATTGAAGCTCGAAGCCCTCGACGTCTTCCCTTTCATGGTAAATTATCTGGCTACATTAGACCCGCGCTACAATAATGAGCAGAGATTCAACCAGACTCTGGCAATTGTTATCAAACAATACAAAGAACAAAGACAGAGCTTGGAATCATGGCTAGGACCTTCGTGTGACCTCCGAGACCTCGACTTATGGAAGCAGAAAGGGTTTTATGCACACGTTGATGCTGGTCGATTCGTGCGTCCGTCCGAAATTGATGAGAATTTTGCGACTGGTGTTGTGGAATTAGCGTTCAGAATGGTTGATGTGTTAGATTTCCTTCTCAAGAGTAATATGGGTCGCTATAAAGAACTGATAGCCTCTTTGAGAAGAAAAATGACCGAGGAACAGTGGAACGAGATTCACAGCTTGGCACTAAGAATTATGGAGAATACGTTTATGCCTGATGCCAAACCTGATGGTTCTCCCAACTGAAAAAACAAAAGCGTTGCTTGAAAAACTGCTTCCTTTTTCGTTTACACACCGACCATTTCCTTTGACTTGCCCACATCCTTAGACGAACCTTCCGAACGTGGCGATAGCGCAGTCACATCCGTCACCAAACTCAACCCCATCACCGCCAGCAGGCTGCCGATTCTTCCCAGCGTGGGGTTCGCCTCGCCCCCCTCCAGTTTGGCGATGTAGGCTTGAGAGACGCCCGCCTTTTCAGCCAGTTCCTTTTGAGTTAGGCCTGCTTTTAACCGGGCGTTGGCTAATGTCAACGCAAAGATGGACTTAGCATGGTCCTCACCAAACAACCTAGCAAACTCCGGGTCTCGAAGCTCTCGCTCCAAATCTTCGTCAAAACTGTGAGCCATTGATTTACCTCCTTGATTGATATTCACGTAACCTGGAACGCGCTAAAGCAATTTCTCTCGCTTCCCTCTGCCGCTTTTTCAAGAATCCGTGAAGCAGGACAAAACTGTCGTCCCTTGTTGTGTGATATAACGCAATGCGGCAACTCCCACCTCTTAGCTCATAAAAATCCTAGTCGCCATTCTCGATACGCTTCATCATGTTCGTTTGCAGCAGCAGTCCATATTTTTCAAGCCGAGCAATCTTGCCCATTATCACGACCTTCGCTTTCATATCCAGTCTGGCTAGCCATTCATTTACAGGCTCGCGGCCGCTTGGCTCCCTATAGTATTCAATCTGATACACTTACTTATTATAACCCTTCAGGTTATGTCGGTCAATAGCTATTGAGCTAGCCTGCCAAAAGGTGCTAGCTTATATTTATATAGATTTGTGGTATGGGCGAGGAGTTCAAGCCGTTGAATTTCTACGTGGGGACTTCAGGCTGGCACTATCAGGACTGGCGGGGACGGTTCTACCCCGAAGGTTTGCCCGTGGCTAAGTGGCTGGAATTCTACGCCCGTCACTTCACCACCGTTGAACTGAACAACAGCTTTTACAGGCTGCCATCGGAAGCAGCTTTTGCTAACTGGGATAAAGTAACTCCGGCCAATTTTACCTTCGCTCTGAAGGTCAGCCGCTACATCACCCATCTCAAAAAGCTCAGAGACACTCAAGAATCGGTAGATAAGTTTGTAAACCGCGCCAGACTTCTGGGCAATAAGCTCGGCCCACTACTGTACCAACTGCCGCCCAATATGCCCCGTGACGATGAGGTATTAAAGTTTTTTCTGGCTACGTTACCTGTTGGAATGATGCATGTCTTTGAGTTCCGGCATCAGTCCTGGCTCGATGAGGGCGTTTTCCTGATTCTAGGCAAATATAATGCCGGCTTCTGCGTCTTCGATATGCCGGACGTTCGTTGCCCAATGGTGGCTACAGCCGATTTCGCCTACGTCCGGTTTCACGGCAGCGCCAGTCTATACTCCAGCTCTTACTCCGACGAGGAGTTAGAGGCCTGGTCAAAAAGGCTGGCCAGTCTGGCCCGGGACTTGAAGGCGCTCTATGTCTATTTCAATAATGATGTCTCTGCCTTCGCTGTGGAGAATGCCAGGACGCTTATTAGCCTCTTAGACGACTACCGTTGAAGTGACTGCCGGCAGAATCTGCTGGTTCTTCTCAATCTTCATTGTTTATCGACCTCACCCCCTCAGTCCCCCTCTCCGTTCACGGAGAGGGGGAAGCGATTGTTTTTGAGAGGGCGAAGCCCTCTCAAACTCTCCCATTACTCTTGGGGAGTTCATTGGTTTGACAGCCTTGATTTGAAAATGTTATAAAACTACTACCTGTCACACTTCCCCACTTTAACAATTTCTTGTTTATTCATTGCTGAAGGGAGGCTCAAGAATGGCACAGAAAGCGGAAGGAATGCTCAGCCCGTATCGAGCCTTGGACCTGACCGATGAGAAAGGCTTGCTCTGCGGCAAGATACTGGGCGATATGGGGGCGGATGTCATCAAGGTAGAAAGGCCGGGAGGTGATGCTGCCCGGAGCATCGGGCCTTTTTACCATGACGACCCCCACCCTGAGAAAAGCCTTTTCTGGTTTGCCCTCAACACCAGCAAGCGGGGGATAACCCTCGATATCGAGACCGCCGACGGCAAGGATATCTTCAAAAAGCTGGTCAAGAATGCCGATTTTGTCATCGAGTCCTACTCACCGGGCTATCTGGATAAGCTCGGCCTGGGGTATTCGGTTCTGGAGAAGATTAATCCCGGGGTCATCCTCGTTTCCATCACTCCCTTCGGGCAGACCGGCCCCTATAAGGACTGGAAGACAGCCGATATCGTCGCCTGGGCGATGGGCGGTCACATGGCGCCCTACGGCGATACCGACCGCCCGCCTATCCGGATAAGCCACCATTCCCAGGCGTACCTTCATGCCGGCTCCGATGGCGCAATGGGTGCGATGATGGCTCTTTACCAACGGACGCTGTCAGGGGAGGGGCAACAGGTGGATGTCTCGGTTTTTGAGTCGGCAGTGCAATCCACCATTCATCACAATCCCACCTGGGGCAGCGGCCGGCCGAGCGCCAAGCGAGGCGAGGTGCGGATGGGTACGGCCCACAAGGCAACCCAGCTATGGCCCTGCAAGGACGGCTGGGTATCCTACTCTCACGGCGGCCCTTCCCGGCTTTCCCCCAGCCTGCCCCTTATCAAATGGATGGAAATCGAAGGGTTTACCAACGATTTCCTGAAGGTCTTCGATTGGAACAGCCCTGATTTCCCCAAGACCTCTCAGGAGGATATGAACCGCATCGAAGAGCCGACCGGCCGGTTTTTTATAGCCCACACCAAAGCCGAGCTTCTCGAGGGGGCAGTGAAATACCAGGTGATGCTTTACCCGGTGGCAACGACCGCCGATATGCTGGAGAACCCCCAGCTTATTGCCAGGGATTTCTGGATAGAGCTTGAGCATCCTGAGCTAGGCATTGACATTACCTACCCCGGCGCTTTTGGCACCTCTTCCGAGATGCCTATCAAGATAACGCGGCGGGCGCCGCTTATCGGTGAGCATAACCAGGAAATTTATGAAGGTGAGCTAGGCATCTCGAAGGACAAGCTGGCGCTGCTGAAGCAGGCCGGGGTCATATGAAGAAGAGCGGTTCAAGATGCCTTTTCTCCCTTTTGTAAAGGGAGATTAAGAGGGATTTCAGAAATCGAAAATCCCCCTTACTCCCTCTTTTTCAAAGGGGGATACCGGGGAAGAAGGTTCTTTTCAGCACCTGCTAGAAAGTTCAATCGGAGAGGAGATAAAGATGGTGAAGAAACTGCTGGAAGGTATCCGGGTTGTTGAAGTCACTGTTTATCAGACCGGTCCCCTGACGACGCAGGCTCTGTCCAACTGCGGGGCTGAAGTGATTAAGATAGACACCCGGATGAATATGATTGGTGGTGGCGGAGGCGTGGGGGGTGGTGGAGGGGCGGGTGGCTCTGGCGCGGCCGGGGGTTTGCAGAAATCGACCAACAAGCTCAGCATCACCCTTAATTTTGCTTCCCCTAAAGGATTAGACCTGGCCAAGCGGATAATCGCCAAGTCGGATATATTCGTGGAAAACCTGGCCGGAGGCTCATTGATAAGACGAGGGCTGGGCTATGAAGACCTGAAGAAAATCAAGCCTGATATCATCATGCTCAGCACCTGCATGCAGGGACAGACGGGGCCGTATGCTACTCACGCTGCTTCCGGGCACAAACTTTCGGCTCTCTCGGGCTTCAACCAGATTCACGGCTGGCCCGACCGGCCGCCGGCCTGGGTTGCCGCCTACACAGACAATATCGCCCCTTGCTACAATATCGTGGCTCTCCTGGCTGCCCTCGATTACCGGCGCCGGACAGGCAAGGGGATGTTCCTGGATATGTCCCAGAACGAGGGCGGCATCCAGTTTATGGCGCCTCTCGTCCTTGACTATGTGGTCAACAAGCGGGTAGCCGGCCGAACGGGCAATAAATATGCCTACGCCGCCCCCCATAACGCCTACCTGTGCAAAGGTGAGGACAAATGGTGCGCCATCGCCGTTTTCACCGATGAAGAGTGGGTGAGCTTCTGCAAGGTTATCGGCCGGCCAGCGCTGGCAAAGAATCCCAAGTTCGCAACCCTGCTGGCGCGGAAAGAAAATGAAGAGGAACTGGACAGACTGGTCAATGAGTGGACGGCGCAGCACGAGGCGGAAGAGGTGATGAACCTGATGCAGGCAGCCGGGGTGGCGGCGGGGGTGGTGGAAAAGGCTGAAGACCAGGAACGCGACCCTCAGTTGAAAGCCCGCCACTTCTTCTGGGAGCTCGACCGCCCTGAGGGAGGGGGAAAGTTCCTTTCTCCGGCCGGCGCCCATTTCTTGCTCTCCAAGACTCCTTACGAGCTGAAAACAGCGCCGACACTGGGCCAGCACAACGATTACGTCTTTAAGGAGCTTCTCGGCCTCTCCGATGAAGAGGTCGCCGGGCTGGTCAAAGAGAAGGTTATCGACTAGCGGCCTTCGCTAAAATCCCAAATGGGAGTGTTCACGCTCGGCCATTCCGTGCTTGACACGGAATCCAGTGAGTCCATCCCGCAAACTGAGCAGGTATTCTGGATACAGACTTTCGTCGGTATGGCGCAACGTTGCTAAACGGCTCTCAAATGCTTTAATGACAAAAACTCTTCTTGAATCATTTAAACTTTAGGTTTTGTTTGACATTTGAGCTTTGAAATTTGGATTTCGTCGTGTGGACACTCGCCCTGCTTTTTGCTAACATTTGCTTGCTGAGTGCGGGGAAGTGCTGGAATTGGCAGACAGCCTGGACTTAGGATCCAGTGCCGCAAGGCGTGGGGGTTCAAATCCCCCCTTCCCCACTTAGCTTCAAAAAACTCCAACCTAAGTTATCAATACGTGGAGCTGATTACTAATTAAGCTTGAATTATCCTGTCTCAGGATAAGCCGCTTTCAATACCCGCAAAGCCCTCAGCGTGACCCACTTGCTGGGCTGTCCCTTCTTTTCTATGTCCACCCAGCTCTTGCCGTTATATGCATGTTCCAGCAGCCAGCGTCCTTGTTGGTTTTGTTTACTAACGACCAGCGCTAACGCGTTGGCTAGCTTCGGATTCCCGATTTGCCCCAGCGCTGCCAGGGCCTCCAGGTTCTGAAGCACATCAGCGATGTACCCGATGGGATAGCCGAACTTGAACCAGTTTGTGCTGGGCTTGGTCCCCCCTCGCTGACCCAACCATGTCTGATTGTCAAAGGGATAATCGGCAACGGCCGGGTCATAGCTCAGGAGAAACTCCACGCCTTGTTCAATGGCCTCCTCCATAGTCCTGGTCCGCTGCGCCGGAGGTATCTTGCTAAAGGCAAGCATTGATTTGATGGCTCCCCAGGCGCAGGACATATTATTATTGGAAGCACAGAGGAACAAAGGACCTGAATTTCCGGATTTATAGTAACGTTTGTTTGTGTTCCGGCTCGAAGCGTCGGCCACCCCTTCTCCGGTAATGGTTTGCGCCAGCCATTCCATTGCCGTCTGCAAGCGCTCGTCGTCAAGCCAGCCGAAGTCTATCAAAGCCGCCCCCAAAATGCCCGTCCCGCAGTGAGCGACGCTGGAAGGCCTGCCGCTCCAGGAAAGAGCGCCATTGCTGGCGATGTATCGGGAGAGCAGAAACTCGCAGCCGGCGCGAACACGCGGGTCAGCCCCGTCCGCACCAAGCTGCGCCAGGAGGACGAGCGACGATTGCGTCCCGCGGAATATAGGTCCAGAAATGCCTTTGTCCCAATATCCTTCCGGCTGCTGCGCCGCCAGGATTACCGGTACCGGACCGCTTGCCATGATAGCCGCCTTAGCGGCTTTGACTTCACTATCGTTCTCGCCCCGGCCGAGGACATCCCGCAGGGCATAATAGCGAATGGCTGGCTGGGTCTTATCGTTCTCCAGCAGCCACGGGACCGGGTCTCCATTCAGTTTGTC
>JACPPR010000040.1 GCA_016190895.1 Chloroflexota bacterium | reverse complement strand
GGACCTTGGTATCGACCAACTGCTCTTCAAAGACGTTGCGCCGGGCGCCACCTACCCCGGGCGTCCATCCCCTCAGACGTCTTTTGCCTTTGTGCTCACGGGCATTTCCGTGCTGCTCTGGGGGGGACGATTATGGATGCTCTGGGCTGGGCAGGTACTGGGCGTTGCGGTAGGGTTCGTCGCACTCACAGCAACAATAGGCTACGTGTATAAGTCCTTCCCCCTTTACGGAATAACGCCGTATACGGGGATGGCGTTGCACACGGCGTTGGCTTTCATGGCGCTCTCGTTCAGCATCGTTTTCTCAAAGGCGGACCGCGGCTTGCCTGCGTTATTTGCCAGGGGCGTGGTTCCAACTTCTAGCGGTTTGCCGCACGAATCTCCATCTGCCACGCGGCTCGCGTCTGTGTTTCGGCAGTCATCTCTGTTTGCAAGTATAGTTGCGGTGATAATTGCGGGCACGATATTCTTCGGCGGCCTGCTATTCAATGACCCCAATCTGAAAAGCCTGGCGCCGGGTCTCCCGATGATGATGCCAAATGCCTCCGTCGGCGAGATTCTCGCTGGTGTGTCCCTTTTCCTGGGACTGGTTATCCCCAGCAAGCGGAGTGTAAGCTGGATAGCCAGATTTCTGGCAGCATCAGTTTTTATCATAGGACTGGCTACAGCAGTCGAGTATATCTTTAATGTGGACTTGCTCATCGACGAATTGTTTTTCAAAGACATTTCGTCTGGGGCCGCCTATCCAGGACGTCTGTCGCCAGAGACGACCATAGCCTTGACGTTCATTGGTTTTTCGCTGCTGCTCTTTCTGGCAAAGACACGTTCATGGATGAATTGGGCCTCACAGGCGCTCGCCTTTGGCGCGGGGATGGCGGCGGTCACTGTAATAATGAGCTACGTCTATGGGGCGTTGCAGTTGTACGTTATCACGCCTTACACCGGGACTTCTATAGCCTGCGCTGTATCCGTCCTCTCGATTTCGAGCGGCATCATCCTGGCCCAGGTAGACCGCGGGCCCGCGGCGCTACTTGCCAGCGAGAAATCGGGGGGAGTCATTGCGCGCTGGCTTTTGCCCGCGACAATTGTTATACCGTTCGCCCGTGGCGTCATCAGCCTGTGGAACCAGAACTCCGGGTTATTGCCGGGAGTGCCCGGTCTGGTAGCGGAATCCGCTTTGACCGCAGCCCTCTGGGTGGTGCTTTTTGGGATAGTGGTGCGGGTCCTGAACCAGGTGGATACGGCTCGCCAGGCAGCAACGGAGGCGCTCAAAGAGCGTTCGGTACAGCTAGAAAACGCGAATGAGGAGCTTCGGGCTTTCTCATATTCGGTGGCGCATGATTTAAGGGCGCCGCTGAGAAGCACCGTGGGTTTCAGCCAGGTGCTTGCGGAAGACTACGCCAGCAAGCTCGATGAGCAGGGCAAACAGTATCTCAAGTGGATACAGGAATCGGGAGAAGTGATGGCCCAACTCATTGACGACATGTTGCAGCTATCCCGCGTGACCACGGCTGAAATACACGAGACACTCATAGACCTCACCGAACTTTCGCAGTTTGTCCTGGATGAACTTAAGAAAACTGAGCCTGACCGTCGCGTCGAAATCGTGGTGTCGCCCGGCATCATATGCGTCGGCGACCGCCAGCTTATGCGCCATGTGATGCAGAACCTGCTGAGGAATGCCTGGAAGTTCACCGGTAAAGCGGCACAGCCCAGGATAGAAGTTGGCGCTATCACCCGTGATGGCGAGCGGGCGTATTTCGTCCGCGATAACGGCGCCGGCTTCGATATGGCTTACGCCGATAAGCTTTTCAAGCCCTTCCAGCGCCTGCACAGGGCCGAAGAGTTTGCGGGCACGGGCATCGGGCTGGCTATCGTGCAGCGGATTATCCGCCGGCACGGCGGGCAGGTTTGGGCGGAAGGCGAAGTCGATAAAGGCGCTACTTTCTATTTCAGTTTACCCTAGACAGGCAATAAGGAGGGTTTTCCTTGAAAGGTGTAATTCTTCTGGTAGAAGACAATCCGCACGATGTAGCTCTGACTGAGCGAGCCTTGAAGAAGGCGAATGTCGCCAACGAGCTTGTAGTAGCTCGCGATGGCGTCGAGGCACTGGATTATCTTGGGGACTGTGACCCTGAGAAATTGCCTACAGTCGTTCTGCTCGACCTGAAACTCCCGAAAGTGGATGGGCTGGAGGTGCTGCGGCATATCCGGTCCAGCGAAGGGTGCAGGCATCTACCGGTCGTCGTTCTCACCTCTTCCCGGGAGGAGAAAGACCTGATTGACAGCTACAACCTGGGCGCCAACAGCTACGTGCGGAAGCCAGTGAATTTCAACGAGTTTGCTGAGGCAATTCAACAGCTTGGCTTGTACTGGCTGGTTTTGAACGAACCGCCGCCGACAATTGGGGGCAGATGACAGAGCCGAATAGATATAGAATCCTGCTTATCGAAGATTCTGAAGCTGATGCCGCGCTGGTCAAGCAGCAGCTCTCCAGGGATGGCGTGCGCGCCTCGTATCAGCGCGTCGACAATCCGGCCGACTTGCATATGGCGCTGGAAAAAGAACCGTGGGATATTGCCCTGTGCGATTACGCCATGCCCGGCTTCAGCGGCCTGGAAGCGATGAGGCTGATTCGGGGGGAGAAACCGGAGACGCCCTGCATAATCGTCTCGGGACAGATTGGCGAAGAGGTAGCTGTGGAAGCTATGAAAGCCGGCGCCAGCGATTACATCATGAAAGATAAGCTGAAACGCCTGGCTCCGGCGGTTAGACGCGAGCTAGAAGAAGCCAGAATGCGCCTGGAAAAGCAACGGATTCAGCGGACCCTGAAAGATAAGGAGGAAGAACTACTCGTTGTTCGGGAACTAGAGCGGGCGAAGGATGAATTTATCGGCTTCGTATCTCACGAGCTGCGAACGCCTATCACAGTCATCATCGGCGCCCTGAGTACTCTTCTGACTGCGTTCAAACAGCTTTCCGAAGAAGATAAACTCGAGCTCGCGAGCGATGCTTTGTCCGGGGCAGAGGGATTGGCCGACATAATCGAGAATCTTCTTTATCTGGCAAGAAGTCAGATGAATAAGCTGCAAATGCGCCGGGAAGAGGCTGACCCTTCGGAGATAATCTCTGGCGTCCTGCAGAAAATCAAAGGCGGGGCTGCGGACTATCAATTCACCGTGGAGTGTCCCGATTCAATCAGAATCAGTGTTGACACCACTATGATGATGGTGATTCTGAATAACCTGATTAGTAACGCAGTGAAATACTCCCCGGCTAGCGAGGTACGGATTTCAGTGCAAGGAAAAAATGGAATGGCTTTGGTCTCGGTTTCAGACAGGGGCAGGGGCATCTCAGAAGAAGACCAGAAGAAACTTTTTTCAGCCTTTGAACGGTTGGCCGCCGCCAGTGGGCCGGTCGGGGGTTTGGGTCTGGGGCTACTTGTATGTCGGCGCCTGGTTGAGGCTCAGGGAGGCAAAATCTGGGTGGAGTCCCGGCTGGGACAGGGGTCAACTTTCTATTTTACGGTCCCGCTGGTGTAAGACCTACTATCGAATTCGGCCTGTCACCCGCCAATGATAATCGTTACGATTTGAAGCTCGTCCCCATCCTTCACCGGCATGGCCAACTCTTCAGGGTAAGAGCTTTTTGAATTGACGTAGATTTCGACAGTGTTATTCAGCTTGCCGCTCTTGGCGAAGAGCCAGCTTTTGATAGCCGGGAAGCGGGCCACAAGCTGGTCGAGGCACTGTCCGACCGTGCTGCCACTCACTTCGACCTTTTCATTGTCACCGGTCAGATGAGCCAGGGCGGGATGAACATTTATTTTAACACTCAAGGTTTCCCACGTCCCTTTCTCTCCCCTTGCGGGAGAGATGCAATCCGCCCTCGCATTTAACCCTTGATGGACTGGAGGTCCAGAGCGCGGGCCGCCCGGTGGTAGAGAGGGTTTTCCGGTATCGGCCTTTGCTCGACGATGCGATTAATCCTGCTCAAAGGCTCGTGTTTTATCAGGGCATACAGCATCGCCCCCATATCCCGGGCGTTACCGATAGATTGAGCGCCGACTATCTTCTCATTCGTTATCATCAGACGGTAGTAATTGCCCCCGATATGCTTTTCAACCACCTTGACCGGCTCGGCGCGGTTAGGCTCAAGCTCGATACACCCGAATGTGGCGGCGTGAGTGCCGTAAACATCCAGGCTGGTAATGGTTTCCGCACCGGGGTAGATTTTGGTAATGCCAAGGCAGTTGTAGCCGGCAATCATTCCCTGCCTCTTGGCATTGTGCCAGAGAGGGCTTAACGTCTCTTTACCGGTAGCCATATCCCTGGTTTGCACGCAGTCCCCACAGGCGTAAATGTCCTCCAGATTGGTCTTCATCTGCCTATCGACAGCGATTGCTCCCAGGCTGCCTATAGTGATGCCAGCCTGTTTGGCCAATTCTACATTCGGCCGCATCCCCACTCCCACCACCACCTGGTCGCATTCTATCTGACGCTTATCGGTAATGACACCCGTTACCTTAGTATCGCCGATAATGCTGGTCACCCTCTCTCCTGTGAAGACCTTGATACCCTTTTCTTGGATGATACTTCTCAATATTGAGGACGGTTTGGCATCGAAGATGCGGGGCATTATTCTATCCATGAACTCGATCAGGTAGACATCTAAACCCCGTTTCCTCAGGGCAATCGCTGTCTCGACACCGATGGGACCCGAGCCGATTAACACGACTGCCTTGCCCATTCCGGCGATGATTCGGTCGGCGTCTCCGGGTGATTTCAGGGTAAAAACCCCGGCCAGATTTGCTCCGGGGATGGGGGGTACTACCGGCCTGGCGCCGGTGGCGAGAATGAGTTTGTCATAAGACAGGTTTTTACTATCCAGGAAAATCTGCTTGCTTTCGGGATGGATGGCAGTGACCTTCTGTCCGAGAATGGTCTTTATTTTTTCCTGGGCATAGCTCTTCTTGGTTCTCAAGAAGAGCTTGCGCCGGCCGTATTCGCCGGAGATGTAATGGGGTAAAGCGCAAGCCGAATACTCGGCGAAAGTCTCCTCCGAGATAATGGTGATATCAGCCTGGCTATCGAGCCGGCGGATAGTGGAAGCAGCAGTATTACCGGCAACGCCATTGCCCAGGATAAGGACTTTCACGTTCAATACCTCTTCTGTATCGCGCGCTTATCTGGCTGCCGGTTGAACTGGTTTCTGCATCGATTCGAGTAGCTGTCCCGCGGCTTCTCTCTGGCGGTCTTTGTTGGCCGTGCTGACTTCGATAAACCGGATTGCTCCGGTCTCACAGAACCTGGCGCACTGAGGCTCGCCATCGCACAGGTCACAACTGATTACCTTCCTGGCTAAAGGGTCCCAGTTTATCGCCCCGAAGGGGCAGGCGACCACGCAGGTCTTACAGCCGATGCAGCGGTCGTAATTCACGATTACCCGGCCCAGCTCTTCGTCTCGCATGCGGGCGTTGGTCGGGCAGGCCGACACGCACGGCGCATCCTCGCACTGCCGGCAGACTACGGGCACAGTCAGCCCTTTCGTCTCCCACTTGGCGATATTAATCCGGGAGCGCGCGGGATTGACGACCCCCTCGTGTTTCACCGAGCAGACCATCTCACACAGGCGGCAGCCAGTGCATTTCTCGTAATCTATAACAAGCTGTTTCGTCATTACCTAACTCCGTTTCTTTTATTCGCTAAAGCTGGTGACTTGGTTCCTTCTCAAGGCCGAGAGCTTTTAGAGTTTCCGGCTTGGGAACGCCTTTCGTATCCCAGCCCTGGAAACCATAGAACTCATCTATCAGCTTGTGCAGCTTGTCGCGGTCGATAACCCGGCCTCTAATCTTGGGGATACCCAGCTTGGTCGGCTCGTCGAAATACCGGTCGACCAGCCAGTCTTCTTGCTTGGTCAGGCCTTCCCTGAGGTTAAACATCCTCTCCAGCATGTTCGCCCGGCGAGCGACGTTCCAGATGTCCAGAGGCGTCATTTCCAGTCCGGTGTTGTAGTAGAGCAGCTTGGACCATTCCTCGAAGTTGGGAAAGTTGGGTCCCAGGAAGATGGTGTGATACTTACAAATACCCAGACTGTCTACAGCCATGTAGCATTGCTCCTGCCAGAAGACCTGCCAGGACTTGCCTTCGTAATCGGTGTAATCGGATGTCAGCGGGCCCTCGTAGGGTACTGGCTGGCCGTAAATCTGTCTCAACACAGGCTCCGGCAGGTGGTAGAGGTCGATGGCCGGGCGGCTCCTCAGGTGGTCGGCGCCACGGGAGGCAGTGGCGATGCCCAGCGCCAGGGCCGGCGCCGGCCTGTCATCGGAATGGAGAGCGCTCATCCCCTTGACATGAATCTGGTATTTAATCGAATCTTTGCCTATTTTCTCGGCGGCGCGCAGGGGCCCTTCGGCCAGAATATCGCCCAGGCCCTCTCTCTTGGCGATACGGTGAATCATCTCGATAACGGCAGCCTCGTTGCCGAAGCTCAAATCCAGCCCGCCGGTATCTTTGTCGGTCAGAATACCCTTTTCGTATAGCTCCATTGCCCAGGCAATCATACCGCCGACTTCCAGGGTATCCATACCATAATCGTTGACCAGGTGATTGGCTGCCAGAACGGTGGTCAGGTCGCGGCAGCCCGGCTCGCCAGCGAAAGCGCCGATTGAGGTGTATTCCGGGCCTTCGTCATAGACTCCCTTGTATTCGCCATCGGGTATGACATACCTGGCCCGGCAGTGGACCTGGCAGCCATAACACGCTGCCATGCCGAAGGTATGCTCTTCAAATTCCTCCGGTTCGATAGCATCGGATTCATCGAGCTGATTAAGCTGGAAATTTCTCGTCCTGACGAGACCCTGGCTGTTAGTTGCCCCCCAGATGAAGAGGGTGCCTAACTTGCCCATTTCCTGAGAGACCTTGGCTGCGGTTACCTGGCTGATTACTTTTTTGTCATATTCGAGAGCTTCGGCTGGGTGCGCTATCTTGATATCCATAGTGCCTCGGACGGCAATCGCCTTGAGGTTCTTGGAGCCCATCACCGCCCCCATACCCGTCCGGCCGCCGGAATTCTTGATTTCCGTCATCACATTAGCATAACGCACTTTATTCTCGCCGGCGATACCGATTGTCATCGCCTTTATCTCGTGGTCGCCCAGCTCCTCGCGGATGGCTTCCTGGGTATCGCGGACGCCTTTGCCCCAGACTTTAGAGGCATCCCTTATTTCAATTTCACCGTTATGAATCCAGAGATAAACCGGCTTGGCCGCCTTACCTTTAATCACCAGATGGTCGAATCCGGCAAACCTCAATTCAGGAGAGAAAAACCCACCCATGTTGCAGCTTCCAAAATAGCCGGTCAGAGGGGATTTGGCGGCAACGTGCGTTCTCGATGATGCTGAAGCGAGCGTGCCGACCAGAACGCCGGCGCTGACAAGGAGGACATTATCCGGACCGAGAGCATCCACGCCGGGCTTGATGTGGTTGTACAACAAATAGGCATCCAGTCCACGGCCGCCGAGGAACTGTTTCCTCATCTTAACCGGGATGGGCTTGGCTTCAACGGTACCTGTGGTGAGATCGATATAAGCAATTTTTCTATTCAGTGCCATTGGTTATTTCTCCCCCTTCGTCTGCTTGGCCGTAGCTTCTTCAGCCAGCCGCCGGTTTGTCTCCCAGACAGGGCCCCTTATTCGGGGCTGGGTGGGCATGGGCCAGGAAAGGCGCCACTCAAACCCGCATTTGGGACACTTAAATGACTTTGCTCCGGATGGAGCAGTATTCCTCTCAAAACAGTTCAAGCACCGGAATGCTCCGTAAGTCCTGCCTCGGGCTGTAGCTTCTGCCGTGGTCTCTGCTCTTCTTTCGTTAGTCACGATAATCCCCTCCGTCTATTTTCGTGAGGTTCCAGCTTTATACTAGCAAAATTGCGCAGCCTACGTCAAACCGCTGAGTGAGCGTTTAATAATGTCATTCTCCGGCTTGACCGGAGAACCCACAGTCTCCCGTACTTATGGATTCCCCGCCGGAGTTTACCCCATGCTGCGACACGGGGCGGGGAATGACAGGGTGTTGTTAAACACCCTCTGATGTGCGGTATTCCGGGCAGATTATAACTTACCCTCACGAACTCCGATACAGTAAGCATAGCATCGTTGTACCCCGGCTAATACGATAAAAATCGTATTAGCCGGGTAGAACGGCAGTACGGCACAACGTGCAATCCTTTGACAAGGGAAGAACGAAGCGAGTAATATTAGCTCGTTATTTCCGGACAATCTTTCCTGTGACTGTTTTGAGGGTTTGCTATGATGGACATCAAGAAACTATATGAGATACTGGGAGAAAACGCTGTCATAACAGACAGACAACGGGTGCTTCCCTATCTTTCCGATGAAAGCGTTCCTACAGTAAGGCCTGAACCGGCGAAGAATGTCATACTCATTAAACCCGATAATAGCCAGCAGATTTCGGATATTCTAAAATTGGCAAATCAGGATAAAACCCCCGTCTTCATCAGGGGCGGCGGTACCGGTCTTTGTGGCGGGTCGATTCCGACAAGAGACGGCCTGCTCGTATCGATGGAAAGATTCAACAGGATTATAGAGATGGATACCGATAACCTGATGGTGACTGTCGAGGCGGGAGTGACGCTCGCTGAGATTCTCAAGACGGCCGACGCAGCCGGTCTCATATTCCCTCCCCACCCGGGTGATGAGGGAGCACAGGCAGGCGGGATGGTAGCTTTGAATGCCGGTGGTTCACGGGCAGTAAAATACGGTGTCATGCGCAATTATGTAAAAGGTCTCGAAGTAGTGATTCCTACTGGAGAAATAATGAATTTCGGCGGTAAACTCCTCAAGAATAACCAGGGTTTCGACCTTTTGCAACTGATGATAAACAGTAGCGGGCTTCTGGGAATTATCACGAAAATTACGCTACGCCTCTACCCCAGGCCGGACGCCTCTGCCACGCTAATTGTCTCCTAGCAGGGTGCTGAAAAACTGGTGTTGATACTCCGTTTATCAGTTCTGCCGTTCTTGTTTTTGCGTTTTCTACCTTTTTCCGACCGTGTCCGGCTT
>JACPPR010000036.1 GCA_016190895.1 Chloroflexota bacterium | reverse complement strand
GTTAGGGCAAAGATGAAGTAGCGATGAGAGGGGTCATTTAGGTTCATTGCCGCGTCCCTCATGGAAAGAGGGAGCGGCAATTATGGATAGTTCAAAAAAGCTTTCAACCTGTTTTGCAAAAGTCCTGTCTGGCCCAGCTGGGGGGATTCAAACCGAACTCACAGTCCCAGAGGGAACGACTTCTCGAAAGTTTTACCTGTTGAACGGAATGGTGGGCCATTCTGGATTCGAACCAGAGACCCCAGTCTTATCAGGACTGTGCTCTAACCAGCTGAGCTAATGGCCCAAAATCGTCTCTCATTTTAGATTAAAAGGGCGGAGAAAGCAAGTAATACTCGGTTAGGCTGTAGAGTTTCCTGTCAAGGAGAGAGGGGGCATTTCGCCCTCTCTCTCGAAACACATTTTTCGGGGATTCCCCTCTTTACGGTCTCAGGTCGAGCACCGGACCGTGCCCCACCGCCACTAGTTGAATATCGAGCTGGTCGAGAGCCGCCTGGCATTTGGTTCTGCCCTCTTCAGAAGGAATCGACCTGGCTTCGATTTTCATCGCTTCAGCCCGGTTTGCCTTTTTGATAGCAGCCTCTCCGGCACCGCGAGCCACGAAAAGGTCGCTGGAGAAGAGTATCTTGTCAGTCGTGTCATAAGTTAGCAGGCCCTCCCAGAGGTGCATCTCGGAAGGATAGCTGATAAAGCTCAGCTTGCGCTTACCGAGGGACAATTCATCGCCCGGTTTGACAATTTGAGGCGAGCCGTGCAGCCCGAAGCCCTGGAGCTGGCGGGCGGTTATTGCCCCGCAGACCGGGATGAGATTGGGGTTAAGCCCGAGGAAATTGCAGAGCGCCCCGCACTCATCCGATTCGAAGTGTGAGATAAATAGATAGCTTATTTGTTTTATGTCAACTATACTGCCGATGCTGTCTGCCACTGCCTTGAACTGTTGGACCGCTCCGGTGTGAATGAGGATGCTCTTCTCATCTTTAACCAGGAATTGATTGAAGCTAAAACCTCCCGGCCCGGCCGTAGAGCTGATGCGATACACCCCTTCTACTATTTTATCCAGTTGTGCCATCTCGTTATCTCCTCTCAAAATAAATAATATTGATTATAAACATATTCTGTCCCTCCTTGCCACTGCTACGACTTTTGTCTCAGAGTGGCCCGGGGGTTTGCTTGATAAAAACTGATTCCTTAATTATAATGAAACACAAAACATAAGAAAGGCGGGCTAACAGCATGAGAGGAAAAATTCTCTGGCTGGTGGTGAGCAGCCTGATGGCGCTATCCCTGGTGATAGCTGCCTGCGGTCAGGCGGCAACCCCGGCCATCCCGACCACACCGACTATCCCGACTGCTCCAACCACACCGACCACCCCAACCAAACCGGCAGAGGAGCCGGCACAAACAAAGGTGGTGGCTGGTGGTGACAACACGGTAAAACTGACTTTAACCAGGCTAGATGGAACGACCGTGGAAAAGATGGTTGAAAAACCAAAATACGGCGGTACCATTACTACCTCCATAACCACCGACCCAACAAGATGGGATGCTGTAATGTTCGCGACTTCCTCGAATGCCGGTCACGATTTTTCCGGCAATGAAATGATGACCGGAGACTGGGCGCGGGGTCCCGCCGGTACTGGTGAGAGAAGCTGGTGGATTAGCGGGTCTTATGAAACCAAGACCTGGCGGGGCGAGTTGGCAGAAAGCTATGAGATACCCGATGATTCAACCATTATCTTTCATCTCCGCAAAGGCGTGCACTACGGTCTGAATCCAGATAGCGAGGCTAGCCGTTTGGTAGGTGGCAGAGAGTTCACCGCCACTGATGCCGCCGCAGAATACGAGCGTCAGTGGATAAAAAGCCCCAGTAGCTTTGTTATGGGCACTACGGCCGCCGGAGAGAGAATACTATCGGTTAAGGCGCTCGATACATATACGGTTGAAATCAAGGTTCCCCCGGCATTTCTGGGGCCGCTTCTCATTATGACTGCTGAACAAACTTACATCGGGGGCTACGCGCCTGAAGTAATAAAGAAGTACGGTGACTATTCGAACTGGAGAA
Organism: Chloroflexota bacterium; assembly: GCA_016190895.1. Lineage (GTDB taxonomy): Bacteria > Chloroflexota > Dehalococcoidia > Dehalococcoidales > UBA2162 > JACPPR01. The sequence goes on along the minus strand of JACPPR010000036.1, from coordinate 10,331 downwards.
ATAATGTCGGGACCGGACCCTGGATACTCAAAGACTACGTTCCGAGCAGCTCGATAACCCGTGTCAGAAATCCAAACTACTTTGAGACCGACCCCCTTTTCCCGGAGAACCGCCTGCCCTATGCCGATGTTCACAAAGAGCTTATCATACCCGATGCTTCCACCCGGCAAGCCGCCCTGCGGACAGGCAGAATTGACCAGCTGGGCGGTGTTTCCTGGGAAGATGCCGAGAACCTTCAAAAGACCACCTCGTCGCTGAACCTCATTCAGAAAACCCCCAATGGCTCCCTGGCAATAGGCGGACGGATGGATAAGCCCGAACTGCCTTTCAAGGACATCAGGGTCCGTAAGGCGCTGAGCCTGGCCATCAATCGTCAGGAACTGGTAGACAGTTACTATAAAGGTCACGCTGAGCTATTTGCCTACCCATACTCGAAGGGAGTCAACCCGCAGCTTTTTACCCCGCTTGAGCAGCTCTCCGCGGAAGCTCAGGAGATATTCAGCTACAATCCTGAGAAGGCCAGACAGCTACTGAAAGAGGCCGGCTATCCCAGCGGCTTCAAGACCTCGATTCTAACTACCTCTGCCAATGTCGATTTCCTGGCCATTATCAGAGAATACTTACTGAAAATCGGTGTCGATATGTCCCTCGACGTACGTGATAACGCCACGGTCAGTACGATGACAAGAGGCAGGACCTTCCCCGAGATGGTTTATGGCAACTCGCAGGAGAACTGGGCAACCTGGAAGATGCACGGGATACGTCTTGAGAGCGCCACGAACTATCAATACTACCCGGGTGATGCTAAAAGCCGGGCTGTTTATGAGGAGATGAACAAGTACCTCGGCAGAGATGACAAGAAGGTCGAGCAACTGCTGAAGGACTTTGCACCCTACTTCATCGAAAATCTGGTCTGGGGCGCCGTCCTGCCCTTGCCGTACACCTACGATGTCTACCAGCCGTGGCTGAAAAACTTTAACGGGGAAGAACACATCGGTTACTTCGACCCTGACGAAGCCTGGCGCTTCAGGTGGATAGACCAGGACTTGAAGAAGTCAATGGGTTACTAGCCGGGCTTTTGCGAAGGTGTGAAAATGACTGCGGGAATGAGACGCTTGTCTACACTATCGGTCTTTCTATTACTGGTACCGCTGTTTGCAGGTTGCAGCCGTTACTATTCCTACGAGCAGCTTTCTCAAGGGACAGAATTGGACTTTAATAATGGGGGAACAGGCGGCCATCTGATTGATCGTGATGGCGAGTCTCGCCTTATAGGAAAGGCACCACGAATATTTATTATGACAGATAACCAATCTCTTTTTGCCCAGGGGTTGGAAAACATTTATGGACTTCAATTTATTAATAGCCACGTTAATATCAACACTGATAATAAAGGTGATTTCTCCAATAGCTTCTTATTGGTGGCATTCCAAGGACGCCGAGAACATCCAAACGATTTCATCTTAATTACCGATGTCTGGCAGAACAAGAGTACCGTATATGTCAGAGCCCAGTTCTATGACGCCGAACTATCTGAACCAGTAACTGTTGAACATGGAACCTATGTTGTTACACAACGCGAACGTTTACCTTATAGCGCAATAATAGTTAGTAAGGCGAAGATGCCCCAGTATGGCAGGCTTATTTTCAGGCTAGTAGATGACTATGGAAGAGAAAAAGCAATGACAACGGCAGTGATTCCGTTGCCCAAAGGGCAAGAGAGGTAGGATTTGGGACACGGGATAAAGAGAATACCGAGCTTGTTAGTTGTTGCTCTTATCTTCCTTTCGGGCTGCGGTTATTCGCAGGGGCAGATACCGAGAGGTAGCGGACTGGAATTTGAAAAAATCTATATGGAAGCCAACCGCGAATTTTTTGGAGGGCTGCCATTGGATGAAGTTATGAAGCAGAGAATTCAAGTATTTACAGATAACCAGTCCCTTACAGAGTGGTTTGAAAAGCCATATATATTGGACCGGATAGGCTCCACTGAACGATATTCCATTAGACCTCGCCAGATTGACTTTTCCGAATACATCTTGTTGGCAGCTTTTTATGGCTTGGGCTCCAGCGGAATACTTTCTAACGTTACGGACGTATGGCAGATAGAAAACACCGTATTTGTGAGGGCGCAATTCTTTCGACCTGATAGCTCCCCGGCGGACGAACGCTATCCAGTAGAGACAGTGCTGGTAAGAAGAATAGCTCTGCGTCACTTTGGCGAGCTTACGTTCAAGTTGCTCGATGATTACGGGAGAGAAAGGGCTGTGACAACCGCACTAATCCCACCGCCGGGTGGCACTCAAAAATAGGAGGTAGCCATGGAAAAGCGAATTCTAAGTCTGCTCATCATCGCCTCTCTTACTTTCTTTCTCCCACCAGTCCCGATGGAAGCACAACAGTCTCACAAAGCAGAGTCTGTACAATCATACGAGATAGAAAGCAATCAACAGCGTCACCGTGTACGCGCGAGTGTGGGAGATATATCTGCAAAGGTATGCATATATTGCGATAAAGACAGGGGGAGTCGTTTATGAGAGTCCGCCAATTAGTATTCCCAGCGGACAGTCCAACAACTATCCGTTTATGACTGTCTCACACCAGTGGACAACCAAACCAGGCGGGGGTGTATGGCAGTGGAGCGATATAGACGCTTTGCAGGCAGGCATAAGGCAGAATGCCTGGTATTGGGCTCCGAACAACTGGGGTACCGCAAGAACCACCCAGGTCTATGTGGTGGTTGAATATACTCCTTAGCGTATGGTATATTGCCAGTCAACAAAACGGCTACAAAGAGAGCCGACAGCCAAATAGAAACTGAAATGTAATTTATCGTAAGGAGGAGCAAAAAAATGCCAGCAACAAAAGAAGTGTACAAGTGTCTCAATCCGGTCGGCATTCAAAAGCCGGTGGAAACTTATCCCCTGGCGCCACGTCTCGATACCGTCGATGGCAAGACTATCAATATCAACATCACCGGCGAGCCTGATATCACAATCGCCCTGGAGAAGCGCTTGAAGAGCGATTATCCGGACGTAAACTGGACAACCAAGAAGACCTACGGCATCGATCCGGTGCGGTTATCCGAAGAGGAGATGAAGACCACCAATGGCTTGATAATGGGGGTATGCTGGTGAAGCGGTGCGGTATGGAGGCAGTTGCCTTACATAGCCCAGCTTGAGAAAACCGGCATTCCCACGGTACTCATCGACCTGGAAGACCAGCACAATATGGTCCGTCAGGAGGCGCTTTCGAATGGCGTCCCCAACGTACGCTTCTTGCCCGCCTCGCGGACGCTGCCCGGTCCGGAGGACATCGATAGAATACTTAGCTCCCTTATCGAAGGACTGACCAGGCCGCTGACTGCCAAAGAAAAGGAGAAGGGTCTCTATTCTCCGCCTCAGCCCAGGATACTTTTCGAAGGCACCCTCGATGAAGCCGAAAACTTTTACCAACAAACAAAAGACATTCCCTCGCCGGTCAATGCTCCCCTATCTATCTATACAGATGGTTTCCCGATAAGGGTGCCCACCGAAGAGCGGGTGCGGGAGATGCTGACCGGCACCAGCCATAAGCCGGACGAGGTAATAGTTCACCAGGCTGATTCCCTGGGGATGCGGGGCGGCAGGAAGAAGGGCGAGCCGGTGCTGTTCCAGCCGATGAACTGGACAGCCACGGTGGAAAAGGTAGCTACTATTGCCGTGATGGCCGGCTGTAAGCCGGAGCACCTGCCCGTAGTCCTGGCGATTGCCCAGTCAGGGGTTGGCACCGGTACGACAAACTTCCCCAGCCAGGTCTGTGTCGTCAGCGGGCCCATCGTTAAGGAAATAAAGATGAACACCGGCTGCGGACATCTCGGTCCGGGCAGCCCGGTCAACGGGCCGATCGGCCGCGCCTATCAGTTGATGTCCATTAACCTTGGCGGCGCTGTGCCCGGAGTCAACAGAATGAGCAGCCATGGCAGCCCTCTTAACAACGGCGGCGTCTGTTTCGGTGAGAATGTGGACGGTCTGCCGGCGGGCTGGCAGGGGCTGAATGAAGAGAGCGGCTTCAAGAAAAGCGAAAGCGTTGTTATGGTGATGAGCGGTGTGGGCAATCACGGCGGCATGCTGGGGCATGAGTTTTCCCCGGGCGGCTACCGGGCATTTCAGAAAAGCGGTCACGGCGGTATTGCCAGAAAGCTCGATGTGAAAGGTCAGCCCGGCCCGCACAACTGGCTGGAGTACCTCTTCCCCGGTCTCTGGGCTTGTATGGAGGGCGGCTGGACGCTGGTTATGATTCCCGAATTGGCCCAGCACTTACATAACTATGGCTTCAAGACTAAAGATGAGGCCTACGAGTGGCTCTTCAAGAGAAGCTTCGAGCCGGTAAAGAACTATAGAAATCGCTCCTGGCCTGATTTGACTACCAACGGCTGGATGGGCGTCGAAAGGACTTCCGGCAAGCACTGGAAGGAATTGCCGGATGACTATTTGGTGCCCGTCGTTAGCGAGCCGCGGGATAGCTGCATCATTGTTGCCGGCGGACAGGAAGAGGCCTGTGTTCAGCTAAGCGGCGGCCGCTTCAATGCCCCCGTATACAGCGTAGACGCCTGGCGGTAGAATTCGAGACGATGTCTTCGGGAAGCGTTCCGGTCGAGAATGTTTTAGTTTGTGCTGAAACGGCACAGAAGAAAGGTAGTTCAAGATGGCAAATGAACCTCGAGGTATGTTAAGTCCATACCGGGCTTTGGACCTGACCGATGAGAAAGGCTTGCTCTGCGGGAAGATTCTAGGAGACCTTGGGGCTGATGTTATCAAGATAGAGAGGCCGGGTGGCGACCCGGCTCGCAATATAGGCCCCTTTTATCACGATGAGCCTGACCCTGAGAAGAGCCTTCTCTGGTTCTCGCTCAATACCAGCAAAAGAGGGATAACCCTCAACATCGAGACCGCCGACGGCCGGGAAATCTTCAAAAAGCTCGTCAAGACTGCCGATTTTGTTATCGAGTCCTTCCCGCCGGGGTATCTGGACAAACTCGGGCTGGGATACTCGGCTCTGGACAAGATTAAACCCGGGATAATTCTGATTTCAATCACTTCGTTCGGGCAGACCGGCCCTTATCGAGACTACAAGATTTCCGATATCGTCGCCTGGGCATTGAGCGGAGAGATGTCGGGCTGGGGCGAGCCCGACCGTCCCCCTGTCAGGATAAGCAACCATTCCCAGTCCTATCTTAATGCCGCCGCTGACGGCGCTATCGGCGCTCTGGTAGCCCTTTACCAGCGCAGGGATACCGGTGAGGGACAGCAGATTGACGTCTCGATACAGGAGGCTCTTTCTATAATGGACGGCGGGAACCGCAACCCGGCCTGGAGCCGTAACCCCGGGATGGTGCGCAAACGGGGGGCTGCGGAAATGCCTAACGCAGGTCATCGCACGACCCGGATATATCCGTGCAAGGATGGCTATGTCTCCTGGTCTCACGGAGGCACGTCGCCCCTTGCCCCCAGCCTGCCGCTCATCAAATGGATGCAGGCAGAAGGGATGTCCACCGAATTCATCGACGGGTTCGATTGGAGCAGACCCGATTTTGGAGGCATACCACAGGAGGAGATGGACCAAATCGAAGGGCCGACTACCAAATTCTTTATGACTAAAACTAAAGCCGAGCTTCTGGAAGGAGCGGTCAAATACAATGTCATGCTCTACCCGGTAGCTACGACGGCTGATATGTTCCAGGATATTCAGCTTAAGGCCAGGGGATTCTGGGTAGAAGTGGAGCATCCTGAACTAAACACCAGGATAACTTACCCCGGCGCTTTTGGCCTCTGCTCGGAGGCGCCCCCCCGGATATCCCGCCGGGCGCCTCTCATCGGCGAGCATAACCAGGAGATTTACGAAGGGGAGTTGGGTATCTCAAAAGAGAGATTGACCGTATTAAAGCAAGCCGGAGTTATCTAAACCCGATACGAGAGGTGAAGATGAAAAAGCTTCTTGAGGGCATCAGGTCTGTTGAAGTTACCGTATATGTTACCGGCCCCGTGACAACCCAGCTTCTGGCTGATTGCGGGGCTGAGGCGATTCAAATTGAGACCGGCAGCCGGCGCATGGGAGCCGCCGGATTCAGGAGAACCGAAGAACGCAAAAACGCCACCGGCAAGCTCAGCGTCAGTCTCAATTTTACCACTCCCAAAGGACTGGAGTTAGCCCGCCGGCTGATTTCCAAAGCAGATATCTTCGTCGAGAACCTTGCCGGCGGCACGCTGGGAAGAAGAGGCCTGGGCTATGAAGACATCAGGAAAATCAAGCCGGATATCATCTATCTGGCTACCTGTATGCAGGGGCAGACAGGGCCGCACTCTAAGCATGCCGCCTCCGGGCACAAACTGTCGGCCTTAACCGGCTACAACCATATCACCGGCTGGCCCGACCGCGAGCCGGGCTGGGTCGGCACCTATACTGACTTCGTCGCCCCCCGCTATAACATTATCGCTATTCTGGCCGCCCTCGAATACCGCCGCCAGACCGGCAAAGGGATGTTTCTCGATATGTCTCAGTATGAATCCGGCATTCAATTTATGGCGCCGGCTATCCTCGATTACACGGTGAACAAGCGGGTCGCCGGCAGGATGGGCAACCAGTGCTCCTACGCAGCGCCCCACAATGCTTATCGCTGTCAGGGCGAAGACAGGTGGTGCACTATCTCAGTCTTCACCGATGAGGAATGGCATAATTTCTGCAAGGTAATCGGCAATCCGGCGCTAGCCGGAGATTCCAGATTCGCCACTCTCCTGACCAGGAAGGAGAATGAAGAAGAGCTTGATAAGCTGGTGAATGAGTGGACCGGCAGCCGCACGGCGGAAGATGTAATGAGTAAGATGCAGGCGGGAGGGGTTGCCGCTGGGGTGGTAGAAAATGTCCGGGACCAGGTTGAGAACGACCCCCAGTTGAAAGCTCGCCAGTTCTTCTGGGAAATCGAGTCCCCGGAAGCCAAAAAATACATTAATTCCCCTCCGCCATATTACCGTCTGGCGCTGCGCACCCGTCAAGGCCCCCTTTTGGGCGAAAACAATGATTATGTTTTCAAAGACATCCTCGGCATGTCGGATGAGGAAATTGCCGAGCTGGTAAAAGAAGGGGCTATTGCGTAAATAAGTGTCAAATGACAAAGCTCAGGGTGTTTAACAACACTGCGTCATTGCGAGGAGCACATTCGACTTCGCTCAGTGTAAACTCCGCGACGTGGCAATCTCTAAGATTTATGTTATGTGGATTTGCCACGTCTCGATAAATCGGGACTCGCAATAACAACAGGAAAGAGGAGGTAGACTATGACGGTTAGTTTGAACCTGGTTGTGAACGATACGCCGATTAGTACCGACTACTTCGTTCAAGGATTCATCGACCATACAGTCAGCGGTGTCATCGAGGCTCTCGAGGGCACCGGCAAAATTAAAGACCTTAATCTGGCTATCGATGGAGAGAAGGTCTCGGTGACTCTGAACGGGAAGGCAGTGCCGACCAACGTTTTTGCCAGCAAAATCATCAAGAGCACTATTTTCGGCATGGTCGCTCCCCTCAAGGGGGTGAGCAATCCGAAAAAGGTGACTATTGTTCTCAAGAAGTAGCTGGCTGGCGGTTAGTTGCGGAAATGCCTGTACCACAGAATCCCTTTTCCCTTAGGAGGAGAAGGTTAGAGACTGCCCTGAGCCTGCCGAAGGGATGAGGGTGACTTTGAGACCACCCCCTCACCTTAATCCTCTCCCGCAAGGGGAGAGGAAATACGCGTAGTCAATTATGCAACTAAATACTGGTGACGTTAAACCACTTTAGCGTTTCGGCTAGGCCGGACTCCAAATCATACTTCGGCTCATAACCGGAAGCCTTCGCTTTGGAGATGTCCGCCAGGCTGTGCTTGATTTCGCCTGCCCTCGGCTCGCGGTGAACGGGTTCTAATCTTTTGCCGGTGAGCTTGATGATTAGCTTGGCCAGGCGGTTGATGCTGACGCTTTCTCCCCGGCTGATATTGAAGACTCCGCACATATCGGTCTCAGCCGCCAGCAGATTGGCCGCGACGACATCCTTGACGAAAACGAAGTCTCTGGTTTGCTCGCCATCACCGAAGATGGTGGGCGGCTTTCCGTCCTTAACAGCGCTCATGAATGCAGGGATTACCGACGCATACTGGGATTTGGGGTCCTGGCGGGGTCCGTAAACATTAAAATACCGCAAAGAAACGGTGGGCAACTGATAGACGCGCCCAAAAACCTGGCAATAGGTCTCGGCGGCGAGCTTGTCTGCCGCATAGGGAGACAGCGGGCAGGGAGCCATCTCTTCTTTCGCGGGCGGCACGGGAATATCTCCATAAACGGCGGCTGAGGAAGAAAAGACTACCTTCTTCACCTTGTTTTCTAGCGCCGCCAGGAGAACGTTGAGCGTGCCGGTTACATTTACTTCGTGGCTGGCTGCGGGGTCATCGATGCTCTTTTGTACGCTGGCAATAGCCGCCAGGTGGAAAACGTAATCGACCCCCTGGAAAATCTCCCTGAGCAAGGGAAGTTCGGTCACGCTGCCTTGCTTGAACTGCACTGATGGGAGAAACTCTCTTATGTTATCAAGTTTGCCCGACGAAAGGTCATCGAGGACGGTTACCCGGTAGCCCCGGGCCACCAACGCTTCGATAAGATGGGAGCCGATAAATCCCGCCCCACCTGTGACTACTGCTTTCACGCTCGTTTTTGCCAATGCATTTCCTCGAGCTAATTTACGGCTCGCATGACCACAGCAATACTAACAGCTATTAAGAGAAGCCAGACGGCAACAATCAAGCCGGCAGCTACCCAGCTCCTGGGCTTGTTCTCAAGGCTTTCCCGGGCTTTTATCCGGCACCTGTCCATCACGGTGACCGGAATCATCTTCACTGTAATTGTAATGCCGAGAGGCACTATGACGAGGTCATCCAGGTAGCCGAGAACGGGACTAAAGTCCGGAATCAGGTCTACCGGGCTGAGGAGATAGCCGACCACGCAGGCGCCGACCACCTTGGCATACCAGGGCACTTCGGGCTCCCTGTAAGCCAGGTAGAGAGCGTAGGTATCGACCTTCAGTCGTCTCGCCCGGCTCTTCCATTGTTCAAGAAGCGTCATTATCTTGTTTTCTAGCTCTACGCAGACTTGGAGAGTCCTGCCATCGCCATCAGTTGTGCCGGTGAATATGCGCCCGGCTTCTGGTGTTTGGCCGCCATCTCCTGGGAAACCCGCAACAGCGTTTCATTGACCGGCGCCTGGCGTCCCAATTTCTTGGCTAACCGGACTACCTCCCCGTTGAGAAACTCGGTTTCGACACTGCCCTGCTCGCGCGTCAGGCTCTGCCAGGTGGAACTGCCCCCACCGGTATCGATACTACCACGGAGCGGAGTCGTCGTCTCCGGCATCTCTTTCATGACATCATCCTGGGATACCCAGTGAATGCCTGCCTGGGCCAGGGCTTCGGTCAATTCTTTCTGGGCAGCCTGGGAAACCTGGTTCGCTCTCTCCCCGTGAGCGCCCGTGATAGCATCGATAGCATTACTCAGATTGCTCATTAGCTTACCCCATTTGTAGGGCATCACATCTTCGCTCGTCTTGACTATGAAACTGGCCATCCGTAACTCCGCCGTCACAGACTCAGCCAGTTTATCTATTCCTTTCGGGTAGCGACCGATGACGAACCAGCCCGGGGGGTCGCGCCGGGCGATGACCTCACCATCTTTCAGATATTCCGCACCCACCCTGACCATCACGCCGTAGACTCTAGGGAAATATTTGGCGGCAATCTCTTCGTTCCGCACCCCGTTCTGGAAACAGAAAATAGGCACCGTTTCGGTCACTTTCTTGAGGGCTTGAAGAGCTTCCTCCGTGTTCTGTCCTTTCATAGTCAGCAGAACCACGTCATCGGAAGTAAACTTGATATCCTTAGGCTCGGTCACCGCCGGTATGCGTAAAATGTGGGTGCCGCTGGGCGTTACGAAGCGTAGCCCGTTTTTCTTGATGGCATTGACATGGCCGGGGCGGCCTATCAGGACGACCTCATGTCCGGTGCGGGCCAGGTGCCCGCCGATAACACCCCCGATGCCCCCGGCTCCGTAAATAATAAATCGCATAATTCCTCCGTTTGGAAAATTATTTGCCCTTTACATTTTACTGCCAGCGCTCCAAGTAAGCAATAGGGCGCATTGACTCATAATAAGTGTTACCGAAAATGGTATGGTTGCGTCAATATAAGTGTTACCGAAAGGATTTGTATTGGAGGTTAAGGTGACGAGACGCAGTATACAGGAGTACGCGGAGGCGGTTCGGGACAGGTATCTC